>JANNOU010000129.1:0-14054 GCA_031399305.1 Leptolyngbya sp. SOY_34_metabat_272
GAGGACCCGGAGTTCGAGACGTTCTACACCAAGAACATCTTGTTGAACGAGGGGATTCGGGCCTGGATGGCACCGCTGGACCAGCCGCATGAGCAGTTCCTCTTCCCTGAGGAAGTTCTCCCTCGCGGCAACGCTCTGTAAGGTCTCCAAACGAGCTAATCTGATTCTTTAGTCAGGGGCGGGCAACCGCCCCAACCTGGACTCAGACTTTCCTTTTTGTGGTAATTGCTTAACTCTCTTGAAAGAGGTTTTACTCCTGTGACAGCAACCTATGACTCAAGCATGGTGGGGAGTCGTACCCAAGATGCTACCGGGTTTGCCTGGTGGGCTGGGAACGCTCGTCTTATCAATTTGTCCGGTAAGCTGCTGGGTGCTCACGTAGCACATGCAGGTCTGATTGTATTCTGGGCTGGGGCGATGACTCTGTTTGAGGTTGCCCACTTCATCCCTGAGAAACCGATGTACGAGCAGGGGCTAATCCTGCTGCCCCACTTGGCCAGTCAAGGCTGGGGCGTTGGCCCAGGTGGTGAAGTCATTGACACCTTCCCCTACTTTGTGGTCGGGGTTCTGCACTTAATTTCTTCCGCCGTGCTGGGTTTTGGCGGCATCTACCACGCCCTTCGTGGACCGGAGGTCCTGGAGAACTACTCTTCGTTCTTCGGGTACGACTGGCGTGACAAGAACAAGATGACCAACATCCTCGGCTTCCACTTGATTGTGTTGGGGTTTGGTGCGTTCTTGTTGGTGCTGAAGGCAATGGCCTTTGGTGGACTCTATGACCCCTGGGCACCGGGCGGCGGTGACGTCCGCGTGATCACCAACCCAACGATTAACCCAGCTGCGATCTTTGGCTATCTGGTTAAGTCGCCCTTCGGCGGTGAAGGTTCGATTGTTAGTGTCGACAACCTTGAAGATGTAGTCGGTGGCCACATTTGGGTTGGCTTTATCTGCATTGCTGGCGGCATCTGGCACATCATAACCAAGCCCTTTGCCTGGGCGCGTCGTGCCTTCATCTGGTCAGGTGAAGCTTACCTGTCCTACAGCCTGGGCGCGCTGTCGTTGATGGCCTTCATCGCGACCTGCTTTGTTTGGTTCAACAACACCGTTTACCCTAGTGTGTTCTATGGCCCCACGGGTCCTGAAGCCTCTCAGGCGCAAGCCTTGACCTTCCTGATCCGCGACCAGAAGCTGGGTGCTAACGTGGCGACTGCTCAAGGCCCTACGGGTCTGGGCAAGTACCTGATGCGCTCGCCCACCGGTGAGGTGATCTTCGGCGGTGAAACCATGCGCTTTTGGGATGTGCGTGCTCCCTGGCTTGAGCCTCTGCGCGGCCCCAATGGCCTGGACATTGATAAAATCCGTAACGACATCCAGCCCTGGCAGGCTCGTCGTGCGGCGGAATACATGACGCATGCACCGTTGGGCTCGCTGAACTCGGTAGGTGGTGTGGCTACGGAGATCAACTCGGTGAACTTCGTATCACCCCGCTCTTGGCTGTCCACCTCGCACTTCGTGCTGGCGTTCCTATTCCTGGTGGGCCATCTGTGGCACGCTGGCCGCGCTCGCGCTGCTGCTGCTGGCTTCGAGAAGGGCATCGACCGCAAGACCGAACCCGTGCTTGCGATGGATAACCTTGACTAGTTCCTAGGTCCGTCAAACTCCAGAACCCCCCTAAGCTTCAGGGGGGTTCTCGGTTTAGGGCGTCAGCTCAAAGGTTGCAAGAATTCAATTGGCAAACCGTCGGGATCCGCAACGAAGGCAACGCGGTAGGCTTGAGTGCCAATCATCTGTTCAGTGGGCTCAAGCAGCAACTTGAGCGGCTGCACCTGCGATAAGTCTGACAGTAACTGCACTAGGTCCGCCACCTGAAAGGATAGATGGTAGTAGCCGACGTAGTGTTCATCGCCGAAGGCATCCGGTGCAGGCTTGGGCTCTGGGATCTGGATCAACTCCAGGCGACCGCCCGACCCCCGCAGCCAACAAGCCAGGGTCATGCCAGTGGTGAAGCGCTCCTCAATCTCAAAGCCCAAAAGTTCGTAGAACTGGATGGCACGAAAGATGTCAGCCGTGCGAATTGAGGTGTGGTGAGGATTGAGGCGTGACAGCGAGCTCACTCAAACAGCCGAAAGTAGGGATAGCGGATCGGGGTGCCAGGCTCTTTCACCAGATCAAAGTTGATCACAGCCCAGCGGGGATCTTCTTCAGCCAACGAGCTAAACTCCACCGGCAGACCATAGAGACGGTGCCGAGCTGTGGACTCCAACTCTCTCTGGCCCCGCCAGGGAGTAGTGCGCTCTAGGTAAGCGCTGACCAGCTCACGATAGCGGCAAGCAATGATCACCCGCGTTGCCCGATAGCCCTGGGTGTACAGACGGTCCAGAGCCTCATGAATCTCGAAACGAATGCCGTCAGGGTGGGTGTGTTGGCGGTACCATTCACCGTTCCAGAGCCGCCAGTGACGGCTGGATTGCAGATGAACCAGCTCCTTAGTTTTGGGGTCGGCCTCAAAGGCACCATGCCGTTGACACAGGTAGGTGTCCGTCAGCGTGAGGGCTGGGATCACATGGCGACAATGTGGGCACTGGATCTCCGGACCAAAGATGGGATATTGCAGTGCAGGATTCATCACTTATCCTCATCTATCCTCATCGGGGCGGGCGGCAGAAACGAGACGAGGCTAAGCTCTCTGTCCGCCCTATTATAGCGGTAGCGCCTCAAACCAACTGCGCGATTCAGACCTTGCCCCGTCAACCCCAATCCCTTTTTTGACGTCTCCCACTCAGCTCCAGGTGCCTGATCTTTCGGCTGCTGCATTCGTCGCCCGCAACGCTACGGTTTTGGGCCGCGTCCAGGTTGGGCTGGGAGCGAGTATCTGGTATGGGGCGGTAGTGCGGGCAGATGTCGAGGCAATCGAAATCGGCGCTTGTACTAATGTTCAGGATGGCGCGATCCTCCACGGTGATCCCGGCCAAATCACCTGCCTGGAAGACTACGTGACCGTCGGCCACCGGGCGGTGATCCACTCGGCTCACATTGAGGCGGGCAGCTTAATCGGTATTGGTGCAGTGGTCCTGGACGGGGTGCGCGTGGGCAGCGGCAGCATCGTGGCCGCAGGGGCGGTGGTGACCCGAGACGTGCCACCGCACACCCTAGTGGCTGGGGTGCCCGCCAAGCCCCTGCGGCAGTTGGGCGATCAAGAAGTCGCCGATTTGGTCCAGCACGCCCGTCACTATGAGCAATTAGCACTAGCTCACGCAGGTAAAAACCCCAACTTCATCTGGCCTTGATAAATTACCCTGCGAGCATCTGGGCGGCTGAAGATCAACGTATCTAGATTGAGGCTCTGATTTGGGCGAGCTTTCGGCCGGTAATCCACACCTAGCTAGCTCCTGTTGATGGAACCTAGGCATTGTGCCCAGAGTCTGGACTCTGGTGGGTCTAGCCCTTGACTGAGGCTAGTTCATCAGTACTTTACTTGAGGGTTAGCTTGTAATACCATGAAATAGTGAACATGAATTCAGTTTGGCTTCGACTTACCCCTTGAGTTGGTTGAGGAGCTGCAGTAGGGGGTGTCGCTGCGGTCCTCATGTGTAAATGCTGTGTGCCTTTGTAGGCAAAACCTCCAGGGTCAAGATGCGAGGCAGCAGATCTAACCCTGAAATATCTCAATCCCTGTTTCTCGCTGTGTTCCCAATCTCCCGACGAGGGGGAGGTCAAGGACAATTTCATGCAATCAACGAAGACGACGACAAAGCGGTCTGAGAAGGCCGCAGCAAGCCCGAATTTCACAGCTGACATGGTGCGTACCTATCTCCACGAGATTGGTCGCATCCCGTTGTTGACTCACGAGCAAGAGATCGTGTTCGGCAAGCAGGTGCAGCAGATGATGAAGCTGAGGGAAACTCGGGATGCCCTGAGCGAGAAGCTTGGGCGGGAGCCGACCGACCCGGAATGGTCTGACCAGGCTAACCTCAGCCTAGACGACCTCCAGTCTATCTTAAGCCGAGGCAAACAGGCCAAGCGGCGGATGATGGAGGCCAACCTGAGATTGGTGGTCTCAGTTGCCAAGAAGTACCAAAAGCGCAACCTGGAACTGCTGGATCTGATCCAGGAGGGGACGCTGGGCTTGGAGCGTGGCGTGGACAAATTTGACCCCACGCGTGGTTTCAAGTTCTCGACCTACGCCTACTGGTGGATTCGTCAGGCGATTACGCGGGCGATTGCGCAGCAGGGCCGTACGATCCGGCTGCCGGTCCACATCACAGAGAAGTTGAACAAGATCAAAGGCACTCAGCGTCAGCTGTCGCAGGAGTTGGGGCGCACGGCCACAGCCACCGAGATCGCCGATCGGTTGGGCCTGAAGCCAGAGCAGATCCGCGAGTGTCTGCAAATCGCCCGTCAGCCGGTTTCGCTGGAGCTGCGGGTGGGCGACAACCAGGATACGGAGCTTGGCGATCTGTTGGAGCACGAGGGGCCTTCGCCGGAGGACCACACTACCCGCGAGTCGCTGCGTGATGACCTGAACAGCCTGCTAGATGAGCTGACCCCTCAGCAGCGGGAGGTAATCTCCCTGCGCTATGGCCTGCGCGACGGGCAAGAGCTGTCGCTAGCCAAGGTGGGCAAGCAGCTCAGCATCAGCCGCGAGCGGGTGCGTCAGCTGGAGAACCAGGCTCTGGATAAGCTGCGCCGCCGTCGTGCTGCCGTGCGCGAATACCTGGCGAGTTAGCGAAGATAGATAGGCCGTGAAGTGCGCACTTCACCGGTTTTAGCCCGTTGGGTGGGGACGGAGAGGGAGGGATTCGAACCCCCGGTAGCTTGCGCCACAACTGATTTCAAGTCAGCCGCATTCGACCACTCTGCCACCTCTCCCGATGGGCTGCCGCTCGCAAACCCTGAGATTCAGTTGCTCCATTTTAATCTAGCGGCAGGGGGTAACGGCTGGGGAAGACCAGATTGATGCAATGGGTGTTTGACAAAGTGCTCCCTGGTTCTGCACAATGAAATTCGCTCGACTCAAGGGACTGTAGTTCAATTGGTTAGAGCACCGCCCTGTCACGGCGGAAGTTGCGGGTTCGAGCCCCGTCAGTCCCGTTCTAGTCTTTTCCAATGAGCCTCTGAGACTCGCCCACGAGCTTCAGAGGCTTTTTGATGAGTTCCAGAACCTCGTTCACGAGGTTGCGAGGCTCGATGTCGAGCTTCAGAGACTTGTTCGCGAGGTTCGGAAGCTGGTTGGGGAGTTCCAGAGGCTCGTTCACACGGCTCAGGGGCTGGTTGATGAGTTTTAGAGGCTCACTCGCGAGGTTCGGAGGCTCGATGTCGAGTTGCGGAGACTCGGGCACAAGTTCCAGAACTTCGTCGCTGAGGTTGCGAGGCTCGCTGGTGAGAGCGGCTTACATGCGTTCTAGGACCGAGATGCCCAGGAGGGACAGGCCCAGTTTGAGGGTGCGGGCTACAGTGTCGCAGAGCATCAGGCGGGAGCTGCGTGTGGGCTCGCTGGCCTTGAGCACGGGGCAGTTCTCGTAGAACTGGTTGTATTTCTGGCTGAGCTCAAACAAATATTGGCACAGGCGGTTAGGCAGCAGATCGTCGGCCACCTGGTATACCACCTCGCCGAAGCTCAGCAGGTGTTTGGCGAGGGCAAGCTCTGTGGGCTGCTCTAGGTTGACCGGCGTTCTGCCACGCAGTGCGGCGAACTCAGGCCCGACAAACTCAATGCCGCCCTCGCGACCGATGCTCTGAACGCGAGCATAGGCGTAAAGCATGTAGGGGGCGGTGTTGCCCTTAAGCGAGAGCATTTTATCGAAGCTGAAGGCGTAGTTGCTAGTGCGGTTCTGAGACAGGTCGGCGTACTTGACGGCGCTCAAGCCCACGCGCTGGCTGACCTGGGCTTTGAAGTCTTCCGACTCGCTCGTGTCCCGCTCTTGCAGGCGGGCCTCTAGGTCGGCGCGGGCGCGGCTGATCGCTTCGTCCAGTAGGTCTTGGAGACGGACGGTGCCGCCGGAGCGAGTTCGGAGCTTCTTGCCGTCCTCGCCCAGCACCAGGCCGAAGGGCACATGAAGCGCGATCACGCCTTCGGGCAACCAACCCGCCTTGCGGGCCAAGGTGAAGATCTGCTGTAGGTGCAGATCTTGCTCGGAGGCCACCACGTAGAGCAGACGCTGGCCCTGGTCTTGCCGCACCCGATAGCGAATGGCCGCCAGATCGGTGGTGGCGTAGTTATAGCCGCCGTCGCTCTTTTGGATGATCACCGGCAGCGGTTCGCCCTCTTTGTTGGTGAAGCCCTCCAGGAACACGCACTTTGCGCCTTGGTTCTCCACCAGTAGGCCCAGCTGATCTAGCTCCTTCACTACCTCGGCTAGGTAGGGCTCATAGAACGACTCGCCGCGCTCCTGCAAGCGCACCTCCAGCAGGTCATAGATCGCCTGAAACTCGCGCCGAGATTGGTCACACAGCAGCAGCCAGGCATGACGCGCCGCCGGATCGCCCGATTGCAGCGCCACCACCATCTGACGCGAGCGCTCCTTGAAGGCTGCGTCAGTGTCGAAGCGTTGTTTGGCGGCCCGGTAGAGGGTGACCAGGTCGCCCAGGTTCAAGGCCGCTGCGGTAGTGAGCGCCTCAGGGTACACGTCCTGGAGCTGGGCGATTAACATGCCGAACTGTGTGCCCCAGTCACCGACATGGTTGAGCCGCAGTGTGTCGTGGCCCAGGAACTCCAGCACCCGCGCCAGCGATTCGCCGATGATCGTCGAGCGCAAATGGCCCACGTGCATCTCTTTGGCAATGTTGGGACTGGAGAAATCGAGCACCACCCGCTGCGGCTGCTCAACCGCAGCGACGCCCAGGCGTGGGTCAGTCTGGCTCAGCATCAGCTGCGCTTCCAAGTAGCGCCGGGTCAGCCGCAGGTTGATGAAACCGGGCCCTGCAATTTCTGGCAGTTCGCACAAGTCGCTGACGTCTAGCTTGGCGACGATTTGCTCAGCGATCTGACGGGGTTTCTGGCCCAGTGGTTTGGCCAAAGACAGCGCTACATTGCACTGGTAGTCGCCGAACTTGGCATCGCTGGCGGCCGCCAGCAGCGGATCGCTGTCGGCAAAGTCGGGGCCAAAAGCTGCGCTCAGGGCATTGCTGAACCGGAGCTGAAGTTGGTGGAGCAGAGGTTTCATGGGGGCAAGCCAGAGCAGAGGCCAGATACCCTATGGTAGCTGCCGCTTGCCCGCGCCTTAGCCCGGCTCGATCAGCCCACCACCCAGCACCCAATCGCCCTCTGGGTCGGGGTTGTACCAGACGGCAGCCTGCCCCGGCGTCACGCCAAACTGGGGCTCAGCAAACACAATACGGGCGCGGTTCTGCGGCAGAGGAATGACCGTTGCTTCGACCGGCTGCGCGCGGTAACGGATCTGAACCTGAGCCTGAATCGGCGCATCTGGTAGCGGGATCGACACCCAGTTCACCAAGTGGACCTGGCACTCCGGGCTCTGGGCACTGTCTCGCCCGCCCACGATCACCCGATTGCGACCGGCATCCAGGCCAATCACGTACAGCGGCTCGGCGGCAGCAATCCCTAAGCCCTTGCGCTGGCCGATCGTGTAGTGATGCACCCCCTCATGCTGGCCCAGCAGCTTGCCCTGAGCGTCTACAATCTCACCCTGAGTCGGGCGGATGTACTGATCCAGGAACTCGCGCATTGAGCCGTGGGCTTCCACCAGGCACAGGTCCATGCTCTCGGGCTTCTCAGCGGTTGCCAGGTTGTACTGAGCCGCGATCCGACGGGTCTCCGTCTTGGTCTGGTCGCCCAGCGGGAAGCGTGAGCCGGCCAGCAGCTCCTGCGACAGTTCGTAGAGGAAATAGGACTGATCCTTGCCCAGATCCACAGCGCGGCGCAGGCGGTAGCGCCCGCTCTGTTCGTCGCCATCCAGGCGGGCGTAGTGGCCGGTAGCGACGGTGTCAATCCCTAACTGCTCGCGGGCGTAGCGCAGCATCGGGCCGAACTTAACCGTCTTATTGCAGCGCGAGCAGGGCAGAGGGGTGCTGCCCGCTGCGTAGCCTGCTACCAGGTACTCAACAATGCTCTCCTGGAAAACCTCGCGGCTGTCCAGAATGTGGTGGGCAATGCCCAGCTGCTCACAGATGCGGGCCGCGTCCACCATGCCCTCAGAGCAACACTGACCCTTGCCCTTCATCAGCCAGAGGGTCAGACCCGTCACCTCATGGCCCTGATGGTGCAGAATCGCTGCCGCGACTGAACTATCTACCCCACCCGACAGGGCAGCGACCACTCTAGTCATGACTTGCAAGTCTGCCTTAATACCTGCCCTAGCCTAACATTCAGCCCTCCGAGCCAGCCGCAGGTGATCCAGCACTACTAAGTTCTGTTAAGGCATCGGCGGGGGCTCGGGCTGCGAGGATATAGTTGGCGGGGGCAGCATACGGGAATATCCACGTATCAGGTTGAGCAGTCAGTTCCCGACTATCTCCTGCTTGCCACATCGCTGCGCGGTCGTGGCTGTCAGGGCAGCCTGCCGGGATCTCTCACTCTCTCCGTGTAAACTCGGAGAAAGCCCAGAAAGATGTTGTAAGTGCAACAGTATAAACTGCGTGAAAAATAGGCTAAACATCGTAAATTCAGCCGGATATTTCAAACCGTTGGTGTAAGAAATATCTCAAGGGCGCTCACTTGCTGGGTTGCATCGCCACCGATTGACATCGGTTGTCATCCCAGGCAGAGAGTTCAATGTAGTCGTTATGGTCAACGCCTCTGATCAGGCCCACAGCCCAGTTTTGGCCACGATGACCGCTGCTCCTTCTCAACGGGCGACTGCATTCGCATCCCCGCTAGAAGTTCTGCAAAATATTGCTGAGCGCCGGGTATCGGGCCGCTTAACAGTACGCCAGACGGAGACCGATCCGGTGATCTGGCGGATTCATGCAGGGGGCGGTCAAGTTCACTTCGCCACCAGTTCGCTCGGGCAGCGAGAACGGCTGGTTTACGTGCTGCAGCGCAATGAGCCGCAGTTGGTCAAGCTTTTACCCGCGCAGTTGAGTCAGTCGGACTATGAGTTTCTGCATCAGAGCTGGCAAGCCGGAATGCTGAGCCTGCCTCAACTGCGCAAGCTCCTTTATCTACTCACGCGGGACGCTCTGGTGCACTGCATGGCCCTGCCTCAGGCAACGCTGCTGTTTGACCGGGCTACTGGGCTGGATCCGATTCTGCTCTCGGTGCCGCTGTCAGAGGCGCTGCCGCTGTCGTATCAGGTGACGGGCTGGCAACGGCTCAAAGCCAATATTGGTTCGCCGCTGCAGCGTCCCCTGCTGGTTGCCCCCGAACAGTCAGTGCGTCGCTTGGAGGGTAAGCTGCGGCTGGCGCGTGGACCAAATGCGCAGCAGACGCCACTGGAGGCGTTAGCAGAGGGCTTGTGCATCTATGAATTGGCCGCGCGGTTGGATGCTGATCTGCTGCGAGTTGCCTCGGCTCTGGCCGATTTGGTGCAGGCAGAGGCGATTACGCTGGGGCCGTTTGAGCCGTTTGAGCAGGCAGTGCCAGCGCGCGGGCTGACGATTGCCTGCATTGATGACAGCCCCACGATCCAGCGCAAGGTGCGGCTGATTTTGGAAGCGGAAGGCTATTGCGTGTTGAGTTTAACTGACCCCTTGCAAGCGCTCTTGCCCCTGATGCGAGAAAAGCCTGCGCTGGTGCTGATGGACATCTCCATGCCCGACCTGGACGGCTATGAAATGTGTCGCATGCTCAAGCAGTGCTCGGCGCTGCGTCAGACGCCGATTGTGATGCTGACCGGGCGTGATGGCCTAGTTGATCGCTCGCGAGCACGGCTGGTTGGAGCCTCGGACTACATCACCAAACCGTTTGATGCCAAAACTCTGCTGACAGTGATTGGCAAACGATTGCAGTCTGCGGTTTGAAGCTGCGATCTAAAGTCTGCACAACTGGTTGGGGTGCCTCTCCAAACTCAACAACGATGCCTAGTCACGATGCTGCTGGAGGAGACTGGACATGAATACAGTTTTGGTTGTCGATGATACGCCTTCTGAGTTGGAGCTGATGAGTCACTATCTGCGTGAAAGTGGCTACACCGTGCTCAATGCAACCGGGGCCAAAGAAGCGCTGAGCCAAGCCTTGGCCCAGAAGCCCGATGTCGTGGTGACCGATGTCGTGATGCCGGGGATGAGCGGTTTTGAGCTGTGTCGCAGTCTCAAGAAACACCCGGTCACCGAAAAGGTGCCAATCGTGATTTGCACCTCCAAAACGCAGGACATTGATCGGTTGTGGGGCATGAAACAGGGCGCTGACGCCTACGTCACCAAACCAGTCACGCGAGAGCAGCTAATCCGGGCCATTGAGTCGGTGGTGGCTTAGGCACTATGGATGCGGTCACAGCAAACGCGGCACCACTCAGCCGTTCCTTGCACAGCTTGGGGGACGCTTATCTGCGCTTCCAACTCGATGCGCAAACACCTGCTGCGATTCTGATGGAGCAGGTACAGGATGTGTTGGTGGTGCCTGCACCACGCGTCACGCCGATGCCGAACATGCCGTTGTGTGTGTTGGGCTTGCTGAATCGGCGCAGCCGGGTGCTGTGGGTGATTGACTTGTCGCAACTGCTGAAAGCGCAGCCGCTGGACACGAATCGGCAGCGCTACAACCTGATCATTGCGCGGGTTGGACAAGTGCCGTTGGGCCTGGTGGTTCAAGAGATTCAGGGGATCGTGCGCTTCGGTGCCGAGGCCATTCGCTCGCCCGTCGGAACCGTGAGCTTTGAATTAACTCCCTATTTGCGCGGCTGCGTGCCTCAGCAGACAGAAACGCTGTGGATTCTGGATGTGCGAGCCCTGGTTCAGGCTTCGCGGTTGCAGGGCGATTAGGCACTACCGGTGGGACTGGAATCAGGTTTATGAATTTGCGATTGCTTTAAGGGGTTTTCGGTATGACGGATCAGCTGATTCAAGCGCTTGAGGCTTACACGCAGGGGCGGTACGAGGAGGCTATGAAGCAATTTGCCTATCTGGCCTCGGAAAATTCTAAGGATCCGCAGATGCGGATTTTGCTGGGTGCGGCCTATCGCGAGGCGGGCTATCTGGATGCGGCGCGCATTCAATTCCAGGAAGTGCTGCGTCTGGCCGACGATCCGAAGCTGGCGGACTGTGCGCGGGCGTCGCTGGCGCAGCTAGAAAATGGCTCGATCCAGCAGGCGAGTCCGGCTCAGGCCGAGACGGTGTCGCCCGCCCGCCTGGAGCCGGAGCGCCTGACACCGGTGCTGCTGCAGTCGGTGATTGATGCCGTGACAGTGCCGCCATCTCAGGTGACGCCGTCTAGCGTCCTGCCGTCCAATGTCCTGCCGTCTCAGGTGCTGCCGTCGCGCCGGAGTACGCCGTCGTTGCGGACTTCGCTCAGCCAGAGCGAGCGGGTGGCTCGTCAGGACTTAGAAGGGGAAGCGGAGCTGGCAGCGCTGGGGTTGGCGGTCAACCAGATGGCCGATCAATTGCAGGGCCTGCTGCGCAAGCGCGAAGTGGAGGCCGAACGGGCTCGTCTGCTGGTGGCGGTGTCTTCCCGCATTCGCGAGTCGCTGGATCCGGCGGACATTGGTCAGACAGCGGTGAACGAAGCCCGCGAAATTCTGCGCACCGATCGGGTGGTGCTCTGCCAATTCGATCCGCAGTGGCGGGGCACGGTGGTGGCTGAATCGGTGGAGCGCCATTGGCCATCAGCGCTGGGTGGCGAGATCTTGGCACCGCAGGATCGCGAGCAACGGCTCGCCTATGAGCGCGGCCAGGTCAGCGCCGTTGAAAATATTTTCGAGGCGGGTCTCGGTGTGGCGCAGCTGCGGGCGTTGGAGCCGTTTGAAGTCAAGGCCAATTTGGTGGTGCCGGTGCTGGGCGAAGGTCGGTTGTATGGCCTTTTGATCGCGCACCAGTGCTCGGGGCCACGCGCTTGGAAAGATCTCGAAATTGATTTTTTCAAACAGGTGGCGCAGCAGGTAGGCTTTGCGCTGGGCCAAGCCAATTTGCTCCAGCAGGTGGAACAGGCGCGGCAAGGCGAGAGCAAGCGTGCCCAAGCCTTCGCCAATATGACCCTGAAGATTCTGCAATCGCTCAACCTGGACGACATTCTCGATGCGGCGGTGAACGAGATTCAGAATGCGCTGAACACCGAGCGGGTGTTTGTCTATCGCTTTGAGCCGGACTGGAGCGGCACGGTGGTGGCTGAAGTGGTCGCGCCGGGCTGGCCATCGTGTCTGTCATTTCACTTGAGCGACACCTATTTCACCGAGTCAGACGAGGGGGTGAAGCTGTATCGCAACGGTCGCATTTTCCCGATTCACGACATCTACAGCGCGGGCATCGCCGAGTGCCATGTCAAGTTTTACGAGCAGCTGTCGATCCGGGCCAATTTGATCGTGCCGGTGGTGCTGCGCGGCCAGTTGCTGGGCCTGATCTGCGCTCAACAGTGCTCGGGGCCGCGCACCTGGCTGGAGAACGAAATCAACTGGCTTCAGCAGGCTGCCATTCAGATCGGCGTGGCGCTGGAACAGGCCGATCTGCTCGAGCAGGTGGGGCAAGCACGTCGGACGGCAGAAACGGTTTCGCAAGAGCAGCGCCAGCAGAAAGAGGCCCTGCAGCGCCAGCTGGTAGAACTGCTCAGCGACATCGAAGCCGCAGCGCAGGGCGACCTCAGCGTGCGCGCCGAGGTGACCGGCGAAGACATCGGCACGGTAGCCGACTTTTTCAACGCGATCATCGAGAGTCTGCGGCAGATTGTGACCCAGGTGAAACAGGCCACGGCCCAGGTTAACTCCTCGCTCGGGGCCAACGAGGTCGCGATCCGGCAACTGGCCGACGAAGCGCTGCAGCAGGCTGAGCAGACCACGCGCACCCTGGACTCGGTGGAGCAGATGACCGCCTCGATCCAGAGCGTGGCCCAGAGCGCCCGCCAAGCTGCCGAGGTGGCACGCGCCGCCTCTAGCACAGCGCAGGCCGGGGGCGTGGCCATGGACAACACGGTGCGCAGCATTTTGAACCTGCGCGAGACCGTGGCCGAGACCGCCAAGAAGGTGAAGCGTCTGGGTGAGTCGTCGCAGCAGATCTCTAAGGTAGTGTCGCTGATCAAGGAGATCGCACTGCAAACTAACCTGCTGTCGATCAACGCCAGCATCGAAGCGGCGCGGGCGGGCGAGGAGGGCCGGGGCTTTGCGGTGGTCGCCGAGGAGGTCGGCGGTCTGGCCGCCCGCTCGGTAACTGCCACCAAGGAGATCGAGCAGATCGTCGAGAACATCCAGCTGGAGACCAGCGAAGTGGTCAAGGCGATGGAGCTGGGCACGGTCCAGGTGGTTGAAGGCACGCGCAGGGTGGAAGACGCCAAGCAGAGCCTAGGCCAGATCCTGGATGTGTCTTACCAGATCGACCAGTTGGTGCAGTCGATTTCGGGCGCAACCGTGTCCCAGGCGCAGAGTTCGCAGGCGGTGACCCAGCTAATGCAGCAGATCGCCCAAGTGTCTCAGCGTACGTCTACAGCCTCGCGCCAGGTGTCGCACTCGCTGCGCCAGACTGTGCAAGTAGCGCAGCAATTGCAAGCCTCGGTGGACGTGTTCAAGGTCGAGCCGGACACCAACGCCATCAGCGTCTTGCAGTAGCGGCAGCCAAACTCGCGCAACGGGTACCCAAACTCGAGAAATGCTCACCCCTTATCGAGCAACGGGTACCCGAATTCGAGAAACGCTTACCCAAATTCAACCAACGCTTACTCAAATTCGAGAAACGCTTACCCGAATTCGAGCAACGCTTACCCAAATTCAACAAACGGGTAGCCAAATTCGAGAAACGCTTACCCAAATTCAACCAACGCTTACCCGAATTCAAGAAACGCTTACCCAAATTCGAGAAACGCTTACTCGAATTCAATAAACGGGTAGCCAAATTCAAGCAATGCCCACCCCCAATCAAGCAACGGGTAGCCAAATTCAAGCAATGGGTTCTCCAACTCAAGCAATGCCTGCCCGAAATCGAGAAACGCTAACAGGATAGCCATGCCACACGACAAGGAA
>JANNOU010000097.1:0-46211 GCA_031399305.1 Leptolyngbya sp. SOY_34_metabat_272
AAGAAAAAGATCATGGTGTGTAAGTGAAAGTTACTTGCAGCCCCTCAAGCGAACCGTTAGCCCTCTAGCCCTCGGTTGGGACAGTAATTGAGAGGTTACTTGTCAGTATTAACATCATGAAATCGTTGGTTATATGGAAGCTTGAGTAGTGTTGATGCTATTAGCGTGATACTCTCAGAGAATTCAATTTGGCAGGTTCATGAGTGGTATTGACCGCGAGATTAGCCTCGATCCCAGACACATCGCAAAGCATTTACCTGATACACCACAAGTGCAGCGATTACTGAGACGAAGTAGATCTGCTCACGTTTTCAACAATGAAGCCACAATGGAGAGAGTTGCTCAAGCCATCATTGAGAGAGGAGAGTTTACAGGGGGCATTCGAGGATATGAGCGTTACGGCTTGTTCTTTTCTGAATCAATTGGTTATCGAATCAGCCCTGAAGGTAGTTCAAGCACTCTGTTATTTTATGGAGAGGTGAAAATTGATGCAGAAAATCGATACCACGTCATCCCGCGCACTCGACCCAGCCAAGAGTGAGTGGAACTTTGTCGAAGTTTGGATTGATCCGCTGCTGTCTCCCCCCTACATCTTGTTGTTGTTAGGTGATCCATCCGGAAGTTGCCGTGTGTACGATCCGGCTGAGGGTTATAAAGTCGTGTTCAGTAGTGCAACCTATGATGAGGCTCAAACATGGTTGTTAGAGGATGAATATGAGCCAGTTGAAGGGCGACTTTTAGCGTCGGACTTGTAGGCAATGTAGCAGAGTTAGGCAGCGAGAGGGCTAACAATTCAAATGCAGCGGACGGACGAAAATCGCTAGTGGGGTGGCAAAGGCTTCTGCCGCCGCTGATTTGAGTCGTTAGACTGCTTGTGTGCAACACTGCACCTTTCATATACTTTTCAATGCCTATCGTTCTTGATTTCTCTCATGTATATCATTCTTGGTGGAAATGGTCATATTGGTTCGGCTTTAGCACAGACGCTCTTATCGCAAGGTGAGTCGGTGACTATTGTCTCACGCAGTCCTTCGTCCATATCTAAATGGCAGAAGCGCGGCGTTCAGGTAGAGGTTGTAGATGTGCATAACACCTCAGAGCTACGTCGCGTACTTGCTCAGGGTAAACGTCTTTTCCTACTCAATCCACCCGCCGACCCTGCAACAGATACCGATGTTGCAGAAAGAAAAAGTTTGATATCCATTCTGGAAGCAATCAAGAATTCTGACTTAGAGAAAATCGTTGCCGAATCGACTTATGGAGCGCAACCCGGTCATCGGATTGGCGATTTGGGAGTTCTTTACGAAATGGAGCAGCAACTAGCCGCTCAGCCCATCCCATTCAGCATCATCCGCGCTGCCTACTACATGAGTAATTGGGACTTCTCTCTACAAACAGCTAAACAGGATGGCGTAATCCATACTTTCTTTCCAACCAATCTTGTATTACCGATGGTAGCCCCACGCGATATTGGTCAGTTGGCAGCACGTTTGATAATAGAGCCAGTAGAGAATACAGGTTTACACAACATTGAAGGACCAGAAAGATATTCTTCGCTTGATGTCGCAGCAGCATTTGCCAAAGCTTTACAAAAAACCGTCAAGGCAGTAGAAACTCCGCGTGACCAATGGATCAATACTCTGCAGAATATGGGTTTTTCCAACGAAGCAGCAGAATCCTTCTCCAATATGACAACTATTGCTATTGAGGGGGAGTTGCCAACCCGTGATACCGCTATACAAGGAACGATTTCATTAGAGCGTTACATTGAAGAACTAGTATATTTTGTGGCTTAACCCATTGCTCTATCGTACAAACCCATTCACCCCCTAACAATCATGACCGCCGCCGAAAAGCTCTACCAACTGATTCAAACCCTCTCGGAAAACCAAATCAACGAAGTCCTTCAGTTCGCCGAATTTCTCCAGCAAAAACAACACACCCCCCCTCAACAGGCTATCCTCCCCGGCACCCTCACCGGACTTCGGGGCATCGCCAAGCGTGCTGATGCAATTCACAGGATGCGAGGATTGCTCAAGACAGATCAACCCGCACCCACCGATCAAGAAGTGACCACTATGTTAGAAGAGCGACGACTGGAGAAGTATCTCCCATGAGAACTCTGATTGATACTAACGTCATCCTAGATTTTCTATTGCAGCGAGAGCTATTCTTTCAAGATGCAGAACACCTATTTCAAGCAGTCGGCAAAGGTCAAGTCATCGGCTACGTCACAGCCACAACCCTGACGGATATTTTCTACATTGCTCGCAGACATACCCAAAGCCTTGAAAAAGCAAGACAAGCCGTTTCAGCAACACTAACGGCTATGGATATCTGTCCAGTCGATCGGGGCGTTTTGGAATCAGCTTTTAGCTCTAATTTCACCGATTTTGAAGATGCGGTTCAGATCTTCAGTGCCGTCGCCCAAAGACTAGATGCGATTGTAACCCGCGATAGGCCAGGTTTTTCGAGTTCGCCCATTCCAGTATTGTCTGTTCAAGAGCTACTGCTCCAGGTCGGACAATAACATGACTATTCCAATAGAAAAATATTTATGAGTAGTCCTATTTCTGTTCCCTCCGTTTCCGTCACCTACGCCCACGATGGCACCTCCACCCGCGCCAACGCCCTGGGGATGCGCCCGATGCAGGAACGGGTCTACCAGAAGCGCGGCGAACAATACCGGCTGATCAAATCGCCCCCTGCCTCTGGCAAAAGTCGGGCATTGATGTTTATCGCCCTAGACAAGCTGGAGAACCAGCAGCTCAAGCAGGCCATCATCGTCGTGCCAGAAAAATCAATCGGGGCTAGTTTCCATGATGAGCCGCTGAGCCAGTTTGGCTTTTGGGCAGATTGGCATGTCGAGCCGAAGTGGAACCTCTGCGACGCACCGGGAACCGACGGCGGCAAAGTGGATGCAGTGAAGAAGTTTCTAGCCAGCGATGCTAAGGTGCTGGTCTGCACCCATGCCACCTTCCGCTTCGCCGTGGACAAGTTTGGCATAGAAGCCTTAGACGATCGCTTGATCGCCGTAGATGAATTTCACCACGTTTCCACCAACCCAGACAACAGGCTAGGCGATCATGTGCGCCAGCTCATGGCTCGCAACAAGACGCACATCGTAGCGATGACCGGCTCCTACTTTCGCGGCGATGCCGAGGCCGTGCTGCACCCAGACGACGAGTCCAGATTCGACACCGTCACCTACACCTACTACGAACAGCTCAACGGCTACCAATATCTCAAGCAGCTCGACATCGGCTACTACACTATTGAATCCGCGAATATCTACTCATTGATTCAGTACAGTATCCATGTAGAGCACTATATCAAAACTGGTGCTAATCAATGGCTAGTCTCAGAATACAGTGATCCTAGCGTTACATTGTCCTTGAGTACTTTTGAATCTCAAATTCAGATCAATCGATCTCTATGAAAACCTTGACATTGATGCTTTATAAAACGGCAAGGGAGATCGCGGCGGCACAATATATCTCAGTGTAGCGGACGGATAAAAGCCGCTGGTGAAGTGATCGAAATTGCCTGCCGCTGCTGATTTTTGCCGTTAGCCTGCATTTCTTCGTAGGAGCGTCTGGTTTTCCCTCAAACGCCATGAGCCGAGTCTTAGGCGTCACTCAGCGAGCGTTTTGCCCCACCGTCCCAGCTGCCAGCTTCGTGGTCCCCGCTCAAAACTTGACCCGTGAAGCGTTTCGCTCCTGTGCCCGAGTTCAGAACTTGACCGGTCGAGCGCCGAGGTCCAAGGGTCAAGCATTCAGCTCCGCGAGCGAGCTTAGAAAGCGAATGGCCGGGACTGAAGCACTTTGTCCCCGACCCAAAGCCAGCCAAGCCACCCGGTACTAGAGCGCCAAGGTGGTAGGTCTCGTTTGCTCAGTCGCCTTGAACAGACTGCCGCTCTGCTGACTTATCATTTTTCAGCCTAAACTCATTTTAGGGTGTTTAAACCCGGTTAGGATAACTCAGTTCCTTCTCCATTCAGCCTTCTGGGTGGATCTAGACTGAAGTTGTTAAGGTTATGTTGCAGAACAATATGGACAACAGATATTCGTTTATTGGTGGTAAGCAAGGTACATGGCGAGTGGTAGATGTGCGGGGTATTTTGGGGCCTGGGTTAGGGCTTGTTGAAAGAGTGAATGTGGTGAATGATGTCGTCGCGGAATTACCATTGGATAGTTCGTGGGTTCTACAAAGTTTTACTAGTAATATTCGCTATGCCGTGCGTGATGAAGTCAATGCTCTTCGGGCAGTGCAGCCTATGCTAAATCGCTCGGAAGCCATTTCGGCGGTGCTTATTCCGATTAAAAAATCTGTCCAGTGGTGGGAAATGCCACAAGATGAGAGGCGAGCGATTTTTGAGGAAGAATCTCATCACACAGCCATTGGTTTGGAGTATCTTCCAGGGGTTGCACGTCGGCTGCTTCACTGTCGTGATCTCGGGGAACCATTTGATTTTCTCACATGGTTTGAATTCGCGCCGGAGCACACCAAGGCTTTTGATGAATTACTGTTGCGGATGCGCGCAAGCAAAGAATGGGAGTATGTGGAGCGCGAGGTTGAGGTTCGCCTGGAGCGTGATGATATACCGTAATATGGCCTAAACAACCGCGTGCACCGGACCGTTGGCATCAACTAGGACGTTGATGATGCTTTGTGGGTTGGGAAGAGAGCCTTCAAACGCCATAAGCCGAGTCCTAGGCGTCACTCAGCGAGCGTTTTGCCCCGGTCACGAGATTTTAGGGGTTTCAGCCTATCGGATCTGACTTAGGAGTGGGTTCTCTCCAACCTCACGCCTTCCCTACCTCAAGTGCCATTCAGCTCAGAGACTCCCGCTTGAGGTTCCAAGCCTCGTCTGTGAGGTCAGGTAAGATAACCAGGTATTTACCTTTGCCTGACGACGACGATGTCTTCCGACGAGCAGATCAGCCTGTTCAACTTATCCGAACCGACGCCACCCTCAGACTTCGATCCCGAGCAGATCCCCACCGACAGATCAGTGGCGATCCCCCCAGGGACCTACTCAGACATGGCAACCCTGGCGCGACACTGCAACAACTGTCAGCGCTGCGCCCTAGCAGCAGGACGCACCCACGCAGTCATCGGGCGCGGCAGCGAGACCGCCCAGATCATGATCGTCGGTGAAGGACCCGGACAGCACGAAGACGAAACCGGCCTGCCCTTCGTCGGACGCTCCGGCCAGCTGCTCGAGAAGATCCTGGAATCAGTGCGCCTGAGCGAGCAAGACATTTATGTCGCCAACATCGTGAAGTGCTTGGAGGGCAGCACCAGAGTCCTGACCCGAGCCGGTGCCAAGCGCCTGAACTGGATCGTCAAGCACCAGTGGTCCGGCGAAGTCCTGAGCGCAGACGACCAAGGGCACTTAGTCTGGAAGCGAGTCACCGGCTGGCACCAGTCCAGACTCGAAGGTCGCCCCCTGTACCGAGTGTCACTCAAAGGCAACAAAGCCAATCACCGAGACGAGCTTGGCTACACCGCGACCGGCGATCACCCAGTCCTGACCCGTCGTGGCTGGATCGCCGTCGAAGACTTACAAACAGATGACCTGATTGCCACCGGCACACCCGCTCCCGGTCCCCGAGGCTTGCAGATTCTGTTGGGCTCCTTGTTGGGCAATGGCTCGATTGCCGCCGATGGACAATTCCAGGCGCGCCACAGCCTCCAACAGGCCGCCTACCTGAAGCTAAAGGCCAGAGTCCTCGCTGGCTTGTCTGCCAGCTTGAGGCCCGTGGTCGCCAAGCTGGGCAACGGCAACAGCGACGAGTTCATCAGCTTAAGCTTGCTCAAAACGCCCTATCTCCACGACCTGCGCCAGCAGTGGTACCCCGACGGCAAAAAACAGTTTCCCCACGCCGCCCTGACCCTGCTGAACCCGCTAGGTCTCGCCATCTGGTACCTCGATCACGGGGATTGGCGGCGAAAAAACCAACCAGGCGCGCCCAGCCAAGCCATAGACGTTGAGATCGCCCTAGGCAACCTCAGCCAGGCAACCGCTGAGCAGGTCGCTGAACTGTTCACCGCTCAGGGTTACCAGGCTGACGCCCAATTGAGGACGACCTGGCGACTCTGTTTGCGATCCGGCGCAGGCAGGCGGTTCCTAGAGCAGATTGCGCCCTACGTTCCCGCCTGCCTGCGTCACAAACTGCCCGAGGAATTGCACCAAATTCCCTTCAACGCCGAGGCGTACCAGCCGGAGCCAGTGATCACCCACTGGCAACCAGTCAGCCGCAAGCCGCTGCCCCCCAAGCCAGACACCCATCTGGTGTACTGCATCGACGTCGAAGACACCGCCAACTTTGTCACCCCCGCCGGGGTAGTCCACAACTGCCGCCCACCCGAAAACCGCACCCCCACCACCGAAGAAGCCGAAATTTGCAAAGGCTACCTGCTCGAGCAAATTCGCATGGTAGACCCCCAGATCATTTTGCTGACCGGAGCCACAGCCGTGCGAGCCCTCACCGGCAACAAGCAGGGGATCACCAAGATCCGAGGCGAGTGGCTGCGCTGGGACGAGCGCGATTGCATGCCGATTTTTCACCCCGCCTACCTGTTGCGCAACCCATCGCGCGAGAAAGGCAGCCCCAAGTGGCTGATGTGGCAAGACATCCAAAAAGTCCGCCAGCGCTACGACGAGATTAGGGCAGGGCAGCCGGAGTAGGTCGCGCTAGCGGCTGGTCCCGCAGCGCCCCCAGCTGACAGTCGCGCAGCCAAGTGCGGATTGCCTCGGCCAACGGCCCGCCACTGCTGTCCCGAGGCGGCGTAATCAGCCGAGGAGAATTGTCGCGCGCGGCAGTCCGCGTGAACAGCAGCGCCAGCCGCCAGACCCCCGCAGATCGCGTGAGGAACAGCCAGTGATACTGCTCCACCTCCCGACCCCCCTGCGGCGTCGCGACCCGCTCCAGCGCCCCTAAAAAGATCTGCTGCGGCTCCTGCTCGCGTGGCGGTGGCGTGCCTTGGACCAATTGCCCCGGCCCCGTAGGCAGTGGCTCAAACTCAGGACGGCTCAGCAGCAACAGCTGGCTACCTAAGTTGCGGCGCGCATAGGCCCGATTGGCGTAGCCAGGCAGATCGCGCATCAGTTGCTGGCTCAGGGTCGGCAAGTCCGCTGGACAGGACGGGCGCGCCAGCACTCCAGGCGACCACAGCAGCGCCAGACACACCAGAACAGGTCGCAACGTCCGCCCTCGGTTCACGGGCTCACCTCGGCTAGTTCCGCACACAGCCGTGCAAAGGCTTGGGCAGGCTCGGGGTCAGTGGTGATCGGTCGGCCAATCACCAGGTAGTCTGCGCCCGCCTGCAAGGCTTCGGTAGGAGTCGTGTGTCGTCGCTGGTCGTCGGGGGCGCTCCAGGCAGGCCGTACACCGGGCGTGACCAAGCAGAACTCAGCCGCAGCCAGACGGCGGATCGCCTTGGCCTCTTGCGGCGAGCAGACCGCCCCAGCCAGCCCGCAGTCCTGGGCGATGAGCGCCATGGTGAGCACGTACTCCGGCAGCTCCAGGGGAATTTTCAAATCAAACGCCAGCTCGCGCGCCGAGAGGCTGGTCAGCAAGGTGATCGCCACCAAGCGTGGCGGCGGCACCCCGGCCGCCGCCGCCCCCTCTGCCGCCCCGGCGACTGCTGCCTGGAGCATGGCCCGCCCGCCCGCCGCATGAACCGTGAGCAAATCAACGCCATGGCCTGCTGCCGCCCGCGCCGCGCCCGCGACGGTGTTGGGAATATCGTGCAGCTTCAGGTCGAGAAACACGCGCTTGCCCTGTTGCTTCAGGATCGCGATCAGCGCTGGGCCACAGCTCACAAACAGCTCCAGCCCCACCTTCCAGAACTGCACCTGTGGCAGAGCAGCGACCTGCGCCAGTGCCGCCGCCTCGCTCGCTACATCGAGGGGCACAATAATGCGATCTTCGGGCGAGAGCTTCAAAACCATGCGATCCACACGCCAATCCGACCCAGATTCTAGCCTGTTGCTGGGCTCGGGCCAGACCCTGCCTTTGCTACGCTGAGGGGCGCAGGGTTGGGATTTTGGGATGACGAGCCCCCGTGTCCTCTGTTTAGGTGAAGTGCTGTTCGATCTGCTGGCCGACCAAGTGGGGCGCAGCTATGAGCAGGTCGAGTCCTGGACGGCCTATCCGGGGGGGGCTCCGGCCAATGTCGCCTGCGGGCTGAGCAAGTTGGGCACGCCCAGCGCCTTCATCGGCTGCGTGGGCCGGGACGAGGTGGGAGAAAACCTGCTGGCAGTGCTGCGCGCCGAAGGGGTTGAACTCAGCGGTGTACAGCACCATGCAACGGCTCCCAGCCGCCAAGTTTATGTCACCCGCGAGGCGAGCGGTGAGCGCAGCTTCGCCGGTTTCGGGGAACGGGATACCACGCAGTTCGCCGATGCCTTCCTAGCTGCTGATGCCTTGCCGGTACCGCTATTTGAGAGCGCCGACTTTTTGGTGCTGGGCACTCTGGAGCTGGCTTATCCCCAGACTCACTCCGCAGTTCAGAGGGCGCTCAAGCTCTGCGAGCAAAACTTCGTCAAGATCCTAGTCGATGTCAACTGGCGTCCGATGTTTTGGCCCGATCCTGCCCAAGCGGTGCAACCGATTCGGGAACTGATGGCGCAAGTGGACTACCTGAAACTCTCGGACGACGAAGCCCAATGGCTATTCGACACTGCCGATCCCGGCGTGATCGCCCACCGCCTGGGGCAGGTCGAGGGGGTGCTGGTCACGGCTGGCGAGCGAGGCAGCGCTTACTACCTGGGCGGCAATGAGGGCCGCTTGCCTGCCTTCCCCGTGCGCGCCGTGGACACCACTGGAGCTGGCGACGCCTTTGTCGCTGGACTGTTGCACCAGCTCTGCCAGCATCCGGTCAGCCAGTTGGACGATCACCCGCAAGCTCGCCAATTGGTACGCTACGCCAGCGCGGTCGCCGCCCTCACCACCACCGCGCCCGGAGCTATTGCAGCCCAGCCGAAGGCCGAGCAGGTCACGGCCTTTTTGCAGCAATTTCCAGAGCGCTAATCTAAAAACATTTGGTGTGTTGCCAAACACCGCCAAACTCTGTAAAGGTTCGCTGCCCTAATTCTCAGACACTACCTGAAGCCTGGAAAGGCCTCAGGTAGTGGGTTGTTTCTCAGACAGGCAAACAGTATCTTTGACTACAGGATGCTCGGCTTCTCCACACAGGAGATGGTAGGATAAGCCCGGCCATAGGAGGTGCCCCCTCATGATGACGTGTCTGGAAAGTGCGACAAGCACAGCTGCAAAGGTTCGCGCTGGCCGAGTCCTGATTGTGGAGGACGAGGCGCTGATCCGCGAAACGGTTGCCTTGGCTCTGGATGAAGAGGGGTACGACGTCTTAGTGGCCGCAGACGGTCGAGAGGCGCTGGAGGTTGCCAAAACGGCAGACTCTCTAGACCTGATCATTTTGGACCTGATGCTGCCCTACGTGAACGGTTTGGACTTGTGCCGCTTAATCCGCCATGAGGGCAATAGCGTGCCGATCCTGATTTTGAGCGCCCGCGACAGCGAAACCGACCGCGTGGTCGGCCTGGAAGTTGGAGCCGATGATTACCTCACCAAGCCTTTCGGCATGCGTGAGCTTGTGGCTCGGGTGCGTGCAATTCTGCGCCGCCAGAACCGCCTATGGGAGCCCTCGCAGGGGGTGGTGCTGAAGTTCAACGAAATCACTATGTATCCCGAGGAATGCCGGGTGCTAGTGCGGGGCCAAGAGGTCAACTTTTCGCCGAAGGAATTTCGCCTACTTGAATTGTTCATGGCCCATCCCCGCCGCGTCTGGTCCCGGGAGCAACTATTGGAGCGAGTCTGGGGGCCAGACTTCATGGGCGACAGTAAAACCGTGGATGTGCACATCCGCTGGCTACGCGAGAAGCTGGAGCGCGATCCCAGCCATCCCGACTATCTGGTAACCGTGCGCGGCTTCGGCTACCGCTTCGGATAGGCGGCTTTAATGATGAGGGAAGCAACTCAATGGTTCCCTCCCCTGTGGCGATTTTTCCGTCCGGTCCGCTCTATTTTCTGGCTGGTTTGATGTTGGGTCTGTTCGTCGCTTGGTGGCGTCAGCTCCGGGTGCGGCGACGGCTGGGTCGTCTGCTGACGCTGCTTGAGCAAGCACCGTCGCCTGGAGGTGCTGTCGAGCTCAAGGCTGCTGCCAAGTTTCCGATCCCCCGGCTGTTCAGCTTGGTGACTCGCCAGAACGAGCAGCTGCAAGCGCTGCGGAGTCAGCTGGCCGACGGCCAATGTCTGCTAGCGGCAGCTCCCATCGGCTACCTGCAGGTGGACGACGAAAACCGATTGACCCACTGGAACCCGATGACCCGCAAGCTGCTGGGTATCGAGCCGGGTCCCGAGCAGCAGCGGCTTGGGCGGTTGCTGCTAGAGGTGGTGCGCTCTTACGAGCTTGACCGTCTGATCGAAGGTGCGCGTGAACAGCAGGGCTGCGTCGAGGCCGAGTGGAGCTTTCCGCCGGTTCCCCCAGAGCGTAAATCGGTTCCTGTGCGTGGGCTGGGGATCCCCTTGAGTCATGGCAGCGTTGGTGTTTATCTCGAAGATCGCCGGGAGGCAGTTCTGCTCGCCCAGCAGCACAATCGTTGGACGTCCGATGTCGCCCACGAGCTCAAAACGCCCCTGACTTCGATCCGACTGGTCACCGAGATGATCCAGCCGCGGGTAGAGGGCTCGCTGCGCCCCTGGCTGGATCGCTTGCTCAGCGAAACCCAGCGGCTCAGTAGCCTGGTGCAAGATCTGCTGGAACTCAGCCGCCTGGACTTGCAGCCAGCACGGGCTCTATCGCTCAAGTCGGTGGATCTGCCCAGACTGGTTCGCTCAGCCTGGGAGACTCTAGCTCCACTCAGTAACGCTAAGCAGTTGCGTCTAGAGTATGTCGGCCCGGCGCAGCTAAGCCTCCAGGCCGATGAGCAACGCCTCTATCGCGTCTTGCTGAACTTGCTCGACAACAGCATTCAGTACAGCTACTGCGATCGACCGATTCGGGTCTGCTTGAGCACGGCTTTGGCCGAAGCCAGCAACGGCAGTCCTGAGTTGGCAGAGGCTGAGAGTGTCATTCTCGAGGTGATTGACTATGGGCCGGGGTTTCCAGATGCTGCGATCCCCTATGTATTTGAGCGCTTCTACCGCGCTGACGCGGCTCGGGGAGCACGCAGTAATCCGTCGCCTGAGGCCATCAGCAGCGGTCCCGCGCCCGGGGGAAGCGGTCTGGGCCTAGCGATTGTGCAGCAGATTGTGGAAGCTCATGGTGGTCTGGTCAGTGCGGCCAATCATCCCGAGACCAGCGGAGCCTGGTTGCGTCTGCGTCTGCCGCGCAGCCAGGCTGTCCCCCAGAGTATTAACGTCACTGCTTTGCCTTGAAACCTTGACTCCGCTTATCGGCAATCAGAAATTCTAGTGAGCGCCTTTTGGGAATCCTGCGCTTCAAGCTATTCCCAACTCTTGGGCTTCTCGGTAATATCACTACAGAGCGCTACCCTGACTCTGGGGGCTCTGCGGTTCGGTGTTGGGTGCTTTTCGCCCGATTGCCTCTACTCCTACTCACAGCAGTGGGGGACGGCCAGGCTACCCCCGAGCAGCCCGAGGTGATCCACGCCAAGATTCTCAGAACGCAGTAGACATGGCTGAACGGCTCCAGAAGATCCTTGCTCGCTGGGGTGTTGCCTCGCGACGACAGGCAGAGCAATTAATCCAAGCTGGGCGGGTCCGGCTCAACGGTACGGTGGTGCGGACGTTGGGCCAGAGAGCTGATGCGCAGTTGGACGATATTGAGGTCGATGGTCAGCGCCTGCAGGCGCTGAACCGTCCCGAGGCGCTCTATCTACTGCTGCACAAACCAGCCGGAGTGCTCTGTACGTGTGACGACCCCAGAGCTCGACGCACCGTGCTAGATCTGATCCCGGTCGATTGGCGCAGGGGTACCGGCTTACATCCAGTAGGTCGTCTGGACGCAGACAGCACCGGGGCTCTGGTGTTGACCAATGACGGGGATCTGACTTACCACCTGACCCATCCTCATCGTCCGGATGCCATGGCAATCGGTCAGCCGCAGCCGGTAGCCAAGACCTATCAGGTGCAGGTGCAGGGACACCCCAAGGCTACGACCCTGGCGCGATGGCGAGCGGGTGTGACCCTAGATCGCCATCGCACGCTACCGGCAGGGGTGCGCTTGCTGAGCTGCGACGCCCAGACCACTCGGCTGGAGATTGTGTTGCGAGAGGGGCGTAACCGCCAGATTCGTCGCGTTGCTGAATTGCTCGGCCATCCGGTTTTAGCCCTACATCGTCTGTCGATTGGCCCCTTGCAGTTGGGAGCACTGCCGGTCGGATCTTATCGGCTTCTGACTGCCGCTGAAGTGCATCAGCTCAAAGTGTTGTGTAGTCATCGTTCAAGCTATTCAGAACCCAGGGAGATTGAAGGTGAGAGGAGTGCGTAGTAAGAGCAGGGGACCCGCCCCCGCCATTGACCAACAGCAGTTAGATCGCTTGGCCGAGCTGGGCTCTCATCTGCGCCAGGTGCGCGAGGGCCGAGTGCTTAGCCTCGAAACGGTTGCTGCGCAAACGTTAATCCAAATGCGGCACCTGAGCGCTATCGAACAGGGACGCCTCGACCTACTGCCTGAGCCTGTCTATGTGCAGGGCTTCATCCGCCGCTTTGGCGATGCTCTGGGATTGGATGGAGCTCAGCTGGCTTACAGCTTCCCGGTAGACTCGCAGCAGCAGGACCGACCGGGCTGGCGGGAGTCCCAGGCCGCTCAGCTGCGCCCGATGCACTTGTACTTGTTCTATGTGGCTCTGATCGCCTGCGCGGTCGGCAGCTTGTCGCTGCTGTTGGAGCGCCCTGAAGCCTCGGTAAGTGATGCAGAAACCTATCTGGGTGGCGCGGCCGAGTTGACCCCCACGGTGACGTCCCCCCTGCCGAGGCCCTCGACCGCTGGCAGCGCCTGGGCTTCGCCGCCGGCAGCGAGCGGCAATTCCGGCACGGCGACCCCGTTTGCCTTCTCTGGGGAGAGGCCCGTGAATGTGGGAATAACCCTGACTAACCAGTCCTGGCTGCGCGTGATCAGCGATGGCAAGATGGAGTTCGAGGGCATGCTCCATGAAGGAGCACAGCGCACCTGGTCCGCCAAACAGAAATTGGTGCTGCGGGTCGGCAATGCGGGCGGTGTCATGGTGACCTTCAACCACCAATCGCCCCGCCCAATGGGCAAACCCGGTGAGGTGACCGAGGCAACCTTTGTCCCCAGGTCGATTGCGCCCGAAGCTGCCGGAACGCCCAAACCCCAGGCGACCCAGCTCTGACCCGCTCCACCCTGCTTGCTGCTATCCCATGCTTGCTTCCTGTAGCCTTCTGGTGACAGCCTTTGAACCCTATGGCAACTTTGTGCTCAACGCCTCACAGCAGGTCTTAGAGCACCTGCGCCCCAGTCTGCCGATCGGAGTGGTGGCTTTGTTGTTGCCCTGCGACCGTCAGCGAGCCTGGTCGAGCTTAGCCGCGGCGCTCGACGCTTACCAGCCGTCGCTGCTGCTGAGTCTAGGCCAGGCCTCGGGTCGCGCGGTCGTCTGCCTGGAACGTCTGGCCCGCAATTGCCTAGACTTTCCAATCCCCGACAACGGTGGGCAGCAGCCGCGTCAGGAGCTAATCGAACTGCAGGGGCCTGACATTCTCACCAGCGACCTACCCCTGGAACTCTGGTCTGCCAAATTGCGGGAGCAAGGACTTCCCTGCGAGCTATCTGAGAACGCAGGGACTTACCTATGCAACCAAGTCTTCTACCAGAGCCTGTACTGTGCCGCGCAAGGCCGTGGCCTGCGGGTGACCTTTGTGCATCTACCCCTGTTGCCTGAGCAAGTTGCCAGCGACGCTGGTGCCCCAGCCCTAGAGCTGCCTGTCCAATGTCAGGCGGTCACTGCTCTGATCGAGGAAGCCATGAGCAATGTGTTGCCGATCGCCAGAACCTGTCCGCTCTCCCGGCGGTAAGCAATAATATGGTGAATGAGTAAGGGGCAATGTATTTGCGGACGGCTTAGGATCAAAGCTGAGAGGTCTGTCGCCACGCTGAGCGCTCTGCTCAGCCAGGTTGCCCTAACCTTTTCCCTCCCTTGTTCTGTATGTACCTAATGCCACTCACCGTCTGCACCCCGCCCCTTCTGGGCGTTTTGCTGCCCTTAGATGCGCTCTTTTCAACCCAGAGCGTCATGGTGATGCTGCTGGCTGCCTACGCAGTTGCTATGTGGATGTTCCTGACCAGCGCGCCCAAGGTCTACACCGTGATGGTGTCCGATCTAGAGCAAGCCCGGAACTTCTACGAAGGGCAATTAGACCTACCGGCTGCTGATGTGCCCCTGCACTACTACTACAACTATGAGCAGAGCCTAGGTAGTGCGGCTATTGATCCCCTCTACTTCCCGGCTGACCTGCGGAGTAGCGTCGCGACCAGTCGTCGCACCGAGGCAACGGATGGCCTCTGGTATCAGCTTGAAAAAAGCGTGCAGCTCCACGTGGTCAGCGGGGCTAGTGCCACCGATTCCCGCCGCAGCCGCCACGTTTGTTTTGATCACGAGTGCCTAGAAAAGGTGCTTATGCGCACCCAAACACGCGGCGTTAAGTACAAGATTCGGGCTGAAAAGCCGCTGAATTTCTTGGTCAAGGATCGGCAGGGGCGGGTGATCGAGCTGTCCGAGGCGGCGACTTAAGCCGAGGCGCCCAAAAGGCCAACCAGCCGAACTACCATAGAGGCCAGATCTAGTGTTGACCTTGCGCTCTGATAGCCGTGCCTATGGCCCCTAACTCCAACGCCGCTTCTCCCCGTGCCGAGTCGAGAGTGGGTGTCCAGCAAGCCTCTGTGCCGATCTCGGTCTATCGCGAGTTGGCGAGCGAGCTGCAAGCGGCCCGTGCCCAGTTGGAGAGCTTGAGTCTCCAGAATCAGGAGCTTGTACGCCAGAACCAGAGGTTCCGCGTGGAGATCGAAGCAACGGTGCGTGCCTGCGCTCGTCTCAAGCAGGTAACTGCCTCATTGGATACCTTGGAGGCCACTGCCGAAGGGCCGCTCGTGCGCCCTTCCCTTGCTGACTTAGTCCGGGCGACCTCTCCCCCTGATTGGGAACCCCCAGCTCAACCTGATTTGGAGCCCTTGCTCTATCACCAACAAGAACCTAGCGACTTGGATCCTCTGCGCAGTTCTGAAGTTGGCAGTCACACAGCGCCGGGCTGGCTGCAAGTGGCGGTGCTGGTGGCAGCGGCTTTGATTCTAGGGATCTCTGCCTTTGGCGTTAGCTTTTTGCTCTGGCGTCCCTCGCCCAGCCGCTGAGCGCAATGCCTTTTAGGCTTTCTTTGCTAAGACCCTAATTCAGGGTTTGACCCTCTAGATCTTCGCTTTGATTAGGTCTGCTAACCGTTTCCGGAGTGAGCGTTTAGTTTTCTGTGTCTTTCCGTTAAAAAAAGTTGAATTCCTGGGGCCGAACCGATATACTCTCTACGTCTTTTGTAGCCGCAAACACACTTTGGCAGGGATCACGGTCACCTACCAAGCTACGTTCAAGGAGGTAAAGAGATTGGCCAGGAGACGGAAACGGAAAAGTCGGCGTCGGCTTGAGGGACGCAGGATCCTCGAACATATTCCTCAATTCAGCATCGACAGCGGAGACGATAAGCCGGTGACGGCTGCCCGCAAGTTCATTCACAACGCTGGGATTCTGCCACCTGCGTTGCTGTTGGTTCGACGCAACGAGCACACGACCGATCGCTACTTTTGGGCTGAGAAGGGCCTGTTCGGAGCGCAATACGTCGAGGAGAATCATTTCCTCTTTCCCAGCCTCAAACCGCCTGAGGAGCGGGAGGAGCTGGCAGCTTCGATTAGCTGAAAGGACTTTATTGCATATTTCCCCAAGACCTCCACAAGGTTGTTCTGTCACTTAGAACTTCAATGTGGGGGTCATGTGCTGTTTCAGCCCTCCAATACTGAGTGCCTAAGTCCCAGCTCCATCCGGCCCTAACCCATGGGATCATGACATCATTCGGGGCTTTTTGAGTAGGGGGCTGTTCCCCTGTGGGCGTTTTAGCCGGTTGCCCAGGGTAGAATCCAGGAGTTTTTGGTACCCTTCGCGCTCATGTCCACGATCAGTGTGCATCGTCAGCAGTTTCCGGCTCTGGCCGATAAGGCCTACTTTAATTACGGAGGGCAAGGCCCATTACCTACCTGCTCCCTAGATGCCATTCAGAACGGCTATCGCAAACTCGATCAGTTGGGGCCGTTTAGTAGCAATCGTCACCATTGGGTTACAGCGGAGTGTGAGGCAATCCGGGTGGCCTTGGCCGAGGAGCTGGGCGTTTCCCCGCCCACCATTGCCCTGGCTGAAGACACCACTGTGGGCTGCAATATTGTGCTGTGGGGGCTGCCTTGGCAGGCAGGGGATCATCTGCTGCTATCGGACTGTGAGCATCCGGGCGTGGTCGCAGCAGTTTTCGAGTTACAGCGGCGCTTTGGCCTTGAGGTCTCGTTCTGTCCTCTGCAGGCCACGCTCAACGTAGGCGGCGCGGCGGCTGTGGTGGCTGAGCATTTGCGGCCTCGCACCCGCCTGTTGGTAATCAGTCATATCCTGTGGAACACCGGCCAAGTGCTGCCGTTGGCAGATATTGTGCGCTTTTGCCAGGCGCAGCAGACCCTGGTGCTGGTGGATGCAGCACAGTCTATGGGCGTCTTGCCGTTGAATCTGATGGAACTGGGCGTCGATTTCTACGCCTTCACCGGTCACAAATGGTGCTGTGGTCCTGCGGGGGCGGGGGGCTTGTACGTCAGCCCGAGTGCCCAGCGGGAGGTGGCCCCGACCTTCATCGGCTGGCGCAGCGCCCAGAAATGCTCCTCGGTTGGCCCGGCTGAGTGGCAGCCCGATAGCCGCCGCTACGAAGTTTCTACCTCGGCCTACTCGCTCTACGGGGGGCTGCGCCAAGCCTTAGCCCTGCACAAAACCTGGGGCAGCGCCCAAGCGCGCTATGAGCGCCTGGTCAACCTGAGCGGCAGCCTCTGGCAGCAATTGCAAGCGATCCCTGGTGTGCGCTGCCTACACACCGCGCCCCCACAGGCAGGCCTGGTGTCCTTTCAGGTGCCCGGTCAGAACCATACGGCTGTGGTGAAGGCCCTCGAACAACGATCCGTCCTGGTGCGCGACATCTCTGATCCCAACTGTGTCCGGGCCTCAGTCCACTACCTGACCACGGAAGAAGAAATCGCTCAACTGGTCAGCACACTGCGTCAAGTGCTGCCTAGATAAGCCGTTTCTCTCGTCGCAGTGGTTGAGCCTTAACCAAAACTTAATCCAGCTATAGTTTCTGTTAGTATTGTTTGTAGATGTACTAAGTGAAATGACTCATGGAACCTACCCTCCTGATTCAGCCAAGCGCAGAAGCTCCACCGCCCACTCAGACTCAGGCGGCTGCCCAAGAGGCGTTCATGTCCACTTTGCGCGAGCTGGTTTTGGCCTATCAGGCTTACTCGGCTTATTCTGAGCGGCACATCCGCCAGTTGGGGCTAACCCCCTGTCAGTTCGACGTGCTCAGCACCCTGGGCAACACCTTAGGCATGAGCATGAACAAGTTGGCCGAAAAGACGCTGGTCACGAAGGGAACGCTGACCGGCATTGTGGACCGCCTAGAGCAAAAAGGTCTTGTGCAGCGGCAGGTGCCCCCAGATAACCGGCGCTGCTTCATGATTGTGCTCACGCCAGCCGGTCAGCAGACGTTTGAGCGAGTCTTCCCGGCCCACATTGCCCATCTCAAGCAGTGCTTCGACCAACTGCAGCCGGAGGTGCTAGCCGAGCTAGGCCTGGGGCTAAAACGGCTGCGCGAGCAGTTCTGACGCTGTCTACCCCATGTCGGCGCAGGGGATTGGGCGCGAGGTGGCCAAATGTTAGCCCTGCGATTGCATTTCTGCGCCAGGACCTTTAAAACAGTTCTAGCCAGTCGCTGTTGAGCTGGGGCAGAGCCTTAGGTCCGTTCCCATCGTCGGACTTGGGCTGCGGTTTCCCGCAATGCCGACCTTGAGCTGTCTGATCTGGAGGAGTGCTGCTTTGAAGACAGAACGACGGAGTCCGGGGGCCATCCCCAACAATCGCTACTGGAGACAGATTCTGCCGTTCATGCTGGGGCTCTCGCTAGCCTGGCAAACGGCCCTGCCTTTGCCCGTACAGGCGGAGGATAAGACCAGCCCGCAGCAGTTGGAATTGCGGGTGGCTATTCAAGAGCGCGCCAGTCGCCTGCGGGTGGGCAGTTCCACCCCAGCCCTGGTCAAAGGTGCCAATGGGCGCAGTCTTGGCCAGCTCAGCAGCATGCAGGCGTTTTATGCCCAACGCTTTGGCAGCCGGGTGCGGCTGGGACCCTGGCAGGATCGTCGCCTCTGGATTGAGCCACAGGATGGCGGCTATGTATTCATCGGCAACCGGTGGTATCGGGGGCGGACTGAGCTGGTCGGCAGCTCGGCGGGCATTCTGGCGGTCAATCGGGTGAGTTTGGAGGAATATCTCTACAGCGTTGTGGGTGCGGAGATGCCGCGCAATTGGCCACTGGAGGCGCTCAAAGCGCAGTCGGTGGCAGCGCGCTCCTACGTGCTGTTCCAGCGTCAGCGCAATGCCAACGCCAACTATGATCTGGGCAACAGTCAAACCTGGCAGGTTTACAAAGGTCTGGCCAGCGAGTCGTTAACCACGCAGCAAGCGGTGCGCGAGACTTCGGGCCAGGTGGTCACCTACAACAGTCAGATTATCGAGGCGGTGTATCACTCCTCCTCGGGGGGGCATACCGAGAACGTGGAAGATGTCTGGATCGAGACTTTACCCTACCTGCGCGGCGTCCCAGATTATGACGTCGGTGCTCCAGTCTACGAGTGGAGCGCCCGAGTTTCTCAGACGCGGCTGCGGGCGCTCATCCCCGGCATCGGCAATGTCCTCTCGATGACGCCACTGCGCACCACACCGCAGGGCCGTGTTGTCCTCATGCGCGTGGCGGGAGACCGAGGCAGCCGCGACATTGAGGGCACTCGGCTGCGCACGCTGTTAAATCTGCGCAGCACCCTGTTTTCGGTGGTGCCCCGATTTGGGCCGGTGGCTAGCCTCAGCCCAGTGGCCGCGCCTCCGGGTGAGTTTGTGATCTACGGACGTGGCTTTGGGCATGGTTTGGGCTTGAGCCAGTGGGGTGCCCACAACATGGCAACTCAGGGCCTGGGCTATCAGCAGATCATGTCGCATTACTATCAGGGCGCGGCGCTGGGCGTGATCACCGTCGTCCCCTGAGTGCTGGCTCAAATAAGAGAGGCTAGGACGGCGCAGAACTGTTCAACTTCTGCTTCACTGTTGTAGTAGTGAACGGAGGCACGCACGAGTGCCGTTAGCTGCCGCGCAGCCATATCGAAATAAGTTGAATTCAAGGTGACAATCGAGACATTGACCCGACGCTCGGCCAGCGCCGCCTGGATCGTCTCCGGTGGCTGACCTACGACCGTGAAAGTGACGATGCCACAGCGCTGCGCCCCCAGATCGTGCACCGTAACCCCTGGCAGCGCCTGCAGTTGGCGGCGCAGCGCCTCAGCCAGAGCGACGACGCGGTCACGAATCGCCGCCAAGCCCCAGCTCAGCGCGTAATCGATGGCGATGCCCAGGCCGATTTTGGCTGCGTAGTTGCACTCCCAGTTTTCAAAGCGCCGGGCGTCGGCGCGGACTTCATAGCGATTTGGGCCGACCAATTGGGCTGCGTGGAAGTCCAGAAATGGCGGCTCCAATTCTGCGATCAAGCGGCGTCGGACATACAGAAAACCGGTGCCCCGAGGGCCACGCAGATACTTACGCCCCGTAGCCGAGAGCAGGTCGCAGTCGATGGCGTTGACGTCGATCGGCATTTGCCCGACTGACTGGCAAGCGTCCAGTAGGTACAGAACCCCCGCCTCGCGTGCCACCTGGCCCACGGCTGCCGCTGGATTGACCAAGCCGCCGTTGGTGGGCACATGGGTGATGGCGATCAGCTTCACGCGCGGGTCGATCGCTTGGCACAGCGCCTCAATCGAGATCTGGCCGAACTCATCATTGGGAATCACCTCGATGGTTGCGCCTGTCCGCTGGGCCGCTTGCAAAAAAGCAATGTAGTTGCTGGCATATTCTGCTGTGGCCGTCAAAATTCGGTCGCCGGGCCTCAGGGGAATCGCATAAAATGCCATGTCCCAGGCGCGAGTGGCATTCTCGACGATGGCGATCTCGTCGCGCTGACAGCTGAGCAGCCTGGCCACGGCATCGTAAGCCTGCTCAACGGCGTCTTTTGCCTGTTTCGCTGCTTCGTACCCTCCTATTTCAGCTTCCAGGCGCAAATGGGCAATCATCGCATCTAAGACAGGCTGCGGCATGAGCGCGGCACCGGCATTGTTAAAGTGCAAGACGTGTTGGCAGCCTGGGGTGTCTTGCCGGGCTCTGGGCAGGTCGAACGTCATCGCGGGTTCTGGGTCTGTTAAATTGCTGCGGTTTGGGCAATTTTAAAGGGACCCGTTTGCGTTTCAGACAACGGCTCAAGTTTCTTTTAGGTTTAGCCGCTCAGGCGTGGCTGGCATCGCGCTTACGAACGAAGCTATGGAACAGCTCGGCCAATTCTGGGTTTCGCCAACCGCGCTGTGCTTCTTCTTCGATGATGTGCAGCGCTTCGCTGGAGCTAAGCGCCCCCCGGTCAAAACGCTTGCTGACCACAGAAACATAGATATCGACAAACTGAAAACACTGAACTTCCAGCGGAATATTGTTGCCTTCCAAGCCGTCGGGATAGCCGGAGCCGTCTCGACGCTCATGATGGCTGCGGACAATTGACAGCACGGGCTTGAGTGCTTTGACCTGACTGCAAATGAGATGGCCAATCAGCGGATGACGGCGAATCACTTCCCACTCGCTGTTGGTGAATTTATCGGGCTTAAACAAAACCGTGTCCGGAATCCCGATATTGCCGATGTCGTGAAAATAGCCGCCCCACTCTAGAGCTTTGATTTCTTCTTTGCGCAGTTTGAACTGCGTGGAGCGCGTGAGGTATTCTCCAAATGCCCGGCCCAGTTCGGCGCGTTGCTGACAATTGGGATTGGTTTTGACATAGCGGGCGTTCAGAATTGAATGCACCCAACTCAGAAGTTCTTCTGGGGAAAGCTCAACCAGCACAGGCGACACAGGGACAAAGGCTCAGGTCAATCCTGGCTAGACGAATCCGTGCAGGCATCGTTAATTTCCTGGAAACTGACTAGTGCTCTAGACTACTCCTCCAGTGCGGGTGGCATTGGTTGGGGTGCTCGAACTCAATCTTTGTGATCAGGCTCAGTCCCGCTTGATTGGATTATTGCTCTGGCAGCCAGAGCTCTAGGCGAGTTTCGCCGTGGCCCAGGGGCTGGAGCGGCCCCAGACGGATCTCGGCCAGGGCCTGAACTCGGGCATTGGCTGCCCACAGTTCCGAGGCTGGGTAAGTCGTGGCGACGCCGATCACTGCCATGCCCGCAGCCTGAGCGGCCTGGATGCCGGGCGGGGCGTCTTCGATGACCAAGCAGTGTGGTGCAGCGATGCCTAAGCGCTCAGCCGCCTGTAAGTAGCCTTCGGGATCCGGCTTGCCCTGGCTGACATCATCGGCGGTGACCAACACTGCGGGCAGGGGCAACCCCACGTGACGCAGCCGGGCGATGGCAATGGCTCGAGTGCCTGAGGTGACAATTGCCCAGGCTTGAGCGGGTAGGGCCGCCAGCAAGTCGGCTGCGCCGGGGATTGGCTCGACCCCGTCAGTGTCTTCTGCTTCGCGTTGGGAGAGGGCTTGGGCTTCGGCGGCAGCAGGCAGATGCGGAGCTAGGCTTTGAATGACTTCTAGGGCGCGCCGACCGTGCGAGGTCCTGACGATTTCGTCGAAATCCAGGCCGCGCTGTTGGGCCCACACCTGCCAGTGTCGTTCAATGTTGGCTCGGGAATTGACCAGGACGCCGTCGAGGTCGAACAAGATCGCCCCACCGTGCAGAAGTCTCATCTCGCTCCACCTCTTAACCGCAGCAGCCGTAAAGGTCAGGATTGTGTCTCTGCATGAAGCGTTCGGGTCGGCTTAGCTCCGTGAAACCGAACTGCCGATACAGTCCGTGCGCATCGGCAGTACCGAGCAGCCATCGGCGCAAGCCCTGCAGCTCAGGGTGCGAAACAACAACCTCGATCAGCCATTTGCCCAGCCCAATTCCTCGAAAGCGCTCCAGGACAAATACGTCAGAGAGATAGGCGAAGGTGGTGTAATCGGTGACCACGCGAGCGAAGCCAATTTGCTGGCTTTCTGTGTACAAACCAAAGGTTAGCGAGTGGTCAATCGAGCGCTTGACGACCTCGAGAGGAATTCCTGTCGCCCAGTAGGAGGTTGTGAGAAAGCTGTGCACAACCGACAAGTCCAAGCGGTTGGGATCGGTGCTGATCAGATACTGCCCTTGACGCCATTGCCGGGTCATTTGGCCTCGCTGGGCGCCGAGACGTTAGGGCTCGCTGCTGGCAATCGAGTTGCAGAGCGGCTGAACAGCTTGAAATAGGTCGAAACCCAGAATTCTTGCCAGGGAAACAACAGATAGGTGAGCGGGTTAATGGTCACGATGATGTTGCGCACGTCGCGTTTGGCCAGGGCCACAACTTGAGCGGCAACCCACTCGCTAGACAGAACGCCGTAGGGATTTAACTGGCTTTTGAACGGTCCCAGAATCAGCTTGCGGATCACGCAGGGCGCGTCTAGTCGCCGCAGAGTCACCAGCTCGCCCAAGGTCCGCTTGGAGAGTTCATAAAGGGGGCTAAAGGCAGGGCTAACTTCGGCCTCAGAGGTGTTGACCCAGACTTCTTTGAGCGCCACGTCGGCGGAGCTGTGCACGCCGGTCAGGAACAGCTCCAGTAAGCGCCAGCTGGAAAAGGTGTTGACCTCGTAGGAGCAAGCAATTGCCTCGGGGGTTCTGGCTGCGCCGACGTTGATGCCGTGATTGAGGATCAAGATGTCCACGTGGGCCAGACGCTCGGCCAGGGCGGCTTCTTGGCCCACTTGCCAGGTGAGGGTTTCGACTGCCTGCGGCTCGCCGTGGACCTTAATGCGCACGGGCTCGGCTTGGGAGCTAAGCGCTAGGACCTTTGCGCCCTCCTGACGCAGCCGTTGCAGCAGGGCACGTCCCAGGCTGCCGGAAGCGCCGGTCACGGCGATGGTTTTGCCCTTCAAGGCCAGACTGGTGCCCATCAGCTTATCGACCAGGGTGAAGGTGCCGCAGAAGTAGGCGTTGCCGTCGTCAAAGTGGTGCCGCCAGTGGTAAGAGCGGTTCACCAGCCACTGGGCGGGGGGCGATTCGAAGCGGCCAGGCTGGTGGGTAAGGTCGGTGGCCAGCGCCCAGCCGTTGCCGCGGGCGATGCCGCTGGCCAGGAAGCCTGCTGAGTAGAGCACCCCCATCGCGACCGCCCACCGCTGGTCCGGTGCCCAGAGATGAGTGGCCCCTGCCAGTAAGCTGCTGCTCAGGAGCATGACCAGTGCCTCGGGCACGTCGTGACGCCAATGGGCCTGGCGGTAGATCGCTGGGTTGATCACCGTGAGATCGCGCCGAAATACCCGATGATGCCAGCCGTGCCAGCGCATCAGCGTGGGGTTCAGGTGGGCCAGGATGTGGTAAAAGTCGCGGGTGATTTCTGCCCACAGCACAGAGCTGAAGGCCCAAATCGCGGTCCAGATAATCAGCGTCCCGGTCACGTCATTTCTCTCTGCCTGAGTGAACTCAATGGGAGCAACTTACTGCCTCATTTGCCCCCATAGTAGAAGGCGATTTCTTTGTCTTTGAGCGGTGCGAAATCGGCGTCGAGTAGCAGCTGATTGAGTTCGGCCTGGGCGATGTGTTTGGCTCCGATGCGCACGATGCGTGAGCGCATGGTGTTGCTGACGCCGCTGCGCTGCCGCCCGGCTTCTAAGCCCATGACCCGGGTATAGAGCGCCAGTTTGGCGGTGGGGATGGACGAGCCATCAAAGTCGATTCCCTGGGCAATCGCGACGTCAATCGCGTCAGCGCCAGTGGTGGTCGGAGCGTTGGTGTCGGGCATGGCACACCTGGCATGAGGAGGACAGGAGCATTCTACCAGGCGGTCTTGTAGGATACAGGCGTGGCCCTCTGGCTGAGGGTTGCTGCTCTGCCGCCGCCTGTTGCCTTGTCTTGTTGCACTCTCCTGTTGCCCCGATGACTCCAGATCTTGAGATCCTTCGCCTCAAGGACCTGATGCCCGCTTCAGGCCGCATGTCTACACGCATCGTCAGCAAGCCGGAGCAGACGGCAGTGATTGTCGGGCCTGCGGCTGCGAACCTCTGGGTGCGTCTGAGGCAGCAGGAGAAGCCGATTGCGATAAATTTTGACCTGTGGGCGCGCCTGCCCCAGCCCCAGCGCGACCTGCTGCTGCTGCGGGAGGTGAGCTGGCTTAGCGAGAGCAATTGGTTCAAGCTGGATCTCTACCAGGGGCTGGCAGTTGCCGGGCTGCTGGGTACCTTGCTCGAAGCCATTCAGGTAGATGCGGTGGGCACGGTGGTGGGCGGGGCATTGACAGCCGTGTCCGTCAGCCAGGTCTGGCGCGCTAACCAGGGCACGGGTTCGCAATTGGCCGCCGATGAAGCGGCGATCCGCGTGGCTCAACGGCGGGGTTACCCCGAGCCTGACGCTGCCCGACATCTGCTGGAAGGGATTCAGTCGGTCACCAAGCTGGAGGGCCGCTCTGCACCCGAATTCACCGACTTAATCCGAGTTCAAAATCTGCGCTCAACCGCCGGACTCTCGGCAGTTGCAGTCCCTAAGTCCGAGCGCTCCCTGTAGAAGCCCGAGCCTGGCCGAGCGCAGACCGAGCTTGCCTGGTCGAAGGGCGTCGGTGCCTCCCCGCAGGTCATGGCTGGTCTTCACGACCCCAGAGTTGCGTGTTCGAGGGCCGTGTTTGCAGGTTTGCAGGCGATTGCTGGTCTTCCGTGCGTCAAGTGTGGCGTTGCGAAGCCCAGGCTTGTTGCCCTAGGTTGCCGGATCGCAGCGGATCTCAATGATGAACCCGTCGGGGTCATAGCAGTAAATGCCGCGTCCGGTGGGGCGGCTGACCGGCCCGTGGTCGAGGGGCACCTGGTTAGCCTGGAGCACAGCGACCGCCTGGTCGAAGGCACTGGGGTCGATATCAAATGCCAGGTGATGGGCGCGGCTGAAGGCGCGGCGTGGGTCCGGGTCGGGCGGCAGCAACTCTGGCTCAAAGAACAGGTCGATCACCGTGCCATCAGGGGTGACAAAGTTCGCCACTTTGCCAGCGGCGACCAGCTCTTTCAGCGTGGTCGGCACGGCTTCGCCGGTCAGTTCGTGCAGGCCCAGAATTGCGCCATAGAAGCGGCGGGAGGCCGCCAGATCGCGCACATTGAAGGCCACATGGTGAACCCGGCGCAGGCTGCCGGGCGGCAGAGCTTGAGTCGTGGGCAGCGCACTGGAGAGCATGGCAGCAGTCCGTTAGTTAGCGAGTCAGTTAGCGGTGCTCCCCACCATAGCAGCCTCAACTGCTCAGGGTCGGGGCTCGCTGGTTTCTAAAGCGCCCGAGCACCCCATAGCTGACTAGCCCCGTATACTCCCGGAAAACCAGCACGGCCCGCTGGCGGGTCGGATACCAGCTGGGAAAGGGACTGAGGGAAGGCGTGGCGGTGAACCCCAGGCTATTGAAGGTCAGCAGCGAGCGCAGCATGTGGGGCGGGTCTGTGACCAGCACAATGCGCCGGACGCCCCGAGGCAGCAGCCGCGACGCGGTGAGCCGGGCATTCTCCTCCGTCGTCTTCGAGCAATTTTCGCCGTCCAGCACTTGCTTGGGCAGGCCGCGTGCTTGCAGTGCCTCGACCATGGGCTGTGCATCGCCGTCACCGCTCACAAAGATGATGGGAGCCCGTTTCGCCTGCCAGAGATTAGCCGCTGTCTCCACCCGAGCCTCTTGCAAGACCCGCCCCCGGCCCAAAATCACGATGGCATCCGCTGCTGCCCCCGAATCTTGGGGCACAAAGCTGACCAACACCCGCGTTGACAAGCTGACCAGAGGCCGCAAAACCGGCGTGAAATAAATCAGCAGCAAAACACTGCCCCAGACCAGAAACTGACGCCGCCAAATTTTTCGGTTGTTTTGGCTCAAGTTGCGAAACACCCAGACCAGACCGACCCCGGCCAAACCAGCCAGAATCAGCAGTGTCGGTGCCTGCATCAAGCCCGAAGAAAGCCACCAGGTAAACGCCGACCAATGCTGAGCCGATGGCGGACACTGAGCAGAATCAAGCATGGCAATTAACCCGGCAGAGCACCGTCTGGAGCCAAGAGGACTAGATCCTGGGTATCACAGCAAAGTTTAAGCGAATATATTGCTGCGTGAAGATCCAGAGAATTCTAATTCCCCCGCTCTGCCTGGCCTAGCTCAGCCTCAACCCTGAATCTCAACGCCGAAGTTGAAAGCGCTCGCTTACCAAACTGGCAATCGCGCCTGCCACATCGACGCCAGTTGCCTTCTCAACCCCCTCCAAGCCTGGCGAGGCGTTGACCTCCAGCACCTTGGGGCCAGTGCGGGCCAGCAACAAATCGACCCCGGCAATGTCGAGAGATAGAACATGGGCCGCCTTGAGCGCGGTCTCCGCGTAATCGGGTGCCAGCTCAATGGCTTGGGCCTGAGCGCCTTGATGGAGATTGGACCGGAATTCGCTGCCGGTCGCCTGGCGCAGGATGGCCGCCACCACCCGGTTACCCACCACAAAGGCCCGGATATCGCGGCCCCGCGACTCGGCCACATACTCCTGAATCAGCACACTCTGACCCCGCGCCGAGAACGCCTCGACAATCGACTGCGCCTTTTGCAGGGAGTCTGCCAGCATTACGCCGACCCCCTGCGTGCCTTCGAGAACCTTCAAGATCACGGGCAGGCCGCCTACCAACTGGATCTCGGCTTTGAGGTTCGTGGCGCTGCGGGCAAAGGCGGTTTTGGGCGTGGGCAGATGCTGCGAGCTGAGCACCTGCAGAGCCCGCAGCTTGTCCCGCGCCGTGGCGATACCTAGAGAGCTATTAAGGCACAAAACGCCCTGACTTTCGAACTGCCGAACCACCGCCAGACCGTAAGCAGTGACCGACGCGCCGATGCGAGACAAGAGGGCGTCTGGCTGGTGCAGGATCTGCTTGCGATGGAGAACCTGTGGCCCTCGGCGATTCAATAGCAGCGAGCATTCGAGGGGATCGAGTACCTGAACCTGATGGCCCTGAGTTCGGGCTGCTTCGATCAGCCGCCGCGTGCTGTAGAGCGAACGGCTGCGCGAGAGAATGGTGAGCCTCATGCCAAAGGGGCCGCACGGGAGTCAGCCCCCATTCAACCCCAAGTGGTTACTTCCTGCCTCCGCAGTTGGAGGTGCTTAAAGCGCGCCTACCCTCAAGAGAAGCGCTGCAAGATCTCAAATTGGATACAGCCGAGCAAAAAGAAGCCAAACAGCACCCGGTAGACAATGAAAACCAGCATGCTGCTGCGTTGCAGGAACTTCAGTAGCCAATCAATGGAGAGGTAGGAAAACACAAAGGCGCTGAGCATGCCGATCAGAATCGCCATCAAGTTGGAGGCATTCTGAGCCTCAGTGATAAACTCCACTATCCCTGCGATGAACAGCGCTGGAACGCCCAGCAAAAACGAAAACCGCGCCGCCACAGGTCGCTCCAACCCCAAAAATAAAGCCGTCGTGATCGTGGAACCCGAGCGGGAGACCCCTGGGATCAGTGCCAGAGCTTGCCCCACGCCCACCAGAATGCCGTCGAGCACGCGGATGTCCTTGAGGCTGCGGTTGCGCTTGCCATAGCGCTCTGCAAATCCCAGCAGGATGGCTAGACCAATCGAGGTCAGGGCGATGACCAGCAGATCCCGGGTGGGCTCTCCCGTGGGTGAAAGCTTCTTGACCGCAGCTCCCGCAAACACAATCGGCAGGGTGCCAATCATCACCCCCAAAAAGATCTTGAACTCCTCGGATTCGTACTGCTGCTTGCGAAAGGCTGTGAGCGTGCCGCTGAGCACGCGGCTGAGATCCTCGCGGAAGTAAATCAGCACAGCTACGCCGCTGCCCAGTTGAATCGCTGCTGAAAAACCAGCCCCAAAATCCGGCCACCTCAGCAGCGCAGGCACCACGCGCAGGTGCGCCGTGCTACTAATCGGTAGAAACTCCGTCAGGCCCTGGACTAAGCCCATCACAAAGGCCTGCCAGAAGTTGATTTCCACCGCCCCTGGCGGAGCTACCAGAAACAACGGTGCCCAGTCGTAACCAACACTCAGTGAAGCCATCCAGGACATCCTGCAAGTTTGCCTTCCCTAAAATAACTTCACCTACAACCGCTATCCGGTCAGTTTGCACTTGGCCAGCCCTGTGACCGTTGGCCCTGCATGCTAAATTCAAGGCAAATGCCCCTAGGGGGGATACTCAGCGCTGTGATATCGTAAACTTATGTGGATAAGAATTTTTTACAATTCTTAGCTTTTGATAATGCCTTTCTCATTTCTGGGTCGCACTTGTGGCTTCTGCAACCTCCTGTTCAGACTTGATTTCTGCCTCCCGAGGCGCACTGGTAGCTCCGTCAGTGCGTCAACTTGGCAATTCCTCTCGAGAGGGGCCGGCACAGGCAGCTGAGAGCCTGCCTGCCTGGGCGATGTGGTCAGCAGCAGCGCTTCTAGTTGCGGTGCCTGTGTTTGGCCAAGCGCCTCTGGTGCGCGCCTGGCCCTGGGTGGGCCTGCTGCTGAGCGGCCTCTGGGTGGGGTTGAGCGGTTTTCTGATGGTCCAGCGCTCGCGACGACGGCAGCTTTGGGGCAGTCTGTTGCTGGGGTTTGCCCTGACTTGGCTGACGGGCGCGCTGTACTGGGGCTGGCTTCGCTGGGAGCCGCTGCTCCACCTGCCGTTGGAAGCCCTAGGTCTTCCCTTAGCTCTGTGGAAACTGCGCCATCCCCTGTTGCGGGTTGGCAACTACTTCTATCTGGGCTCGCTGTTTGGCACGGTTGTGACGGACCTCTACTTCTATCTAGTAGGCGTGATCCCGCACTGGCGACGGTTGATGCACGCGGCTCCCGAGGCAGCAGGGGAAATTCTCGGGTCTGCTCTAGAGCAGGTGCAGTCACCCTGGGGGCTGCTCTGGGCGAGCCTGTTGGTGGCGATGCTGTTGGCGGTGGGTCTAACCGCTCTGCGCTCTCGGGCTCTGCACTGGCGTGCCTTCAGCGGTGCGGTCTTGAGCACATTGCTCGTCGATGGTCTATTCTGGCTGAGTGCCCGGCTGGCCTGAGCCAGATTCGCAGCTTCGGGTGCTGTACCGAGGGCAACCTTACTGTGACAGGATGCATCATAGGTAGAGGAAGGCTAATTTCTGTTTTTCGACCCTGTGGTGACTTCGCAACCCACTCCTCACCTGCTGCTGCACACCGAATTCGGGGAACGGCAGGTACCGCTAGTGGACAGCCGCTGCTGGACAATCGGGCGCAGTGATGACAATACGGTTGTGCTGCCCGACCGTTGGATCTCGCGCAACCATGCCATGCTTCAGAGCATGGAGTCTGGCGAGTATTACCTCATTGACCTCGGTAGCCGCAATGGCTCTTTTGTCAATGGCCGCCGGGTGAGCATCCCGGTCACCCTCAATAGCGGCGACCGCCTGACTTTCGGCCAGACAGAGCTGGAGTTCTATTCTCCAGATCTGACGCATGGACCTGACTCCTCAATCGGTATGGATAGCGCCGATGATTTTACGGCCACTGCGACGCTTCACGTCCGCCGCCTGATCTCTGTGCTGGTGGTAGATATCCGCGACTTCACCAGCCTCACGCGCCAACTGGATGAGCAATTGCTCTCGGAAGTCATCGGCACCTGGTTCCGCCATGCGGGCGAGATCATCCGCGATTACGGCAGCTGGGTAGACAAGTACATCGGCGACGCTGTGATGGCGGTCTGGATCCACGGCACTCAGGAGGTCAGCTCTGATGAGATGCTCAAAGTCTTTCGGGCTCTCTCGGCGCTGCATCACATGACCCTAGAGCTGAACAAGCAGTACCCGCTGCCGTTTGCGCTGCGGGTAGGTGCAGGTGTGAACACGGGCTACGCCATGGTGGGTAACACCGGCAGCGGCGACCGCCCAGACTACACAGCGTTGGGCGACACGGTGAATGCCGCCTTCCGACTGGAGACGGCGACCAAACAGATCGGCCTGGACATCGCCTTGGGTGAGACCGCCTACCGTCGCCTCAAGTCCCCTCGAATGGCCCCTCCACCTTTTAAGCAGCACGAGGTCAATCTCAAGGGCTACGAGATGTCTACTTTGGCCTATGCAGCCAACTTCGCCGACTTGGACAATTTCCTGAACTGGTTTAGTTAGCGTTCACTAAGCTGCCAGGGTCCAACTTTATAGTGCGCCCCTGGTGTATGAGTCATGATGGCTGGCTGAGCGGATTAGCGCAGAGCCCAAAGTTCAACCGAGCTGGCGTTTTTCGTCTTCCAGCAGGTTGAGCAGGTGAGCGTCTCCTCGGTTGCGTGCGGCTTCCATGCGCCGCTCTAGCGAAGCGAGAACATTGGCACGGTGCGCAGCCTGCGCCTGCTGCTGAGATTGGATTGACACTCTGTTCGTGATGAGCTTTTTCATTATTTAAGTCAGGCTAGGATTATGTGTTTAGTCTATCATATTTAATATCAGGCCCCCTAAGCGGTTTGTACGAAATGCGCTGCTGGCTCTGGCTTTGGCGGCTCGCCTCTAGGAAGCTAGGGGCGGTTGATATTGTGCAGACGTGACGGCAGCTCGCGCAAAAGGTCAGAGAAACTTAACGAAGGCACCGTTAGTTAAACTGATGGATAGCATCAGAATCTTGCCTGAGCCTCCGTTGAGTGTGTAAGTGTGCCCATGTCTGTTTTCGAACCCGACTCTCAACCGTCCAACGTACCTGCTTCCGGGCGTTGGTTACGCAACTTGTTAGTCGCGCTGGCGGCAGTGGTGCTCAGCACTGGCTTGTTTTTTGGGGTTCGCCTACAGAACAGCAGTGTGTCTTTGGGCGCGCTGGCGGCGGCGGCGGTGCCCCTGGAGCAGGCTCAGGCTAACGACCGGCCCAGCCTCGTGGAGTTTTATGCAGATTGGTGCACCAGCTGCCGGGCGATGGCTCCGATGATGGCAAACCTGCGGCAGCGCTACGGCGAGCAGGTCAATTTTGTGATGCTCAACGTGGACAACACCAAGTGGCTGCCAGAGGTGAGCCACTATCAGATCGATGGCATCCCTCACTTCCTGTTCTTAAGTGCGCAAAACCAGTTGCTGGCCTCGGCGATTGGCGAGCAGCCCCGCTCGGTGATGGACCAGAACCTCCAGGCGCTGTCGCTGTCGCAACCGGAGTTGCTCGGAGCCCAGCGCCCCGTCGGCCAAACCTCGGCGTTGCAATTCCCGAAGCTCAGAACGCCTGAGGCGGCAGCTGCTCAGCTGCAGATCGATCAGACTAGCCCGAAGGCTCATGGCCCAAGCCTTTAATCCTGGGACTCAAGTCTGCCAGTCGCTGACTCGGGCGCGGACGCCGCAGCGCTCCAGTGCCTTTTGCAGCCGGTGAGCCTGGAGGGCGTAGAGGGGCTCGGGCAGGACGCACGGTAGATTGCCCAGCAAGGCCTGAGCCTGATTCAGGGTGTAGCCAAGATGACGGGTCAGGACCTGGACCACATCTAGGGACTCGACATTGGGCTGCGGCCTCTCCAGCGTCAACTGCCAATGGCGCGGCAGGATGACCCCCTGCTCAATATTCTGCAGGCTGGTGGAGGTTGCCAATAGCACTAAGCGGTCGCCGACCTGCAGGCGTAACCCCCGGTCGTAGCGAGGGTAGAGTGTTCCCACCCCGTCTGACCAGCGTTGGTGGAGGATCGGCACGACCGAGTAGCCGTAGGCCATCTCGGATAGCAGCCGTTCGCACAAGGTATCCCCGACCTCAACCCGGTACTCCGTAACCAGGACCGTGCGATCTCCCAGCTGAAACAGACTCAGCACGTTTTCGCCCAGACCGGCAGCGGCAAAGGCTTTGGCTGCTAGTACTGGCACACACAATACCTGGGCGTTGGGCAGAAGACCCGCCACATCTTCGCTAAAGCGAGCATCAGAGGTGCGGATCACCAGACCGCAGCTAGGGTTTAGGGAGCGGGCCAGCAAGGCAATTTCCAGGTTGATCAGGTCATCGCTAGTGGCGGCGAGCAGACTGCGGGCACGGGCAATCGTGACTTGCTGGAGCCCTGCGGCGCTGGTGCCGCTGGTGTAAACGATCGGCAGCTGCGGCAGAAGATGCTCTTCCGGCGGCTTGACCTCCATGCCTACGATGGGTTGTCGAAACTCCTGCAGGAGGACCGCCACCCGCCGTCCCAAGCGTCCTAGGCCAGCTATCACCACATGGCCCGTCTGGGGCAAGGGCGGACGCCGCGCCATGAACTGCAGACGCGCGGTCAGCAGCCAATTGGTTAACTGTGCGTAGACTAAGCCGGTCAGTACCGTGCCTGCCACGGTCAGAACAATGCTGAACAGGCGTAGGGCCGCGCTGAAGCCGTCGTTGGGCAAGTCGCCGTAGTTGCCGCCGGTCAGCAGCAGTAGGGCGGCAAGGACCGCTTCGATCAGGTTGCCGGGAAACCAGGCAATGTACAGAGCCACCAGCGCCAAAGAAAACCCCAGGGCAGTCAGGATGCCCTGGCCGGTGCGTCCGATGCGTTGCCACTCCTGCTGCAGGCGCTGATAGATCGAGTAAGCGGGGGCCAACCGGGAGCGCTCAGGCTGAAGGCTAACTTCGGTTTGCGATTGGCCGAGCGGGTGCTGGAGGTGAGTCTGGTCGTTAGGGGCCTTAGCGGTCACCAGCACCAGCCGGTCACCGGCCTGCAGACGCTCTGTAGGGTCCCATAAATGGAACAGGGGCAGCAAACCCTGGTCTGCGCTCGGCTCTGATGGCGTTTTCGTCGCTGCCGGGATGTGTTGTAGCACCTGATAGCTGGAGGAATTGACTTGGTCGACCGGCAGGCCACACCAGGAGTCGCCCTGAGCAATCGTGCGCTGGATGACCTGAACCAGTTGGCTTTTTTTCACTTCAATGCCTTCGAGTTCGAAGTAGCCCAGCACGTTGGCGTTGAGCGCCGCTAAGGCAAAGGCGGGAGCCGCCAGACGGTTGGAGGCGAAGGCGACGAAATTTCCCAAGGTCTTGGCCAGCAGGTCATTGAGATTTTGCTGGTCGGCCCGCACCACCAAACGCGTGTTCGGGTTCAGCCGTCGGACTGCGAGCGAGGCTTCTACGTTCGTGCGCTCACTGTCACTGACCAGCAACACGGCGCGACAGTCCTGGATGCGGGCCTGAACCAGCACGTCGGTGCGTCGACAGTCACCATAGATCAGGTGGTCGGCTTCCAGGTCAGCTAAGGTATCTGGGGCAATCGTATCGATGGCACTGACCCGCACCCCATACCCCTTGAGCACCCGAATACACTGAATCCCAAGCGTCCCCAGCCCGCAGACCATCACCCATTCACGTGCACGCTGGGGCCTAGGAGTCTGGCCCATGGTATTGCTGTGCCCCCCTCGGCTACTTTGCTCACAGGATAGGGGTACGACCCAGCCGCTGACCAGCCAAAATTGGTCAGAATAGAGGCAACCTCTTGCCAACGTGGTCCTATGAAGCCCCAGTTTCTGCGCTCCGGTGCCCTGCTGCTGGGTTCGCTGCTGTCTAGCCTCTGGGTCAGCCTGCCCGCGACAGCGGTGCGGCTGGCCAACGGCCAAGTCTATTTCAACCACCCGCCTCGCTTGGTGGAGGCCGCGACCAGCTATAGCGGCGCTCGCATGTCTGGCGCAACCTATCAATTTACACTCTCGCTGCCGGAGGATGCTGGGGAGCCGCTGCAGCAGGTGGTGATCGCCCAACGTGAAAATCTCGATACTGTCCAGTTCGATCTCGAGCGCAGCCGCGCCTTTCTGGGCAGGGGCTTTCGCGGCAGCCCAGCAGTGCCCATCGTCAGCAGCACTCAGGACCCGAAGACGGGTGCCGTCACGGTGGTCTTCGACCCGCCAGTGATGCCGGGCAGTACGGTGACTGTTGCCCTCAAAGCCGAACGTAACCCCAGCGTGGGCGGTGTCTATCTATTTGGGGTCACGGCAGCTCCAGCCGGGGAGAATAGCTACGGCCAATTCCTGGGCTTCGGTCGTCTGCACTTCTACGACAGGGACAATGATTTTTTCTTCCACTGAAGCCGCTTAGAGCTTCGAGTTGGTCAGGCGATTGCCCAGCGCTTCCCAGGTTGAGGCCCAGTCGCGGCAGGTCGCTGTTTCGGGGCCGTAGGGGTACATAGCGCAGACCAGCATCGTCTCGCCGTAGACTTGGCCGTGGTAGTGGTGGCAGCCGGCGCAAGCATTGTGCCCGTCGGCCAGGGGTTGAACGCTCTGGGTCAGCGCTTCTCCCAGGACGCCGCAGGCGGAAATCAGAGGCTCGGCGAGTTCCAGCACCTCTAGGAAGGCTTCGTCTAGGGTCGTTTCCACGCTGTAGGCGACCTCATCGAATGCCAGGCCAACCGAGTCGGTCACCTCGTCTAAGACTCTCCAAAATTCCTGCACTGGGTCATTCATTGGCAAAGGTTGCAATCAATGATTGGGATCGAGTTCCTTACCAGGATAGAAGACTTTTCGCGGACTCAACCCCGCCACTCCTGCTGAAGGCCGGTGGACTTGTGCGACACTAGCCTGAGCAATGGCGCGAGGTGGGGGACATGGCATGGGAAGCGCTGAGCCAGGTTTGCAGTCGCTTGCAGCAGCGGCAGGATTGGCTGGGAGGACAACAGTTGTCGCGCATCCTACACGCTTGGCCGGAGGTGGTGGGGCCGGTGGTTGCGCCGGTGGCGAGACCCGTGTCGCTGCAACGGGGAGTGCTGCAGGTGGCGGTATCAAGCTCGGTGTGGGCGCAGACGCTGGCGTTTGAGCGAACGCGTATTCTGGCGAAGCTCAACCCACGACTCCAGGAGCCAGTGACCGACCTGCAGTTCTCGGTGGCTCGCTGGCACCGGCCAGTGACTGGTGTGCGTGCGCCCAAAGCGCCTCCGGCCCGGCCCAGCGCCAGCAGCCAGATTCAACAACAGTTGTTGAAGGCTCACCCTAGCCAGTGGCTCACCCTAGCCTCTGGGACCGGCCCTGCGCAGGTTGACTCCGAGAGTGCAGCAGCGGTTGTAGATCCGGCTGTGGCCTTCCAGCGCTGGGCGCGTTTGGTGCAGGAGCGGAGTCGTGATTGGCCGCTGTGTCCGGGCTGCGATAGCCCGGCTCCGCCGGGTGAGCTGGCGCGCTGGTCGGTCTGCTCTGTCTGTCTGGCTCGTCAGCGGCCCCGCTGAGCCTTGTGACTCTCTACCCCCAGCATTGGCATGACTCTCAAGCGATTATTCCTCGGCCTGCTGACTGCTGTGGTTGTGTTGCTGGTTGGCCGTACGCTTTGGGCCAGTGTTCAACAGCCGCAGACCCAGTCTCGTCTGGAACTGTATCAGACAGATCTGGTGCTACAAGCTGCTCAGTGGCAGGCAACGCCTGATCTGGCCCAGCTTGAGGGCAGCGTGAGCCGTGCCCTGGGCGAAAACCCGGCCGCCGCTGCCCTCAAGCAATATCAGGAGGTGCGAACCAGCCTGCAAGACCAGACGCAGCGGGTGCAGGCACTGGCGCAGCAACTGACTGCTCGGGGACAGGACGCACCTCAGATCTTGGACCAGCTCGCCGCGCTGCAGCAGGAGCAAACCCGGCTCGATCTGCGCCTAGGTCTGTTGCAGCTGACCGACGCCCCGTCCCAGGTGGTCAGCGCCGCACTGGCTACCTGGGACGGGGCGGCAACCCGGCTGCCGGGCTCGCAGCTGGCCGAGACGGCGCGGATTCTCAGCGGTCTGTGGAGTAGCCCAGTCCAATTGCTGCCAGATGCCGAAGACCGGCTGCGTCAGACGCTCAGCGGCTGGTTTGAACATCAGGCTCTGGCCCGGCTTTATGAGCAGCAGCAACGCCCCGACGCCTTGCGCCAGCTGCAGATCGACCGCCAGACGGCAGCCACGACCGCACTGACCCGGCTGGCGATCGTGGCGGGGCTACCGCTGCTCGGCAGTCTGGCGGGGCTGGTCCTGCTGCTGGGGTTTGGGCTGCGGCGTTTGTTGGCCCGCAAGCGCTCAGAGAACGGCACAGGCCGGACGAACCCGGTCTGGCCGGTGCCCTGGACCTGGGTGACGATTTGGGAGGTCATGACCCTGTGGCTTGCCAGTTTCCTAGGCCTGGGGCAGCTGTTGTTGCCGCTGAGCTTGCAGGTGCTGCAGTTGCTGGAGCTGGTCCCAGCCTCGCTGGGGTTTCGGGGGCAGGCCTTTTATGCCCTGCTGAACTACACGACGGTTGTGATCGCGGGGGTTCTGATTCTGGTAGGCGCGCTGCGCCATTTCGCGCCGCTGCCGCCCGACTGGTTTCGCTTGCGGCTGAACCTGAGTGGCCTGCTGTGGGGGGTGGGCGGTTACCTGAGCGCCCTGCCCTTGGTAGTCGGCGTGTCGCTGCTGAACGAGCGGCTGCTCCAGGGGCGCGGTGGCGGCAACCCCCTGCTGCTGGAGATCCTGGAGAACCGCGATCTGCTGGCCAAAATGGTCTTTCTGTTGATGGTCACCGTGGCCGCGCCCGTGTTTGAGGAAACGCTGTTCCGGGGCTTTCTGCTGCCCTCACTGACCCGCTATCTGCCGGTAAGCGGTGCAATTGCCCTAAGCGGCGTCTTGTTTGCTCTGGCTCACCTGAACCTGTCGGACGTGTTGCCCCTGAGCGTGCTCGGCTGCGTGCTCGGCTTTGTCTATCTGCGCTCGCGTAACCTGTTTGCCTCAATGCTGCTGCACAGCATCTGGAACGGCGGCTCATTTCTGGCCTTGCTGGTCTTGGGCGCAGGCGAGTAGCGCCCAGCTCAGGGATTCGAGCCCAACACTCGGCGATCGCAGCAAAAAATCAAAGCCGTCGAGCCTTGAGCCCAAGCGGTCGAGAAAAAGGCTCGGTTGTTCTGACCTGCAGCTCGGATAATGTCGCAAAAAACGACTGCATCCGAGATCAGAACTCGGATCTGCGAGCTTTTGGCAACAAGCTGCAAGCCTGTTGCCGCAGGGGCGGAGTTTTGCCCCTCAGCTACGAGGGCAGACGGCTCGGGTCAGGCTGCGGGCAGCCACAGACTGACCGCACTCAGCCCGTCGGGGCGTCGGCTGCAGGTCAGACGACCCGACTGCACTTCGATGCGGCGGCAGCACAGGGCGATCTCGGGCGCGAAGTCCTCGGAGGTTCCAAGCGGGCCGAAGCACTGGGCCGCAACCCACAGATTCAACTCGCCGCCAGAGGCCGCCGCCCCCAGCACCACTGGGCTAGCGGGATCCGAGTAGCGCTGTGCGCGTCCCAGCAGCTCAACCAGGACGGCTTCAGTCTGCTCCAAGTCGGCTAGCAGCAGTGGCAGAGGGGGGCCAAACTCCCGAAGCAGGCGGGGTCCCGGCAACTGGGCCATCCGCTCCAGTAGGGCCAAGGTCGGCAGCGGCTGCGGCTGGAGCGGCACCTGTCCTGCCTCTAGGCGCTGCAACAGGAGGGCATCGCGTACCAGGCTGCTGAGGCGCTCGACCTCGCCGCTAAACGTCGCGAGGGGCTGGGTCCACCGCTCAGGCCAGAGCGGATCGAGCCACTCCAATTGGCTAGCGAATACCGCCAACGAGTGCTCCGCGCGCCGACCCAGGGCCCGCAACACCCGCTGCTGTGCGGCCAGATGCTGCTTGAGCTGCTCGTTTTCGGCCCGGAGGCTCTGCGCACAGACCGATGGCGAAACCGATGGCAGGTCCACGGAGATTGGAAAAGTCATAACTCTTAAGACGTTTCGTTAAAAAGCTTTACAAACAATCTAACAGGTCTCGACCGCCATGCTCAAGGGCCGTTGGCACAGCTTTGGCCTCGGTGACCAGTGCCGTCCCGAAAGTAAGCGTCTTGGCTGCCTTTGCCGACACTCGGCTGATGCGATTGCTTGCCGTTGCCTTGATGTGCTGGGCACGTCTTAAATCTCAGCTGGGGGACCTAAAAACTAGGGGCCTTTAGGCAACGGTTGCTGGCCTTCAGGTGTTCAGTTTCTGGTTATCCTGTTGACAGGATCAGAGCGCATCAATACTCTGAAGAATTCTGTAAACCCTAGTCTCTCTACTGTGAAACATGGCCAGAAAAAAGACAGTGACAGAACCGCTCAAAGCCGAGCCCGCTAGACCCCTGACGGGCCGGGAGTTGCTAGAGAAGATCAAGGATCTCAAGGGCGCTTCCAAAGAGGAAAAGGCGCGAGCCTGCGGCTACACTTCCCAAACGCCCAAGCGCGGGGAGCGGGTCAACCTGATGCAGTTTTATAAGGCGCTGATCGCCGCCGAAGGCATTGACTTAGATGGCAAAGGCAAGGAGCCGGGTCGGGGTGGACGTGCGGCAAGCTATCGCGTGAGCGTCCAGAAAAACGGCATGCTGTTGATCGGTGCAACCTACACGCGTCAGATGGGGTTGGAACCAGGCGATGAGTTGATGCTCAAGCTGGGCCGCAAGAACATCCGCCTGATGGCTGGGTCTGAGGGAGATGAGGAAGAGTAGAGACGCTGCTCGTCGAGCGACACCAGAAGGGGCGCACAAACGTGCGCCCCTAGTCAGACTGGGTTGAGGCCCGGCGTAACTATTTGGCGGCGGCGATGCACTTGTCGATTAGGGGCTGCACCCGATCGAGACCTTGCCAGCCGAGAATTTCGGTTTTCTTCTTCTCTAGGTTTTTGTAGGTTCTGAAGAACTCGGCGATCTCTTCGAGGCGATGGGGGGCTAGATCTGAGAGGCTTTTGAACTCTGCATAACGCGGATCTTTGGCGGGGACGCACAGGAGTTTTTCATCGCGGTCGCCGCCGTCGATCATCTCCAACATGCCGAGCGGGCGGGCGACGATCACACAACCGGGGAAGGTGGGTTGATCGATGATCACCATGCCGTCGAGCGGGTCGCCATCATCGGCCAGAGTGTTAGGGATAAAGCCGTAGTCGTAGGGGTACTGCACGGAGGCGTAGAGCACGCGGTCGAGGGCAAATGCTTGCAGGTCTTTGTCGTACTCGTACTTATTTTTGCTGCCAGCCGGGATCTCAATCAGGACATTGAGGAGGCCAGGTTTCGGTTGGGGCGGGATCAAAGAAAGGTCCATAAGTTGAAGATCTGGGGCTCAAGAATTTGCCAAAATCGGACCTATTATCGGTCAGTTGGCACTGCTGACGCCAGTGTTGGTAGGTTTAGCTCGGAGTTCAGCGCGCCTAAGCGAGCGTCGTCCAGTTGCTCTGGGCACCGAAGGCAAACGAGCGGGTCATCGCCGAACAGGCTCACCTCTGCTCTCGTCTGCCTTCGGTGCTAGCGCTTACGAAGTGGCCGAGATCTCAGACGGTGGGTTGCCGGTGGGGTCGGCAATAGAGCGCTCAGAGCGCTCACGTAGCCCCCGGAACAGGTCGCGCTGGCTTGGCTGGTCCCAGTAAGCGGCGCGGGCGACTTCGTTGAGGTGCCGCAGGCGGTCGTGAACGGTTTTGGCGGCTTGGCGGCGGCGGTCGGTCGCGAGTTTGCGGTCGCGTTTGGCCAACTCTTGCTGGCGGTTGAGTTCGTCGAGGCGCTCGCGCAGACGCTGCCCCTGGGCGGCGTAGTCAGTGGGTTGGCCGACACTACTCAGGCTGCTAGCCTGCTGACTGGCGACGCCAATCAGACTGGGTAGCACCTGCAGCATTTTGGATTCGCTGGCAAGGGCGCTGCGGAAGGCAATCGTGGGAAAGGGATTGCGAGGGCCGTTACCGAAGGCGAATTTGCAGCGATGGCGCAGGGCGTTGCCCCAGCGCTCTACCTGTTTGAGGGTGTCGTCTTTGTCAGCGGTGAGAGTTTTTTGGGCGGCGAGCAGGTTGGCGTCAGGGGGCAGGGCTTCGTAGACCTGGATGCTGGCCTGGAATTGGTCGAGCCAGGGCTGGGCAATGCCGAAGCCTGACAATTGCGACAGATGCTGGCGGGCGAGATCGAGTTTGAGCTTGGCATCTTCGAGGATGGCCTCTTCGGGCGCACCGAAACTGGGCTGAGACATGGCTGTTTTTTCCTAGAGAGAGGCATGACGCAGACTGAGTCCAGCGACGGCTGCTTTGCACAGGCTTGCAGGGTCTAAGACTCAGCCTGCCGCCAAGGTTCCCTGGATTGCTGAGTCACTAACAGGTTTTGTCGCGGGCGGGCGGGAACTAGCAGACTAGCTGCGGCCCTTTGGCGAGAAGCGCCTTGGATCCGCAGCCGGAAGGCGGGACTCTAGAGCTATTGGGCGAGCGGTTGCCGCAAACCGGCTTAAGCTTGCAGAACTGAGATGGAAACTTGCCGCCAACCGGCGAGCAGTCGTCAAGACCCGGCCCAAGCCTGCAGTCGAAGAGCGGAAGCGATGGAGAAAGCAGCGCCACCCGGAGATTTATGAGTAGACCAGCTCTCTAAGCGACCTCAAAGCCAGCTCCTGCCCCGCAGACGCCGCCAGCAGAGGCCCCCCAGCCGCCCAGCACCCCGAGCTTGGGGGGCTAAATGAAAGATCTCAGTCCAAGTCAGATCTGACCGACTTCAAGCGCGTCAGTCACCCCTTGCGCAGGGGGTCTGGGGGAGGCGCTTCGTCCCCCAGTGGGGGGTTTGGGGGGCAAACGCCCCCCATTCCGGGTTCTTCCCAGGTGCTCAGTGCTCAAGCTGGGAAGAACCCTACCCAAAAGCAGGCTCGCTAGGAAACCGAACTAGCAGGCTGCCCTGCAGCCAGCGGCAGCGTGAACCAGAAAGTCGCGCCCGCACCAGATCTGCTTTCGACCCCGATTTGGCCACCATGAGCGCTGATAATCTGCCGACACAGATAGAGACCTAACCCCAACCCTGGTGAGCGACGTGACTGAGAGCCGCGCGTGTAGAGGTCGAACAGCTGCTTACTCAGCTTCGGACTAATGCCAACGCCATTGTCCTGGACCACACAGCGCACCATCGGCGGCTCAACCGTGGCCTGGAGGGTCAGGCTTAACCCCGGCAGATTGTACTTCAAGGCATTGGTGAGCAAGTTCTCGAACACCCGCCACAGCTGATTGGGATCGGCGCTCACCAGGGGCAGATCGTCCGGCACCCGATTGGTGAGACTCGCCTGATTTTTCAGCAACAGCGGCTCCAGATCCGCCACAGCAGAGCGGATAAACGGGCCGAGCTGGAGGGGCTCACACGCACAGACCATCCCCTGCACCTCGCTCTGATGCACCGCCAACAGCGAGCTAATCAAGCTCAACTGACGCTGGCCGCTCTGAACCATGCGCTCCGGCAGCGAGCGCGGCACCTTGATCGCCTCACCCGGCTGATTCAGCAAGCGCTGCAGCACCATAATGCTGCCTAAGACCGGCGTGCGCAGATCGTGAGCCACCGCGTGCAGAAAAACCCGTAGCCGCCTGCGCGACTCGAACTCGGCCCGCTGCAAGCGCTCATGCATGTAAACCGAGAGATCGCAGATGAAACACACCCAGAGCGTGAACAGAGCCAGCCCAATCTGGCTAGACAGTGACAGCTTGGGATTCAAATCGAGCACCGCATTCAACCCTAAATAGCTGACTACCGCACTCAGCTGCGCCGCGATGTGTAAGGGCCAGTGCACCGGGATCAGCGTCGCCAGCATCAAAAAGATCAACACCCAAATTAAGATATCCGGGTCGGCCCGCCCTACCAGCGCTGCTGACGCTTGCGGCACAAGCGTCAGCACCAAAGCGAAGCTCAGAAACAAGCCACTGGGCTGAGCCTGTCCTAGCGGCGTTCTATAAACCGCGAACCAGAGCAACAGACAGGGCGTGAGCGCCGCATACCCCCACAGCTCAGACTGTCTGGCGGGGTTGAGCAGCGAGTCGTACAAGTCGGGGACGAACATCGTCAACAGGCCGCCCAGCGTGATCCACCACACCAACTGCAGCCGATCCAGCAAGAAGCGCTGCCGCCACAGCTCGTAGTCGGTCACTGCGCTCGCTGTCGCCACGCCGCAGTTCGCGCTTCTCAGGCTGTCCCAACCTCTGCGCAGCCACCCCAGCAGGGCCTGGACCGGGGCAGCTTGCCACAACCGGTTGGCGAACGGGACCGGCTTGACCAGGCTGCCAGACTTCCCCGCAGTCATTCTGGCCCGTTCCAACAGACTATGAATGAGCTGGAGTTGACGCTCGCTGCTGACCAAGATGCTCACAAGCGTGGTGCGGGCCAGGCTGACCTCGCTCTGGGGCGGCTGCAAGGGCTTGAACACACTCAAGCTATCGAGCACCGGAGCGCGGAGATCCTGCGAGACTGCTTGGACAAAGATCTGCAACTCCCGGCGCGACTCGAATTCCGCTCGCTGCAGCTGCTCGTACAAGTAAACCGCCAGATCGCAGACGAAACACACCCAGAACTGATACAGACTCACCACCGCCAGTTGCGTCGGCTGTAGCTGAGTGGACGAGCTGAACACAGCATTCAGACCGAAATAACAGACCAATACCCCCAGCTGCGCGGTCACGTGCAGCGGCCAACGCACCGGGATTACCGCCGCCAAGGTCAAAAAGACCAGCGTCCAAAGCCCGACATTGGGGTTGGCCGATCCCTTCAGCGATGCCGCCAGCTGGGGAAACAAGGTCATCGACCAGCACAGCCCTAGAAACATCAGCCCCGGATGGCTGCGACCGAGCGGGGTCAACTGCAAGGCTAAACACGCGCCCAGCCCCAACTGCACCACTGCCGCCAAGATCAGCGAACTGGCTTCTTGTGGGTGGAAATAGACATAAATAACGCTGAGCAGCGTTACTACCCAGTAGAAGGCAAACGTGAGTTGGGTTGCCAGGCGCAGCCGGGCGATCAAAAAACGCTGCTGCCACCCTTTATACTCCGCGGACTCGGGGGGCACCTGCGTTCTGCTCAGAGTAGTCAGAAAGGCTTTTAGCAGTGAGGCCAGCGGCATCTGGTCAATGCTTCGCATGAAACGGGGGCAGAAGCCGGCTCAAAAATTATAGCCCTTCAGCTTAATGCCGTAAGTTTGCTCTACTTTGGAGGTCAAGATTGAGGCTGGAATTTCCAAGAGTTGCAGGTTGGACAAACACCGCACTCCTGCCTCAAGCAATACCCTACCCAACTGAGTGCGCTCGGTTTCTGGGGTCTATCTCCATAACAATAAATCGCCGCTAGGCGGGGTGGAAGAGCGGGGTCGTAAGCCGGGTTCTGTTTCCACCCGCCTGAGCCGAAGCCAGACTGCGGTGTAGGCGGTTATCTATCTGGGACGCCTGTTACCAGACGCCTCGTGCGGTACTCCAAAACGGGGCAGGCAAAAGACCAACCCTTGCCCCTGCGACCTTGCTCCCAACCGGGGTTTACCGAGCCAGAGCCTCTCGACTCTGCTGGTGCGCTCTTACCGCACCCTTGCACCCTTACCTGTGCTGTAGCAGCGTGCCGCCACGGCCATCGGCGGTATGTTTCTGTGGCACTTTCCTCACAGTCACCTGCACTGGGCGTTACCCAGCAAGTCTGGTCTTTCGGGAGCCCGGACTTTCCTCAGGCCGGGTCGAGCCCGACCCGCAACCGCCGCACCTGCTCTTCCACTCGTCCAGTCTAGGCTTTCTTTCTGCCGTCCGGCACCAGAATGCGGATGTACCAGGGCAGGTTGCGCACCGTGAATTGGGCGTTGTGGCGAATCGTCGGCTCGTCGCCGACCTGGTACACCAGGCTAAGGCTGAACTCACGAGTCTCCTGGCCGCGCAAATACCGGCGGTAGCTCTCGAAGGCTTCTAGCTTGGCTCTGGCGGGCGGCGGGCCGATTTTGACGATGGTCGTAGGCTTTAAAGCTCCCGACTCTTTGTCGGTCTCCAGGGTTCTGGCGGCGGTCACCTTGTAATCCTCCAGAACCCCGGGCGGCACGATCTGCGGCACTTGGAGGTCGGGTAGCTCGGTCAACACGGTGGAGATAAACGAGGCATTGGCCATCGGGGCGGGGTCGGCCTTGAGCTTAGTGGCGTTGGCCAGCTTGGGGTCGGCCAGGTAGATCATGCGGCGCACCTTGTCTGGGCTATAGGTGATCGTGATCGTGCTCTGGTCCCAGAGAATATAGACCAGCTTGTCCTTGGTGTTGTTGGTCACCCGGATTGGGATTTCTGGCACCTTGTCTTTGGGGTAGCGCAGTTTGAAGCGGAACGCGAGTTCGACATCGGGTTTATCCCCACCTGCCTTGGGCGGCGGCGGGCGTAGCACATCCAAAACTTCTTTGTTGAACCAGGCCCACAGACGGTTCAGGCGCTCTCGCCAGGATTGGGGAGGGTCTTGAGGCGGTTTCTCCGGCGGCTTCTTTTTAATTTCGATCAGTGGCTGTAGCTGACCTGCGATGGCGTAGCCCACCGCAATCACCATCAGGAAAAAGGCCACCAGAATAAGCAGGTCCTGACTCGTGAGCATCGCAGATCCAGCGAATAAAATAGAATCTCTGTTTGAAAGGTTACGGGAAAGGTTTCAAGCATGACCACTGCAGCGCCCGCTAAAACCCGTTACGAGGCCGTGATTGGTCTAGAAACCCACTGCCAGCTCAAGACCCACACCAAAATCTTCTGCGGCTGCGCCACCGACTTCGGCGCGCGCCCCAATACGCAGATCTGCCCAGTCTGCCTGGGCATGCCCGGCGTGCTGCCGGTGCTCAACCAGAGGGCGCTAGAGTTCGCGGTCAAGGCCGGGCTGGCGCTCAACTGCCAAATCGCGCCGCACAGCAAGTTTGACCGCAAGCAGTATTTCTATCCCGACCTGCCCAAGAACTACCAAATCTCGCAGTACGACCTGCCGATCGCCGAGCACGGCTGGCTAGAGATCGAGCTCGAAGACGGCACCACTAAGAAGATCGGCATCACCCGCCTGCACATGGAAGAAGATGCAGGCAAGTTGGTGCATGCGGGCAGCGACCGCCTGTCCGGCTCGGCCTACTCGCTAGTGGATTTCAACCGCACTGGCGTGCCGCTAGTGGAGATCGTCTCGGAGCCGGACATTCGCTCGGGCGTGGAGGCTGCGGAATACGCCCAGGAGCTGCGCCGAATTCTGCGCTATCTGGACGTGTGCGACGGCAACATGCAGGAGGGCTCGTTGCGCTGCGACGTGAACATTTCGGTGCGCCCAGTGGGCCAAACCCAGTTCGGCACCAAGGTGGAGATCAAGAACATGAACTCCTTCAACGCCATCGCTCGCGCCGTAGATTACGAGATCGAGCGCCAAGTTGAGGCAATTGAAGCGGGCGGGCACATCGTCCAAGAAACCCGCCTGTGGGAGGAAAACAGCCAGCGCACGATCAGCATGCGCATCAAGGAGGGCTCTAGTGATTACCGCTACTTCCCCGAGCCGGACCTGGTGCCGATCGAACTCGGCACAGCCACCCTCGAGCACTGGCGCACTGAACTGCCCGAGCTGCCCGCCGCTAAACGCCATCGCTACGAGGCCGAGCTGGGGCTATCGCCCTACGATGCCCGCGTCTTGACCGACGACCATGCGGTGTCGGCCTACTTCGAGGCCACGCTCGCGGCGGGCGCGGAGGCCAAGCCCGCCGCCAACTGGACCATGGGCGAGATTGCTAGCTATCTCAACAGCGAGAAGAAGACGGTTAGCGAGATCGCGCTCACGCCCGAAGCCTTGGCCGAGCTGCTTAGCCTGCTCCAGGACCACACGATCAGCGCCAAAATCGCCAAGGAGATCCTGCCCGAGCTGCTGGAGCAAGGCGGTTCCGCCAAAGCCCTAGTCGAGCGCAAGGGCCTGACCCAAATCTCTGACACCGCCGCCCTGGAAACGGCGATCGACGAGATCGTCGCCGCCAACCCCAAAGAACTGGAACAGTACCGTGCGGGCAAGACCAAGCTCTTGGGCTTCTTTGTCGGCCAGGTGATGAAAAAGACCCAGGGCCGCGCCGACCCCAAGCTCACCAACCAACTGCTCGCCACCAAGCTCAACGCCTAAGCACGGCCGGGTGCGAAACCCCCTTCCGGGGTGGAGGCCGGGGAGGGTGGCGCAGGGCCGGAAAAAAAAAAAAAGAATAAACCCAAAAAAATCAAACGGCTAACCACAAAAATATGGGG
>JANNOU010000104.1:0-40723 GCA_031399305.1 Leptolyngbya sp. SOY_34_metabat_272
AGATAGCTCTGGTGAGCCGAAGGGAGCTGGCCTGAAAATTGCTGATGGGCGGTCTCATCAGGGTTCATCTGTTGGCACAACAACAGCAAACTGCGGGCTACCGAGCGGCGGTCGTTGGCGTTGACCGCGATCACTGGAGGGCGATTGTGCCAGTCCAGATCGAGCGCGAGCAAGACATCGCGTGCGGACCAGGCGGTCTTCTCATCGACGTGGGTGACCCCTACGATGAAGGGTGCTGTGATGCGCTCGCGCAGGCAACGATGGATATAGCAAGCCACCTCAAACTGGTCCGGTTGATGCGCAGCGACTAGGAGCACGTACCCGTGGGCGCGCTGGATCAGCAGATCCCACATGGAGTCAAAGCGGATCTGGCAGCGGGTGCCGTATAAATGCACCGCCATACGAGGGGTGAGCAGGAGGCGTCCGAAGTCTATAGCCAGGGTGGCTTGGGGTTTTAGATTTTGGGTCTCTGCGGTGGTCGCTGGATGTTTGGTGCGTACGACTTGGATCTCACTGATGGTTTCAATAAAGGTTGATATGCCTGCGCCTACGGGGCCTGCAACGACCACACGCAGAATTTGGATCAGAGATTCTGGCATCAAGCCCTCCTTTGAGGACCTTGTCCTCAATTGCTTAGCCGGTAGATGTCCTAAAGCAAGGGCAGAGGAATGCTCGGCGTAGCAGCCGATTGAGATTGATTCGAGTGAATTTAGATCAAGATCTTGAAAAAGAGCCTTCCAACAACACGCGCTGTTGCCGTAGATGCGGCAAGCCTGGGGATCATTCAAAATGCACCTTCATGCCCTGTATCGTTCGCTTTAGGATCGCGAATGACCACAAGGCGATCTGTCCATTAGAGTATCAACCAACTTCTGGGAATGTCCAATACAGATTAAGCCGTTGAGATCTACGCAGTACTTAACTTTCACTGCTTTCTAAAATGCTTTTACATTTATATATGAACTTTGCCGATCACAATAGACTGAGGTCACCTCGCAGAAATATCTCACTTTTAAGAGAGCCTGTCGTCTAGCTCACGATAGGCGTACCTGCTTTTCGCGTATCAGAAACTCATGACAGAAAGCGAATCATCAGCGGCAAAAGGCGACAAAAATCAAAGCGCTGTTTGCATTGCCCAAGCGCGTACTTGAAAAGTTAAGTATCCCTATTGCTAATTTATCTAAAGAACGATAAATGCCTGGGTATGTCAAATAAGATAACGAAAAGCTTGGATTTTTCAACAGTAGTTACTGCGGATATGAGGCTACAACATTTTAAGAGTTTTGCAACACAGGTCTCAGAACATGGGCAAGAGTCTGCCAAAGGCAAAGATTGCCGTTCAGCGGTGAAGGTGCGGGGTCGGGGGCAAACTGAGTCGCTCGCGCTCGGTGAGTCGTCATCAGCGTCGAGCGCACCAACTTTGCTACCTGGCTCAGGCCGGTAGAGGAATTTTTATGAGGCAGGTCCTAGTGGTGGACGACAATCCCGAATTTGTAGAGACCCTGAAGATTCTGCTAGAGGCGGGGGGATATGCAGTCCAGACCGCACAAGATGGACTGGAAGCCTTAGAGATCTTGAACAATCCAGTGGGTCGTAAGCCTGAGGTAGTGGTTGCCGACATCACAATGCCCAGGTGTAATGGCTTGGAGCTTTGTCGTCAGGTGCGCTTGCTACCGGGGCTGGAACTGCTACCGTTCATTTTTTTATCGGCTCGGGCCGAACCTCAAGATCGCGTCGCTGGCCTGCTCCTGGGCGCGGATGATTACCTCACTAAGCCCTTCGAGACCGAAGAACTGCTTTTGCGCATTGAAAAACAGGTGCGTTGGGTTCAGCTAGGTGCGGCCCGGCAGAGCAGCGCTCAAGCCCAGGCGAGTGTGGCTGCTCCCGCTCAGCCAGACAATCTGGCCCGTCTTCTGCTGGCACCTGATTCTCCGATCGCCCAGTTGAGCAGCACAGAACGCGAGATCTTTTATTGGGTCACCCAAGGGCTGACCAATCGTCAAATCGCTGAGCACCTGTATCTATCGATCCGCACGGTCCAAGGGCACGTGGCTAGCATTCGCGCCAAGCTACATCTGTCGCGTCGAGAAGATATCCTCGGATTTGCCCATCAACAGGGCCTGATGCAAGATCACCAGGACTCTTTCACCGCTGAATCTGACGGATGGGACTAGAGTGGAGCGCCCCTCGCTGTGCATCGCCTACGGCAACCTGGCGGAGCAGAGACTGCTTAAGATCGCTCAGCCTGGGTTCCTGGCCAGCTGTCAATACAATGCTCAGAGCGTCGTACCACAGGTTGGAGTCGGCCAACAAGTTGGCGCGGCTCACGCGATCTGGGGTGCTGGAGAGCCGCACTCGCAGGTCAGGCTGCATCTCCACGACCTCGATTTCGGCTTCAGCCAGCGTATTGTCCAGCGAATCATTCACGGAATTGGCGTCGCAGATCAGCTCGACTTGCCAGACGTATTTCTGGCCGGGCAACAGCTCCGGCGTAGACAACGACAGCGACAGGACATTAATCCCCGGAGCGCTTCTGAAGTTGTCGTCTTGCACCTCTTTGACCAGGCTGAAGGTTTGGCCGTCTGGGCTGACCTGATAGAGCCGAAACTCCATGGGGCAGGCGCGCGAATCCCGCACAAACCAGGCAAAGGTCGGGCGTCGCGAAGTGGTCTGCTCCAGGTTCTGCGCGGAGGTCAGCAGTAGCAGCCTGCCGTCCAACGAAGCAACGCCCGTTCTGCGGCCTCGGGTACCGCCCGATCTGCCGCGCGTGTTCGGGGGCAGATCACTGGCAAATTGTTCGGAGGCGGCGGCTGAGAGGCCACCGGTTCTGGGCGGTTCGTCACCCGAAACCCGGGTGCGTGCAGGCCGACGGTCAGGGGTCGCAGAGTCCTCAATGGGCTCCGGCAGCCTAGCGATCTCAGCCTGGGCACTCAGGCGCTCAGCGGTAGACGCGCGCGGCTGACTGCTGGCCAGACCTGCGGTAGGAAGCAAAGGCAACACACTCAGGGTCATGCCGAGCATCAGTCTGAACCCCCAATGGTTGTTCAAAAGCCGAATTCTTTGCGATAGCCGAGAAGTTGCCATACAGGGCCTCGAGGGTTGTCCTCGTGAAATTCTTAACTAGCTGAGCAATCTCTGGAGCGATTTGTTCCTAATCGTACCCGCAGAGGGTTAAGGTCGCATTCCCCTGATTGCCAAGCTCATTGCCAACTCTGGAAGCCTGGAGGACTCTGCCACTAAAATCGCCAGAACCAGAAACGCGCTGTCGGCCAAGTCAGCTCACAAATTGTGCCTTGGGGTGAGTTATCCAGTCGCTGAAACTTGCCACCCAACTGTCGCGCCAGTTCCTGCGATTGGTCGGTGCCTCGGCCACCGCCACTCATGCTCAGCGGATTTGAAATCCCGGCTCCGTTATCGACGATGCGTAGGCTATACCAACCCTGCTCGCGAGTGCAGCTCACATCCAGGCGAGTCGCTGCCAACGCGTGTTTGCCCACATTGCACAAGGATTCCTGCAAGAACAGACAGAGCCCTCGTTTTTGCACCAGGTTCAAGGGGCAGTCTTCCAGCGTCTTAAAATTGGGAGGGATGTAAGTCTTGATACCGACAAAACAAGGAAAGTTACGGCTCAAGGTAAGCTCGTAAACCTGGTAAAGTAACTCCGGAATTGGCGTGTTGAGATCCAGAACTAGGTTGCCCTCTAAATAGAGGCTGTCGCTACGCGTGAGCATCTCCTGCTTCATCGATTCATAGACGCCACGTAGCTCTCGGTTCAAGCTTTGCAGTTCGGTGCGCAATTGTTGAGACGAAAAATTGTCGTCGTCGAGGCTCCTCAAGATCACTGCCAGATTTTGCAGTGGGCCATTGTGCACGGCGTCAAAGCTGCGCTTCAGCGTTAAACTGCGCTGCTCCAATAGAGCACGTAAGTCCCGGTCAAAAAATGCGGTGGTCAGCCCCGCCCCCCACAGGGCCAGCACGGTCGGCACTACCGGGATCCACCAACCCAAAATCAGCAGCGTGTAACAGCCACCGATCAGGACCAGCGTGGCAATCGCAATGCTCAACAGCGTCTTCCAGGGCGATTGCAGCAAAATGCCCAGGGTCACGCCCAAAAGGCCCCAGAACAAAATCCAGAGGTATTCGCCAAGCTCGGGCCAAGCGTTCAGAAACGGTCGTCCATTCAGAACTGCGCTGATAATTTGGCTCACGGTGTGGGCCTGCGCTTCCACGCCGTAGAGCACCTGATTGGCTGGCCCGCCATCGCCCAAAATCGAGGCGAGCAGCGTGCTTTTCACCGCCGACGTGATGAACATATCCTTGACGCTGGCTGCCGTCATGCCGATCAGCACGACGTGATCGCGGATCCAGCTGGGATCGACCTTCCCATCTAAGACTTCGCTGAGCGAAATCGTGTGAAAGGGGAGCTGACGGCTGCGAAAATTCAACAACACCTGGTTGCCGTTGGCATCGGTGCGGACATAGCCACCAGAATTGGCCAGGAAGCGGGTGATGACAATCGAGCCCAAGCGAATGGGATCGGTGGAGCGCGGACCGTGTTGAAAGGAGGCCCCTTCTGCCTGCAAATAGACTTGCGACACCTGAAACGGCAGCGAGTATTTCAGCTCGCCTCCCCAGGTTTTGGCCGCCAAAATACTGCGCCGCAACTTGCCGTCCGAATCGACAATCACGTCGGCAAAGCCCACCCGGTTCGGCGGCAACTCCGGAGGCGGAGACGTATTCAAGACCGTCTGCTCGTTTAGGGCAACTTCAATGCCGACAATGTTGGGAATTTCTTGGAAGGCTTGAGACAGCTCCGCCCGCCCAATATCGTCACTGGGTCCTCGAAACAAATCCAGGCCAATCACCCTGGGTTGGTAGGCGGTGAGAATGCGTAGCGCTTTGGCCAGATCGCGGTGCGGGATGGGATATTGGCCGACGGCGTCGATATCATCTTCATCAATGCCGAGGATGACCACTCGTGTGTCCATCGCCTCTGGCGGTCGCAGACGCAGAAAGCTGTCGAAGGCCATCCATTCCTGCGACTGCAAAAAGCCCGCCAAACGCACAATCATCACCAGCGCCACAATCGAGGCTCCCGGTAACGCCACTTCGCGCCAGAGTTTTGCTTGTTGTTTAACTTTGCGCCAGAACCCTGCCCCCCGAAAACGTTTTAGCCAGCGGATCATCAGTTAATCAGTCCCATTTTCCTTGCTTCGATCTCGATTTGAATTCGGAGATCTTTGTCCGGTTCGTCGTAGACACCCAGCGCATCCTGAAGCCGAATCCAATAGTTACGCACCGTTCGATCGCTGACTTTCATGCGTTCGGCGATTGCTTTGTCAGTCAGCCCTTCCTGAAATTTTAGGGTTAGAACCTCCAGCCATTTGCGGTCAAACTCGGGCCGGGAACGCACCTCAGGCGGCAAATAGATCGAGCCGCGCATCGTGAGATCCACCAGCTTCAACATCTCCCGGATCGGTAGAGATTTGTCCATGGCCGCGAAGCCACCTTCATAGATGTTGATTGTCGGCTTCAGACGTACCAGTGGCTGCACATTGGTACTGAGCACCAGAATATTCGGCGCGGGGCTGGCCTCCATCAGAGTCTTGAGGAACTCGATGCCCACCTCAGGCTTAGCCGTAGCGTGCGGCTTTTCAGGCAAGCTCAAGTCCACCACCACTAGCTCGGGGTGATGCTGCTCGGCCAGACGTCGGGCACTTTGGGCATCTTGAGCCTTCAGAATTTCCGCCTCCGGATATTTCTGTCCCAGAGCTGGGACAGTTCCCTCCAAGATCGCCTCATGGTCATCAACCACCAGGAACGTTTGTTTGACTGGAGCCGATGTGCCTTGACTCATATTCAACCCTCATCAATTGTTAGTAAGGGAAACCTACAGGTGGCCGTTTGGCAAAGGCTGCAAACCGACCGTTCTTGTCCCTTGAGACTAGGTTGGCACCAGGCTGAAGTCAAGGACAGTCTCCAGCATAGAATCTGCTTGCAGAAGGTGGCATCGCCAAACCAGGAAACGGCATTTCCAAGTTTGGCAACCGCGTGGCGGTAAGCCTAATCCCAGGGTTCGCCAGGTATAGTTGCAAAATTGGCATGGGCTTTGCTTTGGTTCGCGCCCATGCTTTGCCCCGTCAGAGGATGTGTATGCTGCAACGGTTCGTGCGTGAGTTAGTCATTCCCAGCCTGGCTATTGCCACGGCCCTGGTTGTGAGTGTGCCGGTGATCGGCTCAGCCACCAACTGGGACTGGGCGAAGGTCGCAGCCACTTACGGCGGACTTTTGGATGGGGCATTTCTCAAGCCGGACGCGCTTGCCAATACCCTGGTAGCGGCCACGCCGCTAATCTTCACCGGGCTGGCGCTGGCTCTGGGCTTCCGCAGCGGTGTGTTCAACATCGGCGCGGCGGGGCAGTTTTTGATCGGGGCGACCTGCGGCGTGTGGGTCGGTTACGCGTGGCCGCTGCCGCCCGTGATGCATCCGCTGGCGGCTCTGGTGGCGGGGGCGCTGGGCGGCGGGCTTTGGGGGGCGATTCCCGGCTTGCTCAAAGCGCGCTTCGGCTCGCACGAGGTGATCAACACGATCATGTTTAATTACCTAGCGTTCTTCCTCCAGGACTGGCTGGTGAAGAACCCAATGAAAGATCCCTCGCCCTCAGTGGTGCGCACGCCGAACATTTTGGACACCGCAGTCCTGCCCCGACTGTTCGGCGCAGACAGCCGTCTGCATCTGGGTTTTTTGTTGGCGCTGCTGGTGGCCTTCGGGGTTGCCTGGCTGCTGTGGAAAACGACCGTGGGCTTTGAGCTGCGTACGGTGGGCAACAATCCTGACGCCGCACGCTATGCAGGCATCCAGCCAGGGCGCACCACGGTACTGGCGATGGCCCTATCGGGGGCGCTGGCGGGGCTCGGTGGCACTGTGCAGATCCTGGGCGTGGACCACAACCTGCCCACCCTGTTCTCGACCGATTTCGGCTTCGACGCGATCCCGGTGGCGCTGCTGGGCCAGAATCAGCCGCTCGGCGTGGTGTTCTCGGCCATCCTGTTTGGGGCTTTGCGCAACGGCAGCGATCTGATGCAGCTGCGCTCGGGCGGCGTGGTGTCCAAAGAGGTGATCTTCATCGTGCAGGCATTGGTACTGCTACTCACCGCTGCTCCGGCGCTCATTCGCAGCCTGTACCGACTGAAAATCGGCAAGACCGCTCTGGAGGGCAAGTCGCTCACACGGGGCTGGGGCTAGGGCAGGTCCCTACAGACAACCCCCCGACGGCGATCCCCCCGAACTCGGGGGGCCAGGGGGGCCTCTTCTGGCACGCCGAGCCAGCCTCCAAACCTCACGCACGAGCCTCCGAGACTCAACCGAGAGTTTCTAAACCTCGCTCACGAGCCTCCAAAACTCGGACGCGAGTTCCAGAGCTTCGTCGAGGTCAGCCAGGCCTCAACCCCAGCGCACCGGGACCTGGTGTTCGCTCAGATAGGCTTTGATTTCGGCCACCGAGAGCTGGCCATAGTGCAACAGCGAAGCGAGCAGCGCCGCTTGGGCATGGCCCTCGCAGAGCGCCTGTCGAATATGCTCGCAGCTACCCGCGCCGCCCGAGGCGATCACCGGCACTTCCACACTCTCGGCCGCCCGACGCGTCAGCTCCAGGTCATAACCCGCCTGAGTGCCATCAGCGTCCATGCTGGTGAGCAGAATCTCACCCGCGCCCCGCCGGACCACCTCCTGCACCCAGGCCAGCGCATCCAGCCCCGTGTTCTCGCGCCCGCCACGCACATAGACATCCCAGCCAGGCTTGGCCGGGTCGGTGCGGCGACGTGCGTCAACCGCGACCACAATGCACTGGCTGCCAAAGCGGTCACTGGCTCGATCGACTAAATCTGGGTCGCGCACGGCGGCAGAGTTGAGACTCACCTTATCGGCCCCGGCCCGCAGCAGCGCTTTGATCGTGTCCAGATCGCGGATGCCGCCCCCCACAGTGAGCGGAATGAACACCTGCTCTGCTGTCCGGTAGACCACATCGAAAATGATCCCCCGGTCCTCGTGCGTGGCGGTGATATCCAGAAACACCAGCTCATCCGCCCCGGCCTGGTTGTAGACCTGAGCCAGCTCCACCGGGTCCCCGGCATCGCGCAGGTCCACGAAGTTCACCCCTTTGACCACCCGCCCGGCCTTGACATCCAGGCAGGGCAGAATTCGCTTGGCAAGCACAGCTTGAGCACCGCTCCTAAACGTTGAGATCCCGAAACCAGTCGAGTCGCCCGCCGACCCATAGAGAGCTTTGACACCCCGGACCTGAGCTGCCTCCTTAGGTCCAGCGGCTTGTCATCCATACTATATATATTCAGCCGTCAGCCGTTCTAGCCGTTCCCCATGTCTGCCGAAGCCACCCCTGTCAAACCCGCCGTCCTAGTCACGATCATCGGCGAGACAGTTCTGAGAGACCGCATCGTCCGCCTCCTCGAAACCCAGGGAGCCACAGGCTACACCGTCAGTCAGGCACAAGGCGTAGGCCGCCACGGCAGCCGAATGGGCGACGTCGCTGGCTACAACACCAACATCGAGATCAAGACGGTCGTGTCCCTGGAGGTCTCCGACGACATCCTGCGCTCCCTGAAAGAGTATCAGGAAAGCCACGCGCTCATTGCCTTCCGACACACCGTCGAAGCCCTGATTGACTGAGCCCATCCAGAACCGAACCCTAGAGCAGAGACCGCCGCAAGCCGGAGCCGGGGTCTCGATCCGAGCCGCCGGGCAGACCCGGCAAGCGGCGCAGGGGATTAAGCCGCTGCCGAGGGCTGGGCCGTCTCAAGGGGAACGACGTCCCCGGAAACAACCGCTCAAAGCTGCCCCGGATCTGCTCAAGGCTGCGCAGCCTTGAACTGAAGCCCTCAAACAGTGGCCCCTTGAGCAGATCCGAAAACTCCGCCTGACTCAGCGGCTCCACCGCCCCAAATACCTGGCCCGCTCGCAACCTGACCCGTTGCCCAGCTCGCAGCGGCACGGGCTGCGCCGCCGGGTCCGCCACCGAGCCAACGCTGACCTCCCCCTCCAACACCTGGATCTGCTCCTGGCCGTCCTCATCCACCGCCAGGGTATAAGTGGTGCCCCGGACGCTGGCCGTGGTCGTCGGCGTGCAGCCCTGCACCGCCCCATTGAACAGCACCATGCCCCGCTGGAGCTGGGCGCACTGACCGACCTGACCGACCACCAACACCGAGTTTCGCCCTAGTCGGCCCACCGCATCCGTGTTAAAACGCAATTCGGCGCGGGCCTGACCTGTACGCAGCCGCTGCCCCAAACTGGCCTGGTCATTCACCCGAGCCTGCCGCTCCTGGATATAGACCTGCGAGCTTTCCAAGATCTCGGTGATCGTCGCCCGGTTCACAGGTGGGTTCTGCGCCGCTAGAGGATGCTGGTTCAGCGCCACAATCATTGTCAGAGCCAGAACCGCCAATCCCCCCCAAACGCTTCGCCAGGCACAACGTCTGGTCACGCGCCGCTTGACGACTGTGGTCAACATCCGCTTACTCCCCCAATCGCACTGCCCATCAGGCGCTCAAGCGCCTCCAAATCTGTCTACTTCCTTCTGAGCCGATGGGGCATATCTGGATAGAACCCCGGCAGCTGCCGTTGGTTCGCCGATACGTAACGCCGGATAGATGATCGCCGGCCAGGGTCTAGTTATACTCTGAGATCAAGGGATCCAAGGTTTCAAAAAACTTTAGCGAGTGCATCAAGTTTCGATGAAGCTTGCTGCCCTGAACGTCGGTGCGGATTCTACCTCGTCAACGCTGAGTCTTACCGATGAGATGAGTTGTTAAATGTCAGCCCTTGACCCTTCCGTTCGCTCAACCCCTTCCGCCCAACAGACGTTCGACCAGATTGAACGCGAACTGGGAGCTGGTCTCGTACCCCGCATTTTCAAGCTCCTGGAAGACCAGCCTGTGCTGCTCGCTCACCTATGGGGGCAATTTCGAGCCGTCGTGCTGCAAGGCCAACTGCCCAGGATCCTCAAGGAGATGATTGGCTTGGTCGTGGCCGGGGCCACCCACTGTGACTATGTTCGGGGCGTCCACTTGCACAGCCTCACGCTGCAGGGAGTCGATGCCGAGTTGCTCCAGGCGGTCAGTCGAGGTGACTACACAGCCGACGACCTCAGCCGCGACGCGCGTGGCGCTCTGCGGGTTGCTGCCTCAGCTACCGCAACCCGCGCAGCTTACCAGTCCAGCGCCACCGCTGACCCTGCCTGGCAGAACCTGCGAACCAGCACTGCTCAGGCCCTGGACAGCCTGGACCTAGACGCGCAGGAAAAGCTTGAACTGGTTGCCACCATTGCCCTGTTTGAGCAGATTTGTACCGTCGCCAACTTACTAGCGCTCGATCCCAATCAGCCTTAGCCAACTGGTCGGCTAACACCCGGCACAGATCCGGCTCTCCAGTGCCGCCAGCGCTCAGCCTTGCCCAATATGTCTAGCGAATCGCTCTGGTTACTAGCGGAATTGGCCAGCGAACTCAGCACAGCCACCGACCTCAGTGCGCTGCAGCATATCCTTGGCCGTAAGCTGCGCTGGCTATTCGACTTTGACCGCTGCACCCTGGCCATCCGGTTCAAATCCACCGACCTCGACTATTTACTCCTGGAGATCTCCAACCGCAGCGATGGGTCGCCTCCACCCGCACAGCGCTTCCCGCTCACTGCGGGTTGGCCAGGGCGCGTGCTCCGCGAGGCTAAGCCCTACTTCATTGCCGATTTGAGCCAGCCTTCAAGCGAGGTGACCTTGATCGAGGGTGAGTGTGGCATCAGTGCGGCGGCGGGTTCGCTGATGCTTCTACCGTTGCAGTCCGGAGAACTCACGCTTGGCAGCTTGAACTTCAGCGCCAACCATGCCAATGCCTACTCGGCAACCTGGCGCAGCCTGGCCAGCTTGCTAGCCGCTCAGGTCGCCGGGCAACTGGGCTCGATCCTGGCGCATCAGCGCCTGCAGCAACAGGCCGAGCGCGAAAGTCTGCTGGGCGGGATCACCCTGCGCATTCGGCACTCGCTCAACCTGGAAGACATCCTCAACGCTACGGTGCGCGAGGTGCGTCAATTGCTGAGCACCGATCGGGTGGTTGTCTACCAGTTCGATGGCCACTGGCAGGGCAAAGTCACGGTGGAAGAGGTTGTCAGCCCCTGGCCTTCGGCTCTGGGGGCCAGCGGTCAGGAAAACTGCTTTTCTCAGGGGTATGCGCCGCTCTACCAGGGCGGGCGAGTGCGGGCCATCCCCGACATCCAGCAAGCCGGATTGGATCCCTGCCATGTAGACTTCTTGCGCAAGCTGGCGGTCCAGGCCAGTCTAATCGTGCCAATTTTGACCGGCTCACGGCTGTGGGGTCTCCTGATCGCCCACGAGTGCCGCGCGCCACGCCTGTGGCAAGACTCGGACCTGAAGCTTTTACAACAGCTTGCCGACCATATTGCCATTGCCATTCAGCAAGCGGAACTTTACAGCCAGATCCAGGCATCTGCCCGTCAGTCGCGAGAGCAGGCGCAAAAGCTGAGCGACACACTAGAGGAGCTGCGCACCACGCAGATGCAGCTGATCCAGAGCGAAAAAATGTCTAGCCTGGGCCTAGTGGTCGCCGGGATTGCCCATGAGATTAACAACACAATCAACTTCATCCACGCCAACCTCCCCTACGCGCAGGATTATGTCGCGAAACTCAGCGAAATCCTGGCAGCCTATCAGGTTCACAATTTGCGGCCTCCGCCAGCCATTGCCAAATTGCAAGACGAGCTAGAGCTGGACTACATCCGCCAGGACTTTCCCAAACTGTTCCGCTCAATGCAGGAGGGCAGCGAGCGCATCCGGGCGGTCATTCTGACCCTGCGCAATTTCTCGCGTCTAGATGAAGCCGAGCGCAAATCGGTGGATCTGCACGAGGGCCTAGAAAGCAGCTTGCTGATCTTGCAATATCGGTTCAAAAAAGGCTGTCAACTGACCCGTCACTACAGCGCCCTGCCGCTGGTCGAGTGCTACGCGAGCCAGATCAATCAGGTGTTGCTCAATCTACTCAGCAATGCCCTGGATGCTGCAGGCGAGCAAGGCGAAGTGACGATTACCACCACCTGGAGCGCCCCCGACTGGGTCACAATTGCGATTCAGGACAACGGCCCTGGCATTCCAGCAGAGATTCAGCCGCAGATCTTCGAGCCGTTTTTTACCACCAAGGAGATGGGCAAGGGCACAGGCCTGGGACTGTCCATCTGCCGCAAGGTGATTGTCGAGGGGCATGGGGGGCAAATTCACTGCATCAGCTCGCCAGGGCGGGGCGCTGAGTTTCGCCTCGAGCTGCCTTTGTATTCTCAGACGCCCCGCCCCTTTTAAGCACGCTCCCCCCAGAACGAGCGGCATCCCAGGGAGAGGGTGAGCAAGGTCCGTCCTAGCAGTATTGCGCGACGTCCTCGCCGCAGCGATCGGCCAGGTAGTTGAGGGAGCGGAAGCGCAGCCCCACCAGTTGCTCGTAGAGCGGGTTCAGCTTGCACATCGGAGGAATGTGGACGACCTTGTGACCGAACAGCTTCACATCGCGCTCGAAGGGACACTGGGCGGGGATCAGGCGGCAGAGAAAGCGGGCGATGCGTGGATCCTCAATCTCAATGTTGTCTAGCCAGTTGCGCATCGGCTGCAGGATGTCAGAGGCAGGCGCTTGAGCCATGGCGGTGAGCGGGTGCTCGCCCGGTCCAGCAGGCAGGGTCGCCCGCAGGGACTGCAGGGCGCTGACCGTCTGGCCCAGGGCAGCGCAGAAGCGGTGGAGCAATTCGTCCTCCGCTTGCGAGTAAAAGCCGTCGGCGACGGCGGTCATCACTGCGGTGCGCAGGAAGTTTTGGGCCAGTTCGGGGTTGTCAGGGCCAAGGGCCACGGCCAAAGCTTCAGGACTAATCGGCTCCAGACTATCGAGCGGCGTGTCTGGAGCAAGATCTTCGCGGGTGATAGCGGCAATGAACAGTTGCTCCTCGGGGCCGAAGTCACCGTCTGCCCAGGCCACCGTCAGCAGCCCGCGTAACCAGGCTGAAATCTGCTGAGACGAGTACATAGACGTGGAAGGGTACATGAAGACTTGCATCGGAAAGCCCGCACGAAAGTGGAGTGTGGCCTGGGTGACCGCCTTAGGCCCGCACCTCCGGTTCGACCGAAGGGCTGGAACCCTGAGTGGCCTCAGCGCCGCATCTATTTTGGCCCCTCGCGCTGGGGATCATACCCGTTAAACGCGCATATTCAAAAATTCCGCCCGCATCAATCACCGGACCGACCTCGCCAATCGGATGCAGGTTGTACTCCTGGCCGGTGCTGTGGTTGATCAGCTTGTGGTTCTCGAAGTCCAGGCTGGCTTGGTGGCCGGTTTGGAACAGCTCATACAGGCACGTTTCGGACTCCCAGGGGTAGAGCTCGCCGGTGGCGGCGCAGTTTCGGAAGAAGATGCGGGCGTAGGACTGGGCCACGACCGCCTGCACGCCCGCCGCGCCCAGGGAGATCGGAGCGTGTTCGCGCGAGGAGCCACAGCCGAAGTTCTCCCCGGCCACGATGATTGGGTAGCGGGTCTTGAGCTGGTCTGGCTCGATGAACCGCTCGTAGCGATCGGGTAGACCGCAGAGCGCGTAGCTGCCTAGTTTTTCGTACTCGTCTGGTTTGGACGGCACCAGGGTCAGGTACTCGGCAGGAATGATCTGGTCGGTGTCAATGTTGTTATCGAGGACGAAGACCGGGCCGGACAGAATTTTGCGCATGGAGGGTCCAGGAATCAGACATCAAAAGGGGGACTCGTCAGGCGTGGGCTGGGCCTTGAGGTAGTTGAGAAAATCGAGCAGTTCGTCTTCGGTGAGCTGCTTGCGCGAGCGCTTGCTGTAGGTCGCCTGCAGATGGCGGCTACCGATGTGCGCATCCCAGCTCAGCCGGGTCAGTTGCACGTCGATCTGAGCCATGACCCCCGACAGGTCCATCGGCATTGAGACGCGGTTCGAGGCGCTGGGCTTCTTGCCATTCGAACGCTCTGGTAGTCGCTCGCTGTTAGCCGAGCGCAGGTTGGCCTCAGCCTCTAGGTCTAGCGCCGCTCGTGGCTCGGGCAGGGCGTTGGGGCTGCGGTTGGGCGGCAGTTCGGCAGTGCCGGTCGCGTGATTGGACATCAGCGTCACTTGCATGCCATAGGTTGACTGAGTGTGCGCGGACGACGGCTGCACAAGGATGCCAGCGACGCGCAGGGCTCGCTCTAGCGCCCGGTCTTCGGCCAGTTCGATGTCTGGGGCGGCGGCCAGGCCAGAGCCGAGCGTGATCTCACCGGCGCTGGCCACCGCCTGCACCACGAACTCGCCCGACTCATACTTGAGCAGAGTGGTAGTCAGGCTGCCGTTGGGATAGCGTTCGCGGAATTGAGCGTACATGGCAGCGACAGGAAACTGCGCTTGGGGAGCTGGTGGGGTTGAGTGAACGTTGTAGTGGAGGGCGACGGTGCCCGATGCGCCCACTTTATTAGAGCCTAACTGAAACAAGGGAGCTGAATGAACCTTTAATCGCGGACGGACTAGCCTTGTCAGCATACCCGCAAGGGTCGTTCCTCGGAAGCCGCCTTTCTCAAGCGTCAAACAGCGCCTATCCTATGGGCGGAGAGAGGCTTTTGTGGGGTAGATCCATGACTGGGAACCGGACTGAGAACCGGACTGAGAACCGATCAGACGGGCGGCGGCCCGACCAACTGCGCCCGGTGCGCTTCGAGCGTCGTTTTACCCGATTCGCGGCGGGCTCGGTGCTGGCCCACTGCGGCGAGACCAAGGTCCTGTGTACGGTGTCGGTGGAGGAGGGAGTGCCGCCGTTTTTGGAGGGCAGCGGTCAGGGCTGGCTGAGTGCCGAGTACCGTCTGCTGCCGGGTTCCACGCCGCGCCGTCAGGCCCGCGAAACCCTGAAGCTCTCGGGGCGCACCCAGGAGATCCAGCGGCTGATCGGGCGCAGTCTGCGGGCAGCGCTGGATCTCAAGGCGCTGGGACCCCGCACCTTGCTACTGGATGCGGATGTCTTGCAGGCGGACGCGGGCACCCGCACCACGGCGATCACGGGCGGCTACGTGGCGATCGTGGAGGCTCTGCAGCAACTGCAGTCCCGGGGGCTGCTGACCGAGCTACCGATCCGCAGTCCGGTGGCGGCGGTATCGGTTGGCCTGCTGCGCGGGCAGGGGCTGCTGGATCTAAACTACGTTGAGGACTCTGCCGCCAGCGTGGATCTCAACGTGGTCATGACCACCCAGCCAACCGAGGGCAGCGAGCCGCTCACCGACCTGGATCTGATCGAGGTCCAGGGCACTGCCGAGGCCGAGCCCTTCAGTCGCCGCGATCTCAACCGGCTGCTCGATCTAGCGGAGGTCGGCATTCGCGAACTCCTAGTCGCCCAACAACAGGCGCTCAAGGGCTGAATTGAGCGGCAAGCCGCCTCGGTCCGGTTGCGAGCGCTGGCTGCCGGGCTCCGGGCTAAAAATTCCGAGTTCCAAGCCGCAAGCCTGGAGCGGCTGCCGAGAAGTTGCCAGTTGCGGGCTGAACTTTCTGAGCAGCGAGCTCCAAGGCCGGGGCTCGGAGACGCAATCGCCAGGCTCCCAGACCGGCCTCCCAGCCTCAGAATTTGGAACGATAGCCTCAGAGCCTCACGCTGGCGTGGGAGGAGGAGTAAGCCGCGCTACACTTTGCAGAAGTGAATCAAATCAAGACCCGGCCATGACTAACGGACGACCTGACCGCAGCACTGGCGAGCTGTGGGCAATCGTAGACACCCTGGTAGAAGCCAGCCGTTTTCAGGCAGCCAGCATTGAAGGCCTGAACCTGCGAACCGCTCGCCACGGCGAGCGGTTCGACCAAATTGACCAGCGCCTAGAGCAGGTAGTTAGCGGCTTAGCAGAGTTGAGAGTCACCGTCGAAAACCAGGGACAGCAAATCGAAAACCAGGGACGGCAAATCGAAAACCAGGGACGGCAGATTACCGAAAACTCCCAGCAGATCTCTGAGCTGACCCAAGCCATCCGCTCACTAGTAGAACGAGATCGGAACCGCTAAGCCAGGCGCGACAGAATCGACAGGGTGCCAAAGCTGATCAGCACCACACCACTAGCCCAAGTCACCCAGCCCGACCACCGACGCACTTCTAGGAATTGCTTAATCGCGGCGGTGAAAGTGCCTGCCAGCACCAAAGGCGAGACATAGCCGACCGCGTAGGCCAGAAGCAGACTGGCCCCCAGCACCGGGTTACCTGTGCTAGAGACCCAAGCCAGCAGCGTGATCAGCACTGGTGTGCTACAGGGGGAGGCTACGGTCCCGAAGGTGAGACCCACCAGATAAGAGCGCAGACCGCGAGGCAGCTTCTCGGAGATCTCAACCTTCCCAGCCAGGTCAGGCAGCCGCAGCGGCAATACCTCCAGCAGGTTTAGGCCCATCAGGATCGCAACGCCCCCCACTAGAAAGCCCCAGCTCGAGCCCAACTGGCCGTAAATGCCGCCGACCCAGGCCGCCACCAACCCCAGCGCTGCCAGGGTCGTCGCCAGTCCTAGTGCAAACCACAGCGATTGCAAAGCCGCCTGCCAGCGATTAGGCGCATCGTAGCCGCCGATATAGCTCACCGCAATCGGCAGCATCGAGAGCATACAAGGCGTAAAGCTAGTGAGCAGCCCAGCGACAAACACGATGGCCACCGACACAGGGCTGAGGTGTGCCAACTGGTTCACCACCAGGCGATTGGCCAATTCGCTCAAGTGGTAGAGCCAGAGTTCCAGCGTGTCTAGCATGCAGCCTCGGCAAGGCAGGACTCTCCCATCTTATCGGAGCGCCCTACGCCGCACGCTGCCTGGCGGGGTGCGCCGTCGCGGCAAGGGGTCGTGCGGTGCAGGGGACCGAGGCAGTTCGAGGGGGGTCTCTGGGCGTGGCGCAGCCAGGGTGATCACCTGCGCGCCACTGGCTTCCCGGGCCACCCGCACCAGCAGCCCCGCCGAAAACAGGCTCGAGATCAGCGAACTGCCACCGTAGCTGAACATGGGCAAGGGTAGACCCGTGGTCGGCAAAGCCCCCGTGGCCACGCCGATGTTTAGCAGCGACTGCCCGACCAGCAATACGCCGACGCCCATCGCCACCAGCCGCAGCACCGGGTCGCGACACTTGAGCGCCACCCGCAGCGCCAGGGTCGCATAAGTCGCCAGCAGCAGCAGCAGCACCATACCGCCCAACAGCCCAAACTCCTCGGCATAGACCGCGAAAATGAAGTCGGTGTACTGAATGGGCAGATAGAACTGCTTCTGCTGGGAGAGCCCGAAGCCAGTTCCCAGCAGACCGCCCGAGCCCACCGCCAGCAAGCTCTGAATCAGCTGGTAGCCGTCCCCAGCGGGGTCTTGCCAAGGGTTGAGAAACGACAGAATGCGCCGCCGCTGATACTCGCGCACGCCGATGCTGAGACAGGCCGCCAAGAGCCCAACCACCGCCGTGCCGCCCAGGTAGGTCGCAGGCAGATCTGCAGCCAGTGCAATCAGCCAGAGCACAATGCCGCATAGGGCCGCCGTACTGAGATTGGGCTGGAGCAGGATGCCGACCAAGATCGCGCTGAACACTCCCAGCCACAGCAGCCGTCGCCACCCGCCTAAGCGCTGCCAGCGCCCGAACACCAGAGCCCCTTGCAGCACCAGAAGCGGCTTAATCAGCTCCGACGGCTGGATTGGCACCGGTCCCAGGTTCAGCCAGCGCGAAGCCCCATTGATCGGCTCCGCGATGCTGGGGATATTGGTGGCCACCAACAGACCTAACAGCACGATGATCAGCAGACCGCTCAAGCGCAGGATATGGCGCAGCGGCGTGTGCACGACTAGGTTAAAGCCGAGCAGCCCCAGTCCCGAAAAGGCCAACTGACGCTTGAGGTAATAGAATCCGTCTCCCTCGGTCGCGTAGGCAATCGGGTAGGAGGCCGAGAATAGCATCGCTAGTCCCATGCACAGCCACACCAGGGTCAGCCAGCGCAACAGTCGAGCCTCCGTGGCCCACTGTTCGACTGAGGAGTCCAGGAAGGGGAGCAGGCGACGCCAATTCACACTCAGAACCGGGGCACTCCTTGCAAAACGTCGGGCGAAAAGATAGCAACCAAAGCTAAAGCTGCCTGCCAGTATAGCGGCAACCCGGCGCTCGGCTAGGGCAGGGGGCCAAGCTACACCTGGGCGACGAAGCTCACTTGAGGCAGCAAAGGGTCCTGCACCAGGCCAACGCCTGCAAAACCCCAACGCTTGAGCAGAGTCGGCAATTGGATCTGGGGTAGCGACTCCACGGCAAACCGGTTTCGTAGGTCGGGTGTGTGGGCATTCAGATAGCTGAGGGCATCCGCATATTCCCGAAACAGCAGTAGATACCCCCCCCCTTCGGGACCATGGGGCCGAGCCAGCAGGTATTGACCGTCCGCCCGAGAACGCAGCAGATAGTGAGTCTGAGAAAGCACACAATGCCCAAGTAAGTAGCCGATAGTCCTGTGTGCTCAAGTGTAGTGCACCGCCTCGCCCCTGCTGCCAGCCGCGAAGAACTACACTGGAATGACACCTTTTGGGAGTCCATGCAAGACGCTGCCGTCACCGAAAACCTCTGGCAAGCCGGGGCGATCATCCCGCTCACCATCACTGACCTCGCCGATAGCGGCGATGGCGTCGGGCGCTACGCCGGTCGGGTCGTATTTGTGCCCAACTCAGTGCCCGGTGATGAGCTGGAGGTGCGTCTGGTGCACGTTAAGCAGGGCTTTGCCCATGCTCAGCTGTTGTTGATTCTGGAGCCCTCGCCCCACCGCGTCCGCCCCAGCTGCATCGTGGCCGACAAGTGCGGTGGCTGCCAGTGGCAACTGGTGAGCTATGACTACCAGCTCCAGGCCAAGCACAATCAGGTGGTACAAGCTTTGACACGCATCGGCGGCTTCGAGCTGGACGCTCAGGTTGCTCCCATCCTGCCCGCTCCCGAGGCGCTGCGCTACCGCAATAAATCGACCTACCCCCTCGACCAGCGCCAAGGCAACGTCCGTGCGGGCTACTACCGCAAGGGTAGCCACCGCCTCGTCAACTTGAATCGCTGCCCAGTGCAGGACGAGCGATTGGACCCGCTGCTGGCTCAGGTCAAGCAAGACATCCAGCAGCGCGGCTGGACGATTTACAACGAGCAGACGCACCGAGGTCTGATTCGTCATTTGGGCCTGCGCGTGGGTAGGCGGACGGGCGAGATCTTGCTGACCCTAGTGGTGCGCAACTGGGACCTGGAGGGCTTGCAGGATCAGGCTCATCTCTGGCTGAAGCGCTATGCCAACTTGGTGGGCGTCGCTCTCAACCGTAATCCTGAGCGTACTAACGCCATCTTCGGTAGCGAAACTCGCATCGTTGCCGGCCAGGGCTACCTGGAGGAGACCTTCGCTGACCTGCGGTTTCAAATCCGGCCCGACACCTTCTTTCAGGTCTACACTGAGCAGGCAGAAGCCCTGCTACGGGTGATCCAGGCCGAGCTGCAGCTGCAGGGCAGCGAAACCATCGTGGATGCCTACTGCGGCATTGGCACCCTGACCCTGCCCTTGGCGCGTCAGGCAAAACAGGCGATCGGCATCGAGATGCAGCCGGAGGCCGTCGAGCAGGCCCAGGTCAACGCCCAACTCAACCAGATCACCAACGTCAGCTTTCAGACCGGCACCGTCGAAGCATTGCTGCCTCAACTGGGCTTCAGCCCAGACGTGATCCTGCTGGACCCGCCGCGCAAGGGCTGCGATAGCGTGGTGATCGATCAACTGCTCAAACAGCCAGTTGCGCGCGTCGTCTATGTGAGCTGCAACCCTGCCACACTGGCCCGTGACCTCCGGCAGCTTTGCCTGGGCGAAGCTGACCGAGGCGAAGGCCGTTACACCCTGCAAAAAGTTCAGCCTGCGGATTTCTTCCCGCAGACTGCTCATGTCGAATGTGTTGCGTTTTTAACCCGGTCTCCTTAGGAGCAGGCAACGCAATTCAAGATCGGGTTTTTGTGTCTAAAAATAGACCATAAAAAACCGAAGCGCACCTGCACTCCGGTTCCACAGTAACCCTTCTGGTTTAGGGCGATCCAGAACGAATGCCGCAGATTAACCAGCCCAATTGCGGGCGACATGCTCCGCCAAGTCCACTACTCGCTGCGAATAGCCCCATTCGTTGTCGTACCAGGCGATCACCTTGACCAGGTTGCCGCCCATCACCAGAGTCAGCGCTGCGTCCACAATCGAGGACTCATTGGCGCCCCGATAGTCGATGGAAACCAGAGGCAGATCGCTGTAGCTCAGGATCCCTTTCATTGAGCCGTCAGCGGCAGACTTGAGCACCTCATTCACCTCCTGGGCGATCGTGGGCTTCTCTACTTCAACCACCAGGTCCACCACCGAGACATTCGGCGTGGGCACGCGCATGGCAAAGCCGTCTAACTTACCTTTCAGCTCTGGCAGTACCAGCGCCACGGCCTTAGCTGCTCCCGTGGTGGTTGGCACAATGCTCAGCGCCGCGCCCCGAGCCCGCCGCAAATCTCGGTGACTGGCATCCAGCAGCCGTTGGTCACCCGTGTAGCTGTGGGTGGTAGTCATCATGCCTTTGACGATCTTGAAGTTCTCGTGGAGCACCTTGGCGACCGGTGCCAGACAGTTGGTCGTGCACGAGGCATTGGAGATGATGTTGTGCTGGGCATGGTTGTAAGTACTCTCATTGACCCCCACCACGAAGGTGCCGTCATCGCCCTTGGCGGGGGCAGTAATCAAAACCTTCTTAGCGCCAGCTGCGAGGTGCTTGGACGCTCCCTCCCGGTTGGTGAACACGCCCGTCGATTCGATGATCAAATCGATCCCCAGCCCTCCCCAGGGCAGGTTGAGAGGGTTGCGGTCGGAGAGGGTCTTGATCACATGGCCGTTGACGGTGATCGAGTTGTCATCCGCACTGATGTCAGCATCGAATGGCCCAAGAATTGAGTCGTACCTCAAGAGATGGGCATTGGTGCGGGCGTCAGAAGTGTCGTTGACAGCGACCACCTCTAGCTGGCTATCAGTGCGGCCCAGCCAGCATCGCAGAAAATTACGTCCAATGCGCCCGAAGCCGTTAATCGCTACCTTAATCACTACGGATGGCCCCCATGTAATAAATACTTACTGCTGCCCAAGATCATACCGCAAAGGCGGTGCCGTGAGTAAATACTCATTGACAGCCTCATGCCCGCCTCACGACCGCTGGAGAGCAACGAAATCCGCCGGGATCAGCCGTAGAGCCCCTGCGTTGCGATGTAGGTTAACACCGCTTCTGGCACTAGTCCCACAAGGGATGCGCCTCTGGCGCAAGCCTGGCGTACCTGAGTGGATGAAACTCTCAGCGGCTTCATCTGCAGCGCGGACCAAGCCAGCGTCAGCCCCTGCTCGGCAAAGTGCCGCTGAACTCGCTGCGCTGTAGCTTGCAGCAGTTGACCCTGCCTGCGAGGAACCACTAGCCAGTGGCAACCCGTGACCAGTTCATCAGCACAATACCAGCGGGGTAGAGTTGCAAAAGCGTCGCTACCGAGCAGCCAGAACCACGACACGTGCAAGTAGTGCGCACGCAGCTCGCTAAAGGTTTGGGCCGCGAAAGAGGGGCCGGGGCGTCGAGTATCCAAATCAGAGACGACAAAGCTGGGCCAGGGAGCGGTCGCCAGCTCCAGCATCGCCAACCGATGGGCAACAGAAGTCACCGGCCTGTGGGCCTTGTGGGGAGGGTGACCGGCAGGCAGCCAGAGGACCCGCTCCAATCCGACTTGAGCGTGAGCCTGAAGCGCGATGTTGAGATGGCCCCAATGCACTGGGTCAAAGCTACCCCCAAAGATCGCGTATGGTCGGGGCGAAATCCCCTGAATTGGGAATGCTGGATCCGTTGGCGAAAGCATTACATTGTGGTCAGAGAAAGTTTCCCAAAAGCAATAACGTGTGCCTAAACAAGACATGGCAAGTAGGTCATACACCGACCTGCTTCTGTTGCGCTAGCTGGGCTTAGGTTATCTCAATGGTTGCGCTTCTTCCCCACGCACGATACGTGGCGGAGTGGTTGAAGCTATTCGATGATTAGGCTCTCTTCGGAGTTAGGGCCGGTGATTGTGTAACCAGGGTCATAGCCAGGTCAGCAATACTACCGGCAGTAGATGATCCTTGATATGATATCGCTGTTTAATCGGTGTGGTGTGGTGTTTGAGGAGCTAGGATGCTGAACTCGCTGGATTTCAGCGGCAGGTCATTCCATTTCATCGGTATTGGTGGAATTGGCATGTCGGCCCTCGCCTATGTGTTGGCGCAACAAGGGCAGTGCGTTTCGGGTTCAGACATTCGGCCTAGTGCGATTACCAAGCGTCTTGAAGGGCTGGGGGTGCGCGTCCTGTTGGGCCACCGACCCGAAAACCTATTTGCGGCCCCTCAGGTATCCTCTGATACCTGCGCCGAAGTCCTGCCTCAGGTCATCAGCTCCAGTGCCATTGATGTCAACAATCCGGAGTATCGAGCGGCTCAAGCTCTGAAGTTACCGATTTTTCATCGCTCCGATCTGCTGGCGGCGTTGATCCAGCAGCACGAGAGCGTGGCAGTGGCAGGCACTCATGGCAAAACAACCACCAGTAGCCTGATCGCCCATCTTTTGGTGAAGACCGGCCTAGATCCCACGGTGATTGTCGGCGGGGAGGTCAGCACTTGGGGGGGCAACGCGCGCCTGGGTCAAAGCCGTTACCTGGTTGCAGAAGCTGATGAGTCGGATGGCTCCCTAGTCAAACTGGCCCCGAGGGTGGGCGTGGTCACCAACATTGAGCTGGATCACCCGGATCACTTCCACAATCTGGAGCAAGTAATCGAAACCTTTGAGACCTTTGCGCGCCGCTGTCCCACCGTGATCGCAGGTCTGGATTGCCCAAATGTCCGACAGAATCTCAAGTCCAACCAGAGCTATGAGCTGATCGGCTATAGCCTTGACGGCCAGATGGACGCACACTACCGAGCAGACCAGGTGTGCTACGGCGCTGAGGGTACCTTGGCCCGCATCTGGGAAGGGGACACGGTGTTGGGAGAGATTCACTTGCGGCTGCTGGGCCGCCATAATCTCAGCAATGCTCTGGCAGCGATTGCAGTGGCGCGTCACTGGGGACTGGCATTTGACGCCATCGCTCAGGCCGTGACGAGCTTCGACGGTGCGCGACGGCGCTTCGAACTTCGTGGCAAGCATAACGGTGCACTCCTCATTGATGACTATGCCCATCACCCAAGTGAGATCCGGGCTACCCTGTCAGCAGCTCGCCTGGCGGTGGCCGCAGCGTCTCGTCAGGGTGCTCGGGTGGTGGCAATTTTTCAGCCGCACCGCTACAGCCGGATCAGCGCCCTTCTGAGCGAGTTCAGCCAGGCATTCACCGATGCCGACGTGGTGGTAGTCACCGATATTTACGCAGCGGGGGAAGCCGATCCCGGAACGCTCACCAGTCAGCAGGTGGCTGAGGCGATTGCCGCCGCGCATTCCGAGGTCTACTACCAGCCCAGTCTCGACCAGGTGCAAAGTTTTCTAGAGCGCTTTTTGGCCGTTGGAGATCTGGCGCTGTTTCTAGCAGCAGGCAACCTCAATCAGGTGATCCCCCAGCTCTTGACTCCTGAGCTTCAGGAAGCGGTGCGGCCATGACAATCTTTTACCCCGGTCTCGAAACTCAACTCCAGCCGGATACTCCAGAGCCGCCAATTCAGGTTCAGCGGCGCGTTCCTCTGTCCCCCTTGACGACCTTTCGCGTGGGGGGATTGGCAGATTGGTACGCAGCCCCGCGCTGCCTGGACGCCTTGCAGGACTGTCTGCGCTGGGCTTGCGTTCAGCACCTACCGGTTACCTGGATTGGGGCAGGTTCCAACCTCTTGATCAGTGATGCGGGGCTGTCGGGCTTAGTGCTGCATACCCGCTATCTGCGCGGTCTGGAGTTTGACGAGACCACGGGACGAGTCAGTGCTAGTGCTGGCGAATCGATTGCGCGGCTGGCCTGGCTGGCGGCAGCCCGAGGCTGGGAGGGTCTAGAGTGGGCAGTGGGTATCCCCGGCACGGTAGGCGGTGCGGTAGTGATGAATGCAGGGGCTCACGGGGCCTGGACTTCTCAGCTAGTGAGGCAGGTGGAGGTTTTGCCACTCGGCAGTGATAGTCCGCAAAGCCTGGCTCCAGAAGCGCTGGGATTTGGCTATCGCAGCTCTCGTCTACAGGCGGGAGACGGGGTCGTCACCCGCGTGCAGTTCCAGCTGAGTCCGGGGGCGGATCCTCAGCGGGTGCGTCTAGTTACGGCAGAGAATCTGCGCACTCGCAAAGCCTCGCAGCCCTATGATCTGCCCAGCTGTGGTAGCGTCTTCCGCAACCCCGGTCCGCAGACGGCAGGGTGGCTGATCGAGCAGACCGGCCTCAAAGGTTATCAGATCGGCAAAGCACGAGTGTCTGAGTTGCACGCCAACTTCATCCTCAACTGCGGTGGCGCCAAGGCCAGCGATATTCTGTGGCTGATTCAGGCTGTGCAAGCTCGGGTAGAGGAGCGCTGGTCGATTCGACTCCATCCCGAGGTCCGAATCTTAGGCGAGTTTGCGCAAGGTTGAAGCGCTAGGCTGACCAGAACTGTGACCTTGGGGTGGGATGGAGAATGCCATAATAAAATCTGCCGTTCACCGGCAGACTCAGTGTGTTGAAGGATCCAAAACGCAAGCAGCAGGCTCAAGCTATGACACAAGGGCAAGGCAAAGGATTCGGGTTTGGCCTGGGCAAGATGAAGGAGCTGACCGAGGCCTTCAAAAAGGCCCAGCAAGTTCAAGAAGGAGCCCGACGCCTCCAGGAAGAACTGGAACAAATGGAGATTGTGGGCGAGGCTGGTGGCGGTCTAGTCAAGGTTATTCTCAGCGGCAATCAAGAGCCTTTGGGTGTGACCATCGCTCCTGAAGCGCTGAATGAAGGTGCTGAAGTCCTCTCAGACCTAGTCGCGACCGCAATGAAGGATGCCTATAACAAGTCCACAGCCACTATGCGGGAGCGTATGGAGGAGTTGACTGGCGGCCTGAACCTACCTGGTCTTTAACGAAGACGGCTAGTCCACCTAATCCTGTTGATGAGCGAAGCGGTGAGCCCCCGCCATCGAGAGGGCCGCCGCTAGAACCGCCAAGACTAGCAGCGTATACCAGGGAAAAACTTGTACCCACCTCCAAAAAGGCCGCGCTGGCAGGAAGGCCGCTGCCCGCAGGCCGACGCTGGCGTAAGTCAGTGGTAGTAGGTAGACAATGAGCTTAAGGAAGCCAGGCAATTGAGAGGGGTCGAAGAACGTCGCTCCCAGAAAGGACATTGGCACGATCACAAAGTTGTTGTAAAGTCCCACGCTCTCCAGGGATTCGACCTTCAGGCCCACCAACACGCCTAGAGCTGAAAACACCATGCAGTTGAGCAGTAGCAACGACAAGAACATGGGGTTGATAAAGTTCATGACTTTGCCAGTAGCAAAGATGCTCACCGCTATAACCGAGGCGGAGGTCATCAGTCCTCGTGTGACGCCCGCCAGCATCTTGCCCAGGTGCAAGGCCAGAGGATGCACTGGCAACAGCAATACTTCCTCGAAGGTGCGGCTGTAGAGACGCTCCCCGCAAATCGAGAAGGTGGTGCCACCAAAGCTAATAGTCATTGAGGACAGAGCCACCATACCAGGCAGGATGAACTCCAGGTAGTTATCGCCCAAGACCGGATCGATGACCTTATCCAGCGTAGAACCCAGGCCGAGGCCAAACGCCAGAATGTAAATCAACGGCGACACCAGCCCCGAGGCGATGATTTGCCAGATACGAACTCGCAAGTCGAGCCAGTCGCCCCACCAGACAGTGAGACTATCTTCTAGAATGCGACGAAAGAAACCGGGGGCGGAAGCTACAGCCAGAGGAAGCACAGAATTAGAAGCCACGAGAAATGCCAGCCAGAGCAGAAGGTTTACGCGGACCCGATTGTCTGCTCTATTCTGCCATCCCTCTCCTCAGATGTCCGCTCACGAAGGCTGGCATAGCAGGAGGGGGGGATGCCCCCTCCTGCTCATATGTAAACTTTCCCTGCCAGGCTTACTCTTCTTCATCTGCGCTGGCGACTACCTCATCGACTTCTGAGGCTGCTTCTACAACGACTTCTTCTACTGGCGGCTCCGGCTCCTCGGTCGCACTGGGAACGAGGTCTTCTTCGGCTTCATCACTGCGCCCGAGCCCAAGCATCTGCTCACGGTATTTAGCTGCCATGATCTCAGCGTTATCGTAGACCAGCTTGGGATCCTTGACCATCGCGCCCGGCTCGGGTTCCAACTGCTTGGTAGATAGGGAAATCCGACCGCGCTCAGCGTCAAGGTCGATGATCATCACCTTAACCTCGTCGTTGACATTGAACACGCTATGAGGCGTGTCGATGTGGTCGTGAGAGATCTCAGAGATGTGCAGCAAGCCAGACACGCCGCCGATGTCGATAAAGGCACCGTAGGGCTTGATGCCGCGGACCACGCCAGTCACCACTTCGTACAACTCTAGGCGGTTCATCTTCTTCTCCACCAGAGCTCGACGGTGGCTGAGCACCAAACGGTTACGGTCCTCATCGACCTCCAGGAACTTCAGCGGCAGCTCCTCCCCGACCAGCTCTTCCTTGGGCTTGCGGGTGCTGATGTGGGAGCCAGGGATAAAGCCACGCAACCCCTCAATGCGTACCAGCGCGCCGCCTCGGTTCGTAGCAAAAATCAAGGAGCGCACGGTCGCATCTTCTTGCTGAAGCTGACGTACCCGCTCCCAGGCCCGCATGTACTCGATACGGCGGATGGAGAGCGTCAGCTGGCCTTCTTCGTTTTCATCGGTCAGGATGAAGAACTCACGCGTCTCGTTGGACTGGAGTACCTCTTCGGGACCATCGATGCGGTTGATCGACATCTCCTGAATGGGGATGTAGGCTGCCGTTTTGGCACCAATGTCGATCAGGGCCCCACGCGGCTCGATACTGAAGACAGTTCCTGCAACAATGTCGCCAGGGCTGAAGTGATAGTCGTATTTATCGAGGAGTGCAGCAAATTCTTCGTGGGTAAAGCCGACATCGATTGTTGGATTGGCCATGCTTGCTAGGTCCTGGTTGATGATCTGCGTATGGGATTTGCCTCCTGTGGATGCATCGCACAATGGAAAGAGCGAGCGCAGGCGCTGCCGAGCTTGGCCATCGGGATCGACGTGCCGCAGACAGCACTAGAGGGCTAGAACAATTATCATAGCTGATTCAAACACTGCTAGAGAACCAGGGGACGGTTGCCCTCGCGGTCGTGGCTCTCGCCGGAGGCCTGTGAGCCTTCGCCCATACGGCTGCGCAGCTGATTGAGTTCCTCGGCAAAATCGCGAATTCCCTTAAACTGCCGATAAACCGAAGCGAAGCGCACGTAGGCGACCTCGCTCAGCCCCTGCAGCAGCTGCAGGACCATCTCCCCGATTTCGGCGCTGGTAACCTCCCGCGCTGCCTGCTGTTGCAGCTGAGCTTCGATCTCATCGACCATCGCCTCAATTCGCTCTGGCTGGACGCCGGTCTTTTCGCAGGCCCGCACCACGCCTCGTAGCAGCTTGGAGCGGTCGAAGGACTCGCGCTGACCATCTCGCTTGACCACTGTGACGGGCACAAACTCAATGCGTTCATAGGTGGTGAAGCGGCGCTTACACTTGAGGCATTCGCGGCGACGCCGAATACTCTGGCCGCCCTCCGCTGAGCGAGATTCCAGAACCCGACTGTCGGTGTGTTGGCAAAAGGTGCAGCGCATAGTAGTCGTATCTTGGCTGAAGCCAGACCAAAAGACAATTGTTATTTCTGTGGGAATGAGTCTCCGTCAGGGGGTGGCCATCGCCAACTGCTGCTGCAGATGCTCGGCCCAGAGCGCGGCAAGGGAGACCTCGGTGAACGGGATTTCCAGGCAGGCAGCATCCGTCACGAGTTCGAGCACAACTGACTGCCCAGCAGGCGGCTGGCTGGAATCGACGCGCTGACCATTGACCTTGAGGTAGACGGCTCTAATCTGCTGCAGCGAGACCTGCTGCAAAGCGATAGGCCCCCGACGGGTAGGTTTGCCCCAAACCAAATCTTCGCCATTCTGACCCAAGACGGCGCAAATGTCGTACTTAGCTTTTGGAAAGCCAGCGGCCCAGTGCCGATAAGCTTCCAGCTTGCGGTACTCATTCCACCCAGCCCAGGTGAGCCAGCCAAACACGGCTAACAGGGGTAGCCAGAGCAGTCCGCGCTCCATTAGTTTTACTTCATTCTTTCCTCCTTATTGTGGCTGATCGCTGGCCCTCTGGCCGAGCGATCAGGGGCTGTGACGCGGGCGGCTTGCTATATTGAAGGTCACACCGAGACCAATACCTCATTACTGGACTCTACGCAATGGCACCCAAGTCAACGGACAGCCCCGATAAGCAGAAGGCCCTAACCCTGGTGCTCAACCAGATTGAGCGCAACTTCGGCAAGGGCGCAATCATGCGCTTGGGGGATGCCACCCGCATGAAGGTGGAGACCGTCTCCAGCGGTGCCCTGCCTCTGGATCTGGCACTCGGCGGCGGCTTACCCAAAGGCCGGGTGGTCGAAATTTACGGCCCAGAGAGTTCGGGCAAGACGACTCTAGCCTTGCACGCGGTTGCCGAGGTACAAAAGCTCGGTGGGGTCGCAGCCTTTGTGGATGCAGAACACGCCCTGGACCCGGTCTATGCGGGGGCGCTGGGCGTCGATATTGACAACCTGCTGGTCTCCCAACCTGATACTGGCGAAGCAGCGCTGGAGATTGTGGACCAGTTGGTGCGCTCATCAGCTGTGGACATTGTGGTCATAGACTCGGTGGCGGCGCTGGTGCCTCGAGCAGAAATCGAAGGCGAGATGGGCGACACTCATGTGGGTTTGCAGGCGCGCCTGATGAGCCAGGCACTGCGCAAAATTACAGGCAACATCGGCAAGTCGGGCTGTCTGGTGATCTTCTTGAACCAGCTGCGCCAGAAGATCGGCATCTCCTATGGCAATCCGGAGGTCACCACTGGCGGCAACGCACTGAAATTCTACGCCTCAGTGCGCTTGGATATCCGCCGCATTCAGACCCTGAAGAAGGGCACCGAGGAATATGGCACTCGTGCCAAGGTGAAGGTCGCCAAAAATAAAGTCGCCCCGCCCTTCCGCCGCGCCGAGTTCGACATCATCTTTGGCAAAGGCATCTCGACCATCGGCTGTCTGGTAGACATGGCGGAGGAGACCGGCGTAATCACCCGCAAAGGAGCTTGGTACAGCTACAACGGCGACAACATTGGCCAAGGGCGCGATAACACCATCAAGCTTCTAGAAGAGAAGCCCGAGTTCGCCAAAGATCTGGAAAAACAGGTGCGCCAGAAGCTGGAGATGGGCGCAGTGGTCTCTGCCAACTCAGTCAGCCCTCCCGATGAAGCCGAGCAAGACGAGTACTTCGAAGAAGATTAATCCCTAAGCCAAGAAAGGGGCACACAGCCGTGTGCCCCAGCGGGGACTATCGCAAGGTGGACGGGGTTAGCTAGGGTCGCTGGCCTGTTCATCGAAGCTCCGGCGCAGGGATGCCTGATTGAAAGCGGGGAAGGTCAGATTCGGATACTGGTCTTGAATTCGCTGAATCTCGTCAAAGATTGGGTCAGCCAGGCCGGTGGCGACGCACCAGATGCGGGCGCGGGTGAGCGCGACGAAAGCTTCGTTGCGTTTGTGAAGCTCCTCCTCAGCCTTCCAGGCAAGGGGGCGGCTGGTGTAGTGGAAGCGACAGGCGTAGACCTTCCAGGCTTCGTTGCCCTTGGCCCGATAGATGTTGGCGAGCGTAACGTGGCCAGGTAGCCCGAAGGTGTCCCGGTCGGTGTCAAGCCCTGCGATGCAACTCTGGACACCGTAGGCTTTGAGCAGCTTTTGCAGTTCCAGAAAATACTGCTCTTCGCTGTCGCCACACAGCGCGGTGACCAGGAGATCTAGGGGGTCGAGTCCCCGCGCTAGGTCGTGAGCGATCTGTTCGGCAATCCACTTGCGCTCTTGCGCCTCGCCGCCGAACGCTTTGACCGTCAAGGGCAAGCCGACGGCTTCTCGCCACTCAAAATTGGCTTGATCGACCGGATGGGGACTTTTATCGTCTGGGCGGGTAACGGTAACCGACTGGCCAAGTTTCCGGAAGTCGCCCTCTAGAACCTCATAGCCAAGATCCTCCCAGTCGCGCTTGTTAGTCACGCCCTGTAACGGGCCTTCGGTACGCAACAGCCCCATGTTCAGCGCGTGGGCGGTCATGAGCAGCAAGCGGGGAGTGCGGTAGCAGCGATTGAGCTTATAGGTCTTGTTGCCGCTGACATCAACGACCAGGCTACCATCAGCATGTTTGCCGAAAATGGTCTCGGACTTGGGGATCATCAGGCTGCCGATGCTCTGGGCTTCGTCGTAGGCCCAGTACAGCCGCTTCGGTTCACTAAGGGCTTGGTAGGCAAGACGGTAAAAAGCAGCAGGTAAGTCTTGGCCTTCGTCGATTAAGACGGCATCGTAGAGTGTGGGAAGGTTCACGGCCTCTCGCTCCAAGCCAGCACAAATGTGCTCAAAGGCTTGACCAGGGGAAACCTGCCCGATCTCCTTGACCACATCGCTGACTGATTGAGGTTTAACCTGACAGGCTAAGGCTAAGGTACGATAGAAACCTTCTTGTTCTTTAGCCCCCCAAGCATGCAGCACCTTCAGTTGAGTCCAGTTAGGTTCTTGGCCTGCTAGTTCTTGGTAGTATAGGCTAATCAGATCGCGAATTTGCTCGTAGAGGGAACGGGTGAAAAAGACAAATGCAAGTCGCCACTGGGGATGGGCCGCATGGATCTGAGCCGCTCGTTTAGCGAACAAAATAGTTTTCCCAGTACCCGCTAAACCACGAAGCCGCTGAACACTGTCGGGAGCTTCTGCGGCAATTTTCTGCTGCTGCTCGTCTAGTTGTTTGGCTTGTGATTCAATCGCGTGAATCACGCGGACAGGGTGATTTTGGGGCACCTCAGGCTTGATCTCGCGCGGAGATTTAGACAGCAGAGCTGCCTTCAGTAATTCAGCGAGTTGGGTCATAATTAGCAACTTGAAAACTGTGAGATGCGACCGTTGCTGCTCAGGATGCCCACTCTGAAGAACTACTAACAGCTCACCGAATGATTCTAGACTGATGTTTTCAACGTTGCTGCCAGTTGCCAGAGGGGCGCACCACCATGCGACCCTCTGGCAACTGGGTCAGAGCGGGGTTTAACTACAGACGCGCATCGGCACTGAGCAGCTCGGCGATCGCTTGCTGCTCGATCGGCGGTCTAACGGGCGGATGGGGCTGGCGAGCGTCGGTGATCAGCCAGTCGAGGGCAGCTGCCTGCACATCGATCGTGGCCCCGGTCTTATCCACGCAGTAGCGGCCAAATACCAGCTTGTCCACTAGCCGGATGTCTGGCCCTAAACGCGAGTAATCGAAGATCACACTGCGTTCGACAGTGGCCCCGCCGCAGATGTGGCAGTTGGGACCGATCATCGTGGGGCCAATGATCCGCGCACCATCGTCGACCTTAGTCATGGCTCCGATGTAAACCGGACCCTCGACCTCAACCTTGTCCCAGTTCACTGCGACGTTCAGGCCCGTGTAGATGCCGGGGCTGACCTCGCGACCGGGGATGGCAACGTTCTTGACTTTGCCCCGCAGCACGTCCTGGATCGCTTGCCAGTAGTCGGGCACTTTGCCGATATCGACCCACTCGAAGTCCATGCTCACGCCGTAGAACGGCGCACCCATCTCCACTAGTTTGGGGAAGAGCTGGCTACCAATGTCAAACTCCTGTCCTGAAGGGATATAGTTCAGGACTTCAGGTTCAAAGATGTAGATGCCCGTGTTAATGCTGTTGGAGAGGGCATCGTCGACCTTAGGCTTCTCCTGGAACTGGCGGATGCGGCCGTCTTCAGACGTGACTACAACGCCGTAGCTAGAGACCTCTTCGCGCGGCACAGTCTTCATCACGATCGTGGCAATCGAGCCCTTTTTACGGTGCCATTCCACCACCTCGGTCAAGTTGAGGTCGATCAAGGCGTCCCCGCACAACACGATGAACGTGTCGTCGAAGAATGGCGAGAAGTCCTGAATCTTTTTCAAACCTCCCGCAGACCCGACGGCAGCGCCGACTAGTTCGCCGTTTTCAGCGATGTGACCCTCAAAGGAGTAGGCGATTTGGACGCCAAACTTCTGACCGTCCCGAAAGTAGTTCTCAATCTCATTGGCCAGGTGGCTGACATTGACCATGATTTCGTCGAAGCCGTGCTGGCGGAGCAATTCAACCAGGAACTCCATCACTGGCTTTTGCAAGATGGGGATCATGGGCTTGGGGATCACGTAGGTAATCGGACGGATACGGGTTCCCTTGCCAGCCGCCAGGATCATGGCTTTCATAAGTTCACTCTCAATGCTTGGGCAGTTCGGCGATTTGTCACATGCAAGTCTTAGGCCTGGACCCACCCCTCTTGCCTATTCAGGCAAGAGGGGCCAAAAACAGGATGGCATAACTCCCAGGATCTCGGGTCAGGTTCAACCAACCTCAAGGGGGAGGCTGGAAGGGTCGGATCTTGAGGTCGATGTAAAACTCGTCTTGAGACAGTTCTACTCGAGAGCGGGCAGACAGCAAAAGCAACGCCCAGAAGACGCCAACCCGGTCATTGCAAAACTCCAGCAAGCGATCGAGCTCCAGCCAGCCGCCCGGCTGAGGCACCACCCTCGACCAGTGATGATCGAGAAAGTGCTCCAACTCTTCAACGACCTCAGAGAGATTCTCATGGTGGGCAAGCTGGTTAATCGCCTGCATGGCTTTGCTGCGCTCGGCACGGCCCTTAATGCTGGGCAGGCCACGGCGAGGGCGGGGGTTGATCGCGGCCTCCTCTAAGCTGGTCGCCATCAGCTCCAACTGAGCGATCAGCTCTGGGAGAGTGATCGGGCGGACGGTGGGGGGCAAGGCAACGGGACGGCGGCGGAGCTGGGCTTCCAAAGGATAGGGGAGCTCGCCGCCCATCGACACAGCGTCGAGCAGCTCCAGAAATTCCCCAGGTTCGTCTTGAGCCTCCTCCTGATGCTCCATCTGGGCCAAGGTGTCAGCCTTGAGCAGCACTAAGGTCGAGGCGTAGAGCAATGCCTGCCCCGAGCGGTAGAGGTCCTGGGTATTTTTGGGAGCCAGCTCTGTGAGGAAGCGGTCGATGACTTCGATGACCCGAACATCCCAGGGGTCGATCTCGCCGCGCTCGGCCAAGTCAATCAGCAGCGAGATAGCATCCTGGGTGAGCGAGTCCGCCATGAATTTCCCTAGGTTCCTGCGCTGAGCCTGGTTCTAGAGTACAAACTTTTTCGGCGTTCGTCTGGCCCCAGCCCTCTACTTGGCTCGCAAAAAGAAGATTGCCGCCAAGAGGATCAGCCCTAGCAGGGACACCGGCACCCACAGCTCAGCTAAGGGGAGTGCAACGAGCATGGGCAGAACTCAACCCGAGTAAACGGGGTTGCTGGAGCTACCGGTCTGGGTCTCGACCGTTTCGGCGTCGATCGTGTCGCCCATTTTGCCGGGGGGCAGTTGTCGCTGTTCTTGAACTTCGACCTCCAGCTGCTGTACCTGCTGCTGCAAGCTCTGGATCTGAACATTCTTGTCGCGCAGGGCGACCAACTGCTGCAAGCGTCCCCAGACACTGAACATCCAAGCCAACACGGCTCCGATGCCCATAGCGATAATCAGCTCAACTGCAATCGGAGCCTGTAGCTGCCAGTGGTCGGTGAACTGAATGCTAGCTGCGCCGGTGTTCTCCAGGGAAAACAAAACCAGGGCAAGGACGAGCACAAAGATCAAAACGAAATTGATTTGCCGCATCTGCTTCCTCCCTTCCTTCGAACGGACGCTACTCAGTATAAACAGTGATAAACGGCGTTTGTCTCAGCTTCAGGCCCGTTTCAGGCTTTGGTCTGGGTACGTGCAGAACTAGCCAGATTGCCCCAGAGCGTATAGGCCATAGGGATTACTAGTAAACACTCAGCAGCTCTGCTCCCTGAGCGGGGTGGTGACGTCTCGCCCAGAGCTTGGAGATCCTCGCTGTGGTGACTGACATATAGCAGGCTGGGCAGGTGTTCACCGAGAGCGCCTGGATGCAGGGGACGGAGACGGGTCGGACATAGGGCCGGAGGGGCGCACACCCCCAGATCTGTCATCATCCCTGTCCCTTCGCCTGTGGATCACCTAGGCCGAATGGGGCCTGACGCACTTGCTTGACCAGCCAGCGCATGCCTCGGTCACTCAGTACCGACACTGGCCCTGCCAGCATTAGCGCTTTGACTTCCTGGCGCGAGATTTTCACCGATCCGCCCGAGCGCAACATGTCCGTAGACTGGCACAGGTCGCGCAAGGTGGCGTAAGCAAACAGCAGCGGCAGAATGCAGAACAGCCGGATTGGCACCGCCGCACGCGGGATCAGCAGCGTATATTCCAGCGCTTGATCCAGATCCTGCCAGGCCAGCTCGATCAAGCCGGTGACGGCGGTGCGGTTGCGTTCGAGGTAGTCCGGGTTGAGCAGGGTGTGGTGGCTGCTGCCCACCGCTAGTAATGACTGCTCAGGCACATAGATAGCGTTCTCGTGCTCTGCATCCCAAGCAATGTCTTTGAGGATATTGACCGTCTGCAGCGCTTCGCCGAAGGCCTCACATTTGGGCAGCAGCAGGTCATACTCTCGCGAGCCCACGAGCAGCGAATGCTCGTGCCAGAGATCGGTGAGCAGATGACCAACGGTGCCAGCGACGTAATAACAGTACTCCTGGTACTCCGAGAGCGTCTGGATGCGCAGGCCCTGGGCGTAGAGCCCGGCGAACTTCTTCATGCCCACGACCATTTCCTGAACCCAGTGGCGCACTCGGCGCTGGGATTCAAGCGGCAGGCTCCGGAACATCACAAAGACCAGATCCGTATGCTGCACGAGGCGGACATGGGCAGCTTCGCCAGCCAGGGGATGGGCGATGGCGGCGAAGTTATCAGCGCTGGCGGCACTGTCAAAGCATTCCAGGAAACGGTCCAGCAGCAGGACCTTGCGCTCACCCGAGGCAATGGGATCATCCTCTAGCGTGTCTGCAATGCGACACAGTAGGTAGGCGCAGAGAATCGCCCGCCCCAGATAGCCGGGCAGAAAGCGGATGCTCAAGGCGAAGGTCCGAGAGACTTGGGGCAGAATCTCCTGGCAGAAGCGCTCAGCCTGCCGTTCAACCTGCCTCTGCTGCCGTTGCTGGAACAGAGGCTCAAGTGTTGTCTGAATCATTGCGGATCGCTCAAAGCTAGTTCACTCACCACACCGAGCGGCCCAACCTTTCCGGAAAGAAAACCGAGAATGAGGGACCCTGCGTCAGCCAGAGAGAGCAATTGGTAAAAATCGCTCATTCCCTGTGCTCTGCGAGGAAGATAACATATGCCTACTGGACTAGGAATCGCCTGTTCTGGCAAGTTTGAGCCCCCTGACCGCCCTGCACAACCCACTCGATGCGATCCTGGTCCCCCAAGGCGCAGAGTACCAGGCTGTCCGACGCGCCCTTCCCCTTGAGGCTCCTGAACTGATCCCCTTAGCGATTGGCCCTCAGCACGCAGCTCAACGGGTTGCGTCTCTGCGGCTGCGCCGTTGGCGACGGGTGCTGGTCACCGGTGTCTGCGGCAGTCTAGAGCCCGGCTACGGCGTGGGCACTGTGGCGGTGTGCAACCGCCTGGTAGACACCACAGGCGCTGAGTTGAACTGTGATCCCCTCTTGACCTCAGAATTGCTCACTGCCATCCCTATGGCGGTGTCCGTCAAGGGCCTCACTAGTCACCGAGGGTTATGGTTGGGGCGCGACAAGCAGGTCGCGTGGCAACGTTACGGAGCGCAGGTGGTGGACCTGGAGAGCTATCCCCTGCTGGCGGCCTTGTCGAAGGCTGGGATGGCGGTCAGCGTGCTGCGCGTGGTCAGTGACGACTGCACCCACGATTTACCCAATCTCGACGGCGCGATTGCCTCGGACGGTCGGCTACGCCCTTGGCCGCTGGCTGCGAGTCTGCTGAGCCAGCCGCTCGCGGGCTATCGCCTGGTCAGGGGTTCTTGGCAGGCACTGAGGGTGTTGCGGCAGACGCTGTCGGGCCTGATGCGGTGCTGACTGGGTAGGTGCGCCCTTTCCAGGCTCCGCCTCGCCCACGCCAGTGCTGCAGGGCCGAGTCGATAGTCATGGCCGTATAGAGTGCCCCGGCTAGGGGCAAGGTCAGAGCCCACAGCGGGGATCCACGATATAGGCGTACGGTCGGCAGGTAGGCCAGCGCCATCAGCAGCCAGCTCAGGCTGCCAAGCCACTGACTGCTTAGTAGACTTAACACAGGCAGCAGATAGAGAAAGGCCATGCCCAGCACCGTCCCCACCAACAGCAGTGGCGAGTAGCCCAGTTGGGTAAAGGCAGTGCGGGCCACCATGTTCCAGATTTCTGATAAATGGTCATAGGGGCGCAGGCTCAGCACTGAGCGCGTCAACCCCAGCCAGATCCGCCCGCCGCTGCCTTTGACGACCTTTGCCAGAGCGCAGTCGTCGATCAGGGCCCCTCGGATTGCCTGTAGGCCTCCAGCGCGGGTCAGGGCCTCGTGTCGCAGCAGGATACAACCGCCTGCGGCGGCCGCCAAGCGCTGGTCCGAGCTATTAGCCCAGCGGAAGGGATAGAGCTTTTGAAAGAAGAACACGAATGCCGGAATCAGCAGCCGCTCCCAGACGGTGTGGACGCGCAGCAACACCATCAGGGACACCAGATCCAGCTGCTCTCGCTGGGCTTTGTGGACCAAGGCCCGCACGCTCTGGGGAGGGTGGGCGATATCCGCATCGGTGAACAGAATGTACTCAGCTTGCGCCTGGGCGACGCCCTGCTCCATAGCCCAGAGCTTGCCGGTCCAACCGTCAGGTAGAGGCTGGGTCTGAAGTACACTCAATCTGCTATGGCGGTCAAGCTGTTGGGCGATCTCTCCGGTGCCATCCTCGCTGCGGTCATCGACTAGGATGACGTGGAATGGGCCGGGGTAGTCCTGTTGCAAAAGCGCGGGTAAGGTCTGAGGCAGTATGTCGGCCTCGTTGCGCGCGGGCACCACAGCGCATACGGAGGGCCAGTCTAAGGCAGGCAGCTCCGCGCCTATCTCTGGGCCTAGCCGCGTGTCTAGCTGCTGGTCACAGCGCCAAAAATTTCCCCGCCAAAGTATCAGTCCGAGCCAGGTGAGCCCAGAGGCAGCTGTCAGGAGAAAGCCGAAGTTCAGCATAGAGCTCATTATTGATCCTGGCGGTCTCTGCGTGGCAGTTGGGCGTGGGGGGAGGCGGCGATGGCCTGGGTAATGCGGCGATTGGTCATCCGCCACATCACGGGCACCAAGATCACAATACCGAGAGCGGCCCACGGCGCAATTGATAGAACTGCGTTGAAGCAGCCGTGAAGGGCCATTGCCAGGAATAGACCGTTGCGGATCAGCCCCCTTCTGCGCTCCGGCGCAGCAAACTTCGCTAGCCCCAGCGCGTAGCCCCACATGCTGGCAAATAGGGCGTGCCCTGGCACCGAGATCAGAGCACGGATCACAGAAGTTGTGATCACTTCACTGATCTCAGAGGACAGATATGGCTCTAGCAAATAGAGGACGTTTTCGGCTGATGCAAAGCCGAGCGCTGCCGTTGCTCCGTAGACAATGCCATCCATCTGTTCATTGAATTCGGCGTTTTTATAGATAGTGTGGCGCACTACAAAATACTTGGCGTATTCCTCGACAATCGGGGCTACAATTGCAGCTTGGAATAGCACTGGTCCGCCGAAAGGTAGTTCTACGAGAATGACAGGAATCGTGACCAGGGCACCCAGAAAAAATGTCTGGATGATTAGATGCCGAGGCTCCGGTTCTAGCTTGTCTTTTCGATAGAAAAACCAAAGCCAGAATAGCCCCGGAGCGAGCGCCAAAATCAAAACAGCGGTTAAGTCCATTTTGAGAATCCAGTGTTACTCGGGCCTAGAGCAGCGTCGGTCGCTAGCACACTCTGTCAGAGGTCAAACTTTGGGTCGCAGATCTCCAAACTCACCTTACCCTGAATTCGAAGCATTGCCCAATGCGATGAACCAGCAGCGGCAAATTGATCGAGCACTGGATCACGCTTGGCGGTGACCCGGCCAACTCCGAACTGTGTTCAAGGCTGCCGAGAACACTGATACTTAGTGAGGATTCCCGCCCAGGTTTAAGCCGATTACGCCTGAGATAATCAGACCAATCGAAAGTAATTTGACAATTGTCAAGGGTTCTTTGAACCACACAATCCCGATCAGGGCGATCAAGGCGGTGCCCAAGCCAGACCAGACGGCATAGGCGACGCTAACTTCGAGCTGTTTGAGCGCCAAGTTGAGAGAGCTGAAACACAGTCCGTAGAAAACAAACAGCAGCACTGAGGGCAAGGTTTGTGTGAAGCCCTGCGATAGCTTCATGCAAGTAGTACCCGCGACCTCCAGCGCAATTGCTAGGACCAGATAGAACCAACTCATTGAGAAATCGCGCTCCTAGAGGTAAATGGCTCAGACCATTGATCACGCTGTGGTCTGTGAGTGGCATGTGATCATCTGCTGACAGTTAGGGTTGGGAGAGAACGCGAATGAGGCAATACCATAGACCATGTTCAAGCAATTCGCGAAGTTCTCAGCATCGCATGAAGCCTGAAGCAAAGCAACACGCCATTCAAGTTTGGTCGTTCCAAGATTTGCTGCTCGAATTGTACCGCTATGCCCCTGGCCCTGCGGAATCGCTGCCCAGACATTCGCACGAAGCCTATCAACTTTGTCTCAGCCTGGATTTTCCCGGCGAATATTTTTATCGTGGTGCTTATTATGCAGTGCCCGTAGGTAGCCTCAGTGTGATCCATCCAGATGAGGTGCATGCTGCTCGGGATCTAGAGGATCGTCAGACTGGCGCGACTTTTCGCATGATGTATGTCAATCCTCAGTGTTTGCGATCAGCGGCGGCGGCAGTGGCTGGGCGCGAAACCAGTCTGCCTTTTTTTGCCAATCCAATTATTCTCGATTCGCAACTGATTCAACTGTTTGGGCAACTTCATGTTGCGTTAGAAGGCGCAGCATCCAGGCTCCAACAGGAATCGCTGTTACTGGTGATGTGGACTCAACTGATTGTGCGTTGTTCGGAAATACGTCCCTCGTTGCGGCCCTTGGGCCGGGAGCGGTTGTGTGTCCAACGGGTTCGAGATTATCTAGAGGCAAACTTGGCCCACAATGTCAGCCTGAGCCAACTGGCACAGGTAGTGAACTTGAGCCCGTATCACCTCCATCGCCTGTTTCATCAAGCCGTGGGCCTGACACCCCACCAATATCAAACCCAGCGGCGGATCGACCGCGCTAAGAGGCTGCTCGCCCAAGGTTGCTCGCTGCAACAGGTAGTCCTGGCCACCGGCTTTGCCGACCGCAGCCACCTGAGCCGACACTTCAAGCGCTGGGTTCAGGTGACGCCGGGTCAGTATCGCCTGCAAAACCGCAAGAATGTTCAAAGTTCTGGGGACCAAGCTTTGTAATCTTGGGGAAGCCCAGGCAATGACCAGAACCGGCCCAGAAGGAGAGTTCAGATGTTCGAGCACCCTGAGAAACCCTCCGCTTCGACCCGACCCACCAAAGCTCTGGGTCGGCGGCGATTGGTAGTCAGCGGCGGCGCAGGCTTGGCCGGATTGGCAACCGCAGCCGTTGCTAGGCAGACACTGGCTCAACCCCCCCAACCCAGCAACGCCGGGCAGGCTGCAACCCAGCAATTTGCGGGCAAGGTCGTGCTGATCACGGGGGCAACCTCGGGCATTGGCGAAGCGACGGCACGGGCGTTTGCCAAACAAGGCGCGCTGGTACACTTTTGCGGTCGGCGCGAAGCCCTAGGAGCACAGGTAGCCCAAAGTATTCAGGCAGCGGGCGGGCGGGCGTCTTACCAGAAAGCGGATGTTCGTGTTGAAGATGAGGTCAAAGCTTTAGTCGAGACCTGCGTGCAACGCTATGGCCGAATTGATATTGCCTTCAACAATGCGGGGATCTTTATGACCCCAGCCGAGATCCAAAACATTCCGCTCGACAATTTCCTGGACATTCTCAGGACCAATGTGGTAGGCGAGTTTCTCGCCATGAAGTACGAGATCCCGCAAATGCGTCGGCAAGGGGGAGGGGTGATTGTCAACATGGCGTCCGTGGCTGGTCACATTGGCTTCAATACGACCGGTCACTATTGTGCTAGCAAGCATGGAATTCTCGGCCTCACGAAAGTCGCTGCCCTGGAGAACGCTGACCACAACATTCGCGTCAGTTCTATCTCGCCGCTGGCGGTAGACACCCCACAGTTGCGAGAATCTTTCGCTTTCCAAAAGATCACTTATGAAGAAGCCGCCAAAAGCTTCGTGACCAAGCGAGTAATGACCCCCGATGAGATCGCACGGGCAGTGATGTTTCTTGCCTCTGATCAGGCTTCATCCGTCACTGGTATGGATCTGGATGTCACTGGCGGACAGATTGCTCGTTAAAGATCGCAATAGTCGAGCGCCAACTTCCCTCAGCAGATGGCCTAAGTCGAGATGCTCTTAGCTTGGGACTCAAGCCCAA
>JANNOU010000142.1:0-40640 GCA_031399305.1 Leptolyngbya sp. SOY_34_metabat_272
GGGCTCACCCAAGCTTCAAGCGGGTCGATGAGCTGCAACTGGCCCTCGGCCCGCTGCCAGCCGGTGAGGTCTACCCGATCCGGGTCGTAGAGGTAACACTCCTCCACGCCATAGCGGTCATAGAAGACAAACTTCTTGGCCATCTCAGAGGGGCGGTTGCCGGGGGAGAGCACCTCGAACACCACCTGCGGGGCGAGATTGTCCTCCTGCCATTGCTGGTAAGAGCCGCGCCTGCCCTTCGGACGCCCAAACACCACCAGCACATCGGCAGCCGCACAGGTTTGGTTGTCCCCCTGCACCGGGTACCAGAGCAGATCGCCTGCCACGAAGACATCCGCCTGGTCGGCAAACAGCAGCTCCAGGCCCTCCTTGAGCAGCACAATCCAGTTGAATTGTTCGGTATTATCTGCCATCGGTTGGCCGTCGGTTTCGGGGTATAAGACCTCTGGCTGGGCGGAATCGGGCAGTTGCGTGACCATCGCTGGACCTCGCGAGGACTCAGTATGGTTCAATTTTAGGATCCCAAACCGCCTATGCTCTCGATCAGGAGCGCCAGGAGGGAAGACAGCGTGCCAGACCAATTTCAAGATGCTCGTGCCCTCAAAAGCGCCTATGCCAGTGGCCAGCGCAGCTTCGCCGAGGCCCAACTCGCCGGGCTAGACCTGCAGCGGCTAGATCTGCGGCAGGGCGATTTCCAAGGTGCCGACCTCAGCGATGCCGACCTGCGCCGCACCAATCTCTGGCAGGCCAACTTGCGCGGAGCCAACTTGCGCGGAGCCAACCTGCAAGCCGCCAACCTGCGCAACATCGACCTGCGCGACGCCGACCTGCGCGACGCCAACCTCAGCGACACCGACCTCTACTGCGCCAACCTCAGCGGTGCCAACCTCAGCCAGACCCGACTCGATAAAGCCAGCCTGGTGCGGGCCTACTTGCCCGGCGCGACCCTGTGCCAGACCAGCTTCCTCTACGCCGACCTCAGCTGCGCCAACCTCAGCAACACTGACCTGAGCCAGGCGAATTTGAGCGGCGCCGATCTCAGCAGCGCCACCGGCATCTAGGCCAAATAATTACCGGTGCTTCGTAAGATCTCCCTAATATATGGGTATTGGTTTTCGGTGTCCTTGCCCTGTCTCGTTCTGCCCGCTGTCTAGACCCCTGAGCTGATCCCTGCCCTATGTCTTCACCCGCCATCCTTGAGGTCACCGCGCCGCAGACCATTGCCCCGGAGCAGATCAATCGCATTGTCTGGAACCAGCACCATGACCCCTTTGAGGTGCTCGGCCCCCACACAATCGAGCAGGATGGCAAGCGGCAGTGGGTGGTCCGGGCCTACCTGCCCAATGCCCAGGCCGCAGCCGTGATCGTCCCTGAGCAGCGTCGCGAGTACCCGATGCAGCCGGTGCACCACCCCCACTTCTTCGAGAGCCTTCTGGGCATCGAGGAGCTGGCCAACTATCAGCTGCGGGTGTTCGAGAGCGGACACGAGCGCGTGATCTACGACCCCTACGCCTTCCGCTCGCCGCTGCTCACCGACCTGGACCTGTACCTGTTTGGCGAAGGCACCCACCATCGCATCTACGAGAAGCTGGGCGCACACCTCACCGTGCTCAATGGCGTGCCGGGCGTCTACTTCGCGGTCTGGGCTCCCAATGCGCGCAACGTCAGCATCCTAGGCAACTTCAACCACTGGGATGGGCGTAAGCACCAGATGCGCCGTGGCCCCTCTGGCATCTGGGACCTGTTCGTGCCAGAGATCGGCGCAGGCGAGCCCTACAAATATGAAGTCAAAAACCAGGCGGGCCACATCTACGAAAAGTCGGATCCCTACGGCTTCCAGCAGGAAGTGCGCCCCAAAACCGCCTCGGTGGTCACCGACCTCAGCACCTACACCTGGACCGACGACCAGTGGATGCAGCAGCGGCGACACACCGACCCCCTGAGCCAGCCAATCTCGGTCTACGAGGTGCACCTGGGTTCCTGGATGCACGGCGATGCCACTCTGCCGCCGCCAACAGCCGACGGTGAGAAGGCCCTGGTCGTCTACGCCGCCGACCTTAAGCCCGGTGCGCGCTTCCTCAACTACCGCGAGCTGGCTCATCGTCTGATCCCTTATGTCAAGGGGCTGGGCTTTACCCACATCGAGATGTTGCCGGTGGCCGAGCACCCCTTCGATGGCTCCTGGGGCTATCAGGTGATTGGGCACTATGCAGTCACCTCGCGCTACGGCACGCCAGAGGACTTCATGTATTTCGTGGACCAGTGCCACCGACAAGGCATCGGCGTACTGGTGGACTGGGTACCCGGTCACTTTCCCAAAGACGGTCATGGGCTGGCCCTGTTCGACGGCACGCATCTGTATGAGCACGCCGACCCGCGCAAAGGCGAGCACAAAGAGTGGGGCACCCTGGTGTTCAACTACGGGCGGCACGAGGTGCGCAACTACCTGGTTGCCAATGCCCTGTTCTGGTTCGACAAGTACCACATCGACGGCATTCGCGTGGACGCGGTGGCCTCGATGCTGTATCTGGACTATCTGCGCAAGCCGGGCGAGTGGGTCGCCAACCAGTACGGCGGGCGCGAAAACCTAGAAGCAGCAGACTTTCTGCGTCAGACCAATTCGGTGATCTTCGGCTATTTTCCGGGGGTGCTGTCGATTGCTGAAGAGTCTACCTCCTGGCCGATGGTCACCTGGCCGACCTATGTAGGAGGCTTGGGTTTCAACCTCAAGTGGAACATGGGCTGGATGCACGACATGCTGGACTACTTCAGCATGGATCCCTGGTTCCGCCAGTTCGGGCAGAATTACCTGACCTTCAGCCTCATGTACGCGATGAGCGAAAACTTCATGCTGGCGCTCTCGCACGATGAGGTGGTGCACGGCAAGAGCAATATGCCCGGCAAGATGCCCGGCAACGAGTGGGAAAAGTTCGCCAATTTACGCTGCCTGTACGGCTATATGTACACCCATCCGGGCAAGAAAACCCTGTTCATGGGCATGGAATTCGGCCAGTGGCGCGAGTGGAATGTCTGGGGTGATCTGGAGTGGGAACTCCTGCAATTCTGGCCGCACCGGGGCCTGCAGAAATTCATTCGCGATCTCAATCAGGTGTATCGCGCACAGCCAGCGCTCTACACCGATGACTTCAGCTACAGCGGCTTCCAATGGATCGAGTGCAACGATAACCGCAACAGCGTGATCTCATTCGTTCGCCGCGAGAAAGGCTTGGCGGACGATCAGAGCCAGTACCTGGAGTCGGTGATCGTGGTCTGTAATTTCACGCCGGTGCTTCACGATCACTATCGCGTGGGGGTACCGGAGGCGGGCTTCTATGAGGAGCTGCTCAATAGCAACTCGGGCGAATACGGCGGCAGCAACGTGGGCAACTATGGCGGCAAAGCCAGCGAGGCGATTGCCTACCACGGTCACGAGCAATCGCTAGACTTGTGCTTGCCCCCATTGTCAACTTTGGTCTTTAAGCTGAAGCGGGAAAAATCTGCCGCCCAGTTGCCCGACCAGACAGCCGCCGCTCCCACCTAATCACTGAGGAACCGCTTCACTTTGCAGACCGACCACCGTCCGCTGGCCCCAACCCAACCACCGCTCTGGTCCAAAGCCTTGGCCCAAACGGCTGTGGAATTTGGCCCGACCGCCTTGCCTGTGCTCTCAGGCCAAATCCCAGCGGGGCTGCGCGGCAGCCTTTACCGCAATGGGCCGGGTCGCCTAGAACGAGCTGGGAAAGGCGTGTCTCATTGGTTTGACGGCGATGGGGCGATTCTGGCGGTTCACCTCCAGGAGACAGGGGCGAGTGGCCTCTACCGCTATGTCCAGACCCAGGGCTACCGGGATGAGGAAAAGGCCGGGCGCTATCTCTACGGGGGCTATGGACAATTGGCCTCCGGACCCCTCTGGACCCGCTGGCAGCATCCGACTAAGAATGCCGCTAACACGTCGGTCCTGGCCCTGCCTGACCGGCTGCTGGCGCTTTGGGAAGGCGGGCCGCCGCATGCGCTGGATCTGGAGGCGCTGACCACGCTCGGCGTGGAGGAACTGGGCGGGGTGTTAGCGGGTAGCCGGGCCTATTCTGCCCATCCCAAGCGCGACGCGCAGACCGGCGAGATCTGGAATTTTGGCGTTGCCTACCGGGGCACGACCGCCGTGCTAAACCTCTATCGCAGCGATCGCCAGGGTCGGGTGGTGCGCCAGGGTGCCGTGAGCCTGCCGGGTGCGCCGCTGGTGCATGACTTTGCCCTGTGCGGTGGCTTTCTGGTGTTCTGTGTGCCGCCGGTTGCCATGCGCTGGGCAGGGCTGCCGGTGCTGCTGGGCATCCAGAGTTACAGCGATGCGCTGCACTGGCAGGCGGGCCAGCCGACGCGTCTTTTGGTGATTGACCGGGAGCATCTGGAGCTGGTGGCTCAGAGTGAAGCGCCAGGCTGGTTTCAGTGGCACTTCAGCAATGGTTATGAGGACGCGGATCAGACGCTGGTGGTGGACTTGATCCGCTATCCAGACTTTCGGACCAATCAATACCTAAAGGAGGTGGCGACAGGTGAGACGCGCACGCGCTCGGACCCAAGTCTCTGGCGGCTGCGGCTGGAATCGCTGAGTGGTCGGCTGCTGGAGAGCTATCCGCTGCTAGAGCGGCCTTGCGAGTTCGCGACGGTTCAGCCTGAGGAGGTTGGTCAGAAGGCGCGCTATGCCTATCTGTCGGTGCACACTGAAGCTGCGGATCCGGCGCGGGAGCTGTTTGGCGCAATTGGCCGTGTGGATCTGGAGACTGGCAATCTGGAGCAGGCGGTGTGTGGCTCAGGCTGCTACCCTATGGAGCCGCTCTATGCACCTGATAGGCTCGATCCAAGGCGGGGCTGGCTACTCACGGTGGTCTTCGACGGCAATCGGGAGCAGAGTGAGGTTTGGATCTATGCTGCTGAGGCTCTGGCGCAGGGGCCGGTCTGTCGTTTGGCGTTGCCGCAGGTGGTTCCCTTTGGCTTTCACGGCACTTGGCGACCGGCTTGAGTGAAGCAAAGCAGACACCCTCACCCGACCTCGGGGGAAGGGGGCCTCTAGTCGCACCGATGAGCAGATCGGGCAGCTAGGCATGGCTGATGTTTGAAAATAAGGATGAAGTTAAATTAGCATCATTATCATCCATATCGTCGGCTAGCCACAGGCAACGGGTTATTGCACACGATAGCTCCATTCCATCCTTTTCACAACTCAGGTCGGATTGCTATATCAGACCCTAAAACAGGTAGAAGTCACCCAAAAAAACAGGCAAGCTAGCCATTCAATTTGATGAGATGTGGTCGTTTGTCGGTTCTAAGAAAGATAAACAATGGATTTGGTTGGCAATCGATGCAGACACTCGTGAAATTGTGGGAGTGTTTATTGGGGCTGGTTCTCGTCAGTTAGCAAAGCAGCTTTGGCAATCTCTGCCTGTGGTTTACCGTCAGTGTGTCATCTGTTACATCTACTTTTGGGAAGCCTACGAGCAGGTGCTGCCCAGCAAACGACATCGAGCCGTCGGCAAAGAAACGGGTAAAACCAGTTATATTGAGCGCTTCAACAACACACTGCGGCAACGGGTTGGGCGCTTAGTTCGCAAAACCTTGTCGTTCTCCAAGAATTGAGCAATCACATTGGAGCTGTCTGGGACTTCGTGCATCACTACAATGCCTCTCTTCGCTCTTAAGGAATTTCCAAGGAACCTCTAAGGAATTTCCAAGGAACCTCTAAGGAATACTGTGTTCTAGCTAACGCAATTTCTCGGTTTTTTAGCGGTACGTTTTGTATTGAGTTTATCGCTCAGCTAAAGTTTTAGAGCCGACACGAAGGCCTCTGAGGGGCCCGAGTGGAGTTGTGTGTGAGGAAAGGTAATGGTGATTAGCAAAATCTTCGCCCCAGGGGTACTGGTCTACCCACTTGTTTTGGGATCTGCGCTGCTATTGAGTTCTGCGGCGGATGCAGCTGAGCTTACTCAGCAAACTTCAGAAGCAGAAGTGAATGCGGGCTTTATCCAGGAGGTACTTCAGTACAGCTCTGAAGGTTCAGGCTCTCGAGGAGAGGATACGTCAGTTGGATTTGGCCAATTGGACAACCAGCCTGATGGACAGGCACAAGTGACTTCGATTTCTCAACTTTCCGATGTGCGGCCCACGGATTGGGCTTTTCAGGCATTACAGTCGCTGGTTGAACGTTACGGCGTGATCGCCGGTTATCCGGATGGCACCTACCGAGGCAACCGAGCGCTGACTCGCTATGAGTTCGCGGCTGGGCTAAACGCCGCTCTAGACCGAGTGAACGAGTTGCTCGCCGCTGGGCTAGCCGATAAGGTTTCCCGTGAAGATCTGGCGACTTTGCAGCGGCTACGGGAAGAATTCGCAGCTGAGCTAGCAACCCTCCGGGGGCAGGTAGACAGTCTAGAAGCCCGCACTGCCCAGCTAGAGGCTAATCAGTTCTCTACGACTACCAAGCTTAATGGCGAGGTGATCTTTGCAGGGGCTGGCTTTACCGGTGGTTCCGACGATTTGGTCAATGGCCGAGGCGTGGATCGTTCTGGCAGCCAAACCGAAGGCTCCAACATTATCTTCCCCTACCGGGTGCGCCTGAACTTTGACACTAGCTTTACCGGCACAGATCGCCTGCGGACGCGCCTGCAGGCTGGCAATGTCCCTAGCTTCGGGGGCAGCACGCTGACTGGCACTAACCAAGCCCGACTGGGTTTCGACACGAATACCTCCAACAACGTCGAGCTGTCGGACCTGATTTATCAATTTACAGTGTTCGGCACCTATCTCGATAGCCGAGGCAGTGCGCGTCCCCGAGCCCGAGTCTTCATCGGTGCTCAGGACTTTCAGCAAGATAACGTGTTCGACGTGGTGACTCCCTACGCAGGCTCGGGGGTTGGCTCGATTTCTCGCTTCGGCATCCGCAATCCGCTCTACCGCCTTGGCGATACCAATGCAGGGTTTGGCTTTGATTTCAATATCAACAGTGCTATCAACCTAGCTGCATTTTATGGAGCGAACAATCAGGCCGATGCGGATCCCTCCGATGTTGGTGGGGACGGCGGCGGTCTGTTTGGCGGCACGACTGTGTTTGGAGCTCAGCTCACTTTCAGGCCGTTCAGTACGCTCACAGTCGGGCTGAATTACTACAATGCCTACTTGGAAGCCGGCAACCTGGGAACGGGGACAGCTAGTCTCTTGGCTGAGAACATCGGCAACGGCCTCCCCACTAACGTTGATGCCTATGGTGCGCAGTTCGCCTGGCGAATCGCGCCAAAGATCTCGATTTCTGGCTTTGCTGGCTACATCACTGCCAATCAGAGAGACTTCGGGGGTAACGATGGAGGCAGTGCTCAGGCGCTGACCTACCTGGGCTATCTGGGTTTCTCAGACGTTTTGGGAGAAGGCAATAGCCTGGTGCTGGCCTTTGGTCAACCGCTCAGACTGACAGACGAGAAAGACATAGGTTTGGTGGGCCAAGGAGCAGAAGAGGACACAACCTACCATGCTGAGGCATTCTTCAGGCTCCGTTTGACCAATAACATCTTGATCACGCCTGGAATAATCTACCTGATCAACCCAGAGAACAATAGCAATAACGACAACATCTTCATAGGCACGATCCGCACCACGTTCACCTTCTAGCCCCGACTAGCTCTGGCCGGTCCAGCTCTTCTGCGCTTACAGAGCCTGGACCTGGCCAGACCAGAACCTTTACCAAGACGGGAGTTAGGTTGACCTGACTTATCGCCTGGTAGTCTTAGCTGTCATGTGTTGTGGAATACACGGATGGCTGTGCCCCCTGGTCCTATAATCCGGGCAGGTTTCCCACGAGTTCGAGTAGAGGTCTTTCCCTAATGCCCCTACTCGTAGGTGTGTGGGATGGCTTGGTAATGGTTGTGAGGACGGGAAAACACATGAGCAGAGTATTTTTCGCTCGGGCTGCACTCGCCTGCCCTGTTGTCCTAGGAGCTTTACTGCTCACCACTGGGGCTGCGGGCGCTAACGAGACTCAGGCAGCATCCGTAGGCGCGGTGGGCAGCTCGGCTTCTCTAGATTCCAACAGCTCGGTTCTCCCCGAGCAGCTGTTTCAGTACAGTTCTGAAGGTCGGGGAGCGCAGGAACCACAAGATCAGCAGCTAGGAGCAGGCCAACTCGAAGGCCAGACCGCAGAGCAGGCACAGGTCACTTCAATTTCTCAGCTTTCCGATGTGCGGCCCACGGATTGGGCTTTTCAGGCATTGCAGTCGCTGGTTGAGCGTTACGGCGTGATCGCCGGTTATCCGGATGGCACCTACCGAGGTAACCGGGCGCTGACTCGCTATGAGTTCGCAGCTGGGCTAAACGCCGCTCTAGACCGAGTGAATGAGTTGCTCGCCGCTGGGCTAGCCGACAAGGTTTCCCGTGAAGATCTGGCGACTTTGCAGCGGCTACAGGAAGAATTCGCAGCTGAGCTGGCAACCATTCGCGGTCTGGTGGACAACCTGGAAGCCCGCACTGCCCAGCTAGAAGCCAATCAGTTCTCCACGACCACCAAGCTGGGGGGTGAAGTGATCTTTTCAGGGGCGGGTTTCACCGGAACCCCTACTACCCTGCTCAATGGCCGCGATCAGGCTATTTCGCGTGCAACGGCCTCGGACTCTAACATTACCTTCAACTATCGGGTTCGCCTCAACTTCAACACCAGCTTCACCGGCTCGGACCTCTTAACCACCCGTATTCAGGGAGGTAACGTCCAGAACTTTAATGCCAACACGCTGACGGGCACGAACCAAAGTCGGCTGGGCTTCGACACAGGCAACAACGATAACACCACCCTTGCGCGGCTGTTCTACCGCTTCCCCATTTTTGGTACCTACTCCGATAGCTTGGGTCGTACGCAGCAGCGGGGCAGGGTTTTTATCGGTCCGGTCAACACCCCTGACGACTTCCTCAATACAATTAGCCCCTTCGACAGTACAGCGAATGGTGCGATTTCCCGGTTTGGTATCCGCAACCCGATTTACCGGATTGGTGGTACCGGTACATCGTTGGGTTTTGACTACAACATCACTCCCTGGCTGAACTTCTCGGCTCTCTACTCAGTCCCTGCAACTGCGGGTGCTAGCGCAGATCCGACCCAAGACAATGGCGTTACGGTCGGCAATACTGCGGGCGGACTGTTTGGCGGTACCTATGCTGGCACTGCGCAGCTGATCGTTAGACCGTTGAGCAACTTAGACATCGGTCTGACCTATGTGCGTGCGTTCCTAGCGAACGGGAGTTTGGGCACGGGAACAGGTAGCCAGTTGGCTGATCGTTTGACTAACTTCAGCAACAACACCGCGACAGGGCTAGCTGCGAACGCGGACTCTTACGGCCTGGAAGTAACCTGGCGCGTTTTGCCCAAAATCGTCCTCACGGGTTGGGCCAATTACACAACCTCGACTCGGATTGATGGGTCGGCCTCGGCTCAGAGCTTGAACTACATGGGCTTCGTGGGCTTCTCGGACTTTCTGCGCGAGGGTAATCTGCTGGCAGTTGGTTTCGGCCAGCCACCCAAGCGGACGGGAACCTCAGGCAACTTCGGAGGGCTCGGCGGCGCAGAAGAAGATACCAGTTACCAGATTGAAGCCTTCTACCGCATCCGCGTGAGCAGCAACATCAACATCACACCAGGTGTTTTCTATCTGCTTAGCCCTGAGAACAACGACAAAAACACTGACATCCTAGTTGGGGTGGTCCGGACAACGTTCACGTTCTAAGAGCAGGTTGCTGGTTCACCGCTCACAAGATTCTGCGTCTCAGGCTCTGGCGTTGCCAGAGCCTTTTTACGGCAATGGCGACCAATCTACGGTGGCGAACCGGGATATGGCCGTTATACTGAGGAAGCGGGCTCGCGCCTGGCGCGGGGATCCGTAGTGTTTCATCGGAGCAGACGCAGATTCAGTGGAACTTTCGTGTAAAAGCGAGTACGCCTTGCTGGCCCTCCTCGAACTCGCCAGCCACTACCAGGAGGGAGAGCCGCTGCAGATCCGCCAGATCGCTGCGAAGCAAGATATTCCTGACCGCTATTTGGAGCAGTTGCTCGCCACCCTGCGGCGACGAGGCTTAGTCCGCAGCCAGCGGGGAGCACGAGGCGGTTATCTACTGGCTCGCGAACCCCGGGCCATTGATGTACTAGAAATTGTGCGCTGCATTGAAGGCATCGACGGTCAGCCCAGCGATGGCAGCGCCCCCACCAGCAAAGCCAACTCTCCCAGCTTGGAGGGCGTGATTCTGCGCGAGGTCTGGCAGGCCGCACGGCGAGCTGCTGATGAGGTGCTCAAGAGCTACACCCTGCAGGACCTCTGCGAGCAACGCGACGCTCGCCACCGCTCAGACCTGATGTACTACATCTGAAGCTCGAACCTCTGAATCTAACGGCGGCGATTGGCAGTCTAAGGCGTCAGGGTACGCTGAAAAGGTCGGTCCTGTCTCAAGTGGTCGATTGTGCCCTTACCTTCCTTCTCTTGCTTCGATCCAGGTTGGCGGCGGTTAGCGTTACTGGCTGGCCTGGGCGTGTGGCTCCAAGCTTGCGCCACGTCGCCCCCGATCAACCGCCAAGTTGCAGCGCCTGATCCGGCTCCAACTGCTTCAGTGGCTCAACAGGCCAAGCCTGCCCTGGCGAGGGACCCCTTCCGAGAGGCCGTCAATACCGCTCAGGGGGCAGCGACCATCGCCCGGACAGCCAGCAGTGCCGACGATTGGAAGCTAGTGGCCCGGCGCTGGCGTCAGGCCAGCCAGTTGATGGCGGCGGTTCCCTCGTCTAGCGCTAACTATCGGGTGGCGCGCAGCCGCAGCCGCCAGTATCAGGCCAATGCGGCTCAAGCGGTGCAACGAGCCGCCGCGCCACCGCCCCGACAAGCTCGGCCCCCCGTACCGCCCAGGGTTGCGGCGGCCCGGCCCCCCAGTCCGGTGGCTCAGCCGCCCGCCGCGACGGTGAGTCAGACAACACCAGCGGGACCTGTGCGCGTGCCCCTAGTCAGGCGGGCGGCCCGACTCTCGGTGGTCGCGGCAACCTTTAACCGCTCGCGGACGTTTCCCGTGGTAGTCGATACGGGTGCCAGTCTGACCATGATCACGCAGGAGATGGCGCGTAGCCTGGGTATCGGCCCAGAGGACTACCTCGACAGTATCCCGATCATGACTGCCAATGGCCTGACCCGCATGCCACGAGCCCGCTTGCGGTCGCTCAGCGTCGGGGGCTTAGAAGTGCGCAACTTGACGATTGCTGTGGTGGGGCCGGAGGTGCCGATCCCTCTGCTGGGACAGGATTTTTTGCAGAACTTCGAGGTCACCTTTGCCCAAGACTCGCTGGTGCTCAAACCTCACCCAGTGAGCGGCGGCTGACGCCAGCCGCGAACTCCCGGCTTATTTCACCAGACCTGAGCGCAGCGCCCGCACGGCTGCCTGGGTTCGGTCATCGGCGCAGAGCTTGTTGAGAATGTTGCGCACGTGGGTTTTGACTGTGCCGACCGTGATGTAGAGCTTTTCGGCGATCTGGGCGTTACTGCAGCCCTCGACGATCTGGGCGAGCACTTCTAGTTCTCGCTCGGTGAGCGGATAGGCTTCGATTAGCTGGGTGTATTCCTGATCCGCCGCCCCGATCTCGACCATTGGCACACCGGCTTCGTCTTCGGTCGGCTGGTTGCGGCGCATCTTCTGCAGTACCACGCCCGCCACAGCAGGATCGATCCAGGAGCTGCCGCTATGGGTCAGCTGCAGCGCTTCCATTAGGCGCTCTGAGGAGACGTCCTTCATACAGTAGGAATCGGCACCAGCGGCGAAGGCGGCCAGCACTACCTGCTCGTTGTCGCGCAAGGTGAGGATCAGCACTCGCGTGGTCGCGACGGCGTCATCGCCATTCTGCTCGGCGGCCTCTTCCTCCAGCAACAGAGACGGGGTATTGCCTTTGATGCGGCGGGTGACCTCCACGCCGTCGATGTCCGGGAGGCCGATGTCCACAATTGCGATGTCCGGCTGGAGCTGCTCGACCAGCTTGAGGCCGTCTAGGCCAAGCGCCGCCTCACCGACCACCTCAATGCCACTCTGCTGGAGCGCAATTCTCATGCCGACACGCTGCAGGTCGTGATCCTCAATCAGAACAACTCGGATAGGAGCCATAGGTTGCCAGTAGGCCGATAGGTTGATCGCTAAAAGTTCTCAGGTCACAAACTTCTTTGACTATTCAAGTATCCTATGGAGCCAGGTCACTCGCTGAACCTTTCCCGAGGCCGACTCGCTTTTTCTGTCTGCCGGTAGAGCTTTGGCGGAGCAAGCTGGGTGACTGCTAAGCCTTTAGGAAGACTGCCAGGCGCTCGAGTCGCTGCCAAGCGGTGCCGCTGCGGAGGATCTCTTGGGCCAGTGTAACCCCAGAACGCCAATCGGGGACCACGCCTGCGACGCGCAGGGCAATCGCCGCATTCAGAACCACGGCATCGCGTTGGGCTGGCGTGCCTTTGCCTTGCAACACGGCCTGCAAAATCGCGGCGTTATCGGGCAAATCCCCGCCTTTGAGCGCGCTGAGCGGGGCCGGGGCTAAGCCCAGGTCCTCGGGGCGGAGTACTAGGGTGCTCACCTGCCCGGCTTCCAGGAAGGCCAGGTCGGTGGCGTCGCCGAGTCCGGCTTCGTCTAGGCGCTCGCGGCCATGTAAGACCACGGCACGCTGACGGCCCAGTTGGTTGAGCGCATCGGCGATAGGGTGCAGCAGCGTGGGGCTATAGACGCCGATCACCTGGGCCGTGGGGTAAAACGGGTTGACCAGCGGCCCCAACAGATTGAATACGGTCCGCACCTTGAGGGTTCTGCGGATGGGCGCAACGGCTTTCATCGCCGGGTGCCAGCCGGGGGCAAATAGAAAAGTAATGCCCACCGCCTGCAGAGCTTCGCGCACCCGCGTCGGGTCTGCGCCCAAATTCACGCCCAGGGCCTCCAGAACATCGGCGGAGCCGACTTTGCTTGAGGCCGAGCGATTGCCGTGCTTGGCGACCGGAATGTCGTGGGCCGCCAGCACAAAGGCCACCGCAGTCGAAATATTAAAGGTGCCCGAGCCATCGCCGCCCGTGCCACAGGTGTCGAGCAACAGCGGCAGACCCAGCGGCGTTCCGGCCGAGGCCCGCTGCAAGACCCGCGCCATCCCCGCCAGTTCCGCCGCCGTGACGCCCTTGGCCTGGAGTGCGCTCAGCAGCGCTCCCGCAAGCGCCGGGGGCAGCGCCTCCGACAGCCAGCCGTTCATCAACTGCTCAGCCTGCTCGCTGGATAAAGGCTGTTTGTCCAACAGCTGTTGCAATAGCTCCGGTCCTTGAGTTTCTTCCCACACTCCAGCTGACAGCATCGACACACGCTCCGGCAACGGGCACTTGCACGCTCAAAAATACCAGAAAAGCCAGGCCCTTCTGGCGAAGCCACCCGGCCGAGACCCGAACCCCAGCAGCCAGGTTGCCAGCCTCAAGGTTTAAGTTTTGGGCTCGGAGGCCCGAGTTCGCCTGCCCAAGCTTCAAGCCTAAAGCTCGAACTGCCAAGTTTTGGGCTGGCAAGTCCGAGCTTTAGGCGAAAGGGGCGGAGCCGAGCACTCGACAGTCCGAGCTTTGGGCTCGAAACGGCCAGTGCTGAAGCTCAGGAGCCGAGCGGCCAGGCTCGGCTGCCGAGTCTAGTAGTCGAAGTCGCCGCCGCCCATGCCGCCGCCGGGACCACCCGCAGCGCCTTCTTTGGGCTCAGGTTTGTCGACCACAATGCACTCGGTGGTCAGGATCATGCCCGCGATTGACGCGGCATTCTGCAGGGCCGAGCGGGTCACCTTGGCCGGGTCCACAATGCCCGCCTCAAACATATCGACGAACTCACCGGTCACAGCGTTGTAGCCGATGTTGAAGTCCTTTTCCTTGACTCGTTCGGCGATCACGGCACCGTTCTGACCGGCGTTTTGCGCGATGCGCTTAACCGGAGAAGTCAGGGCGCGGGCGACAATGCTGGCCCCGGTCAGCCCTTCGGCTTGCAGATTGGCTTCGGCCCAGGCTTCCAGCTCAGGGGCCAGGTGGGCCAGGGTGGTGCCGCCACCGGGGACGATTCCCTCTTCTACAGCCGCCTTGGTAGCGTTGATTGCGTCTTCCAAGCGCAGCTTGCGGTCCTTCATTTCGGTTTCGGTCGCCGCGCCAACCTTGATCACGGCCACGCCGCCCGCCAGCTTTGCCAGACGCTCTTGCAGCTTTTCTTTGTCGTAGCTGGAGTCGGTCTCCTCCATCTGACGGCGGATCTGCTCAACGCGAGCCTTCACCGCTTTGTCATTGCCTTCGGCCACGATCGTGGTGCTGTCTTTGGTGATCGTGATCCGGCGCGCTGTGCCCAAGGCGTCTACCTTCACGGTGTCCAGCTTCAGACCAGCCTCTTCGGTGATCACTTGGCCGCCGGTTAGCACGGCGATGTCTTCCAGCATCGCCTTACGCCGGTCGCCAAAGCCAGGAGCCTTGACTGCGGCTACGTTCAGTACGCCTCGCAGCCGGTTCACCACCAGCGTGGCTAGGGCTTCCTTCTCGATGTCCTCGGCGATGATCAGCAGCGGCTTGCCTGCGCGTGCCACCTGCTCCAGCACCGGCACCAAGTCTTGCACCAGGGCAATCTTTTTGTCGGTTAGCAGGATAAACGGCTCTTCGAGCACGGCTTCCATCCGCTCGGTGTCGGTGGCGAAGTAGGGCGAGATGTAGCCCTTGTCGAAGCGCATGCCTTCGGTGATTTCCAGCTCGGTGGTCATCGACTTGCCTTCTTCGAGCGAGATCACGCCCTCTTTGCCCACCTTGTCCATGGCCTCAGCGATCATCTGGCCGACGGCTTCATCGTTTCCTGCCGAGATCGCGCCAACTTGGGCGATCGCTTTGGAGTCTTCGACCGGGCGAGCGTGCTCGGCGATTTTTTCCACCAGGAAAGCCGTGGCTTTGTCGATGCCGCGCTTGAGCGCAATCGGGTTGGCTCCAGCGGCGACGTTGCGCAGGCCCTCTTTGACGATGGCGTGGGCCAGGACTGTGGCCGTCGTGGTGCCGTCACCCGCTGCGTCGTTGGTCTTGGAGGCGGCCTGACGGATCAGGGAGACGCCGGTATTTTCGACGTGGTCTTCGAGTTCGATTTCTTTGGCAATCGTGACGCCGTCATTGATGATTTGAGGCGCGCCAAATTTCTTTTCGAGCACAACGTTGCGGCCTTTGGGACCCAGGGTGACGGCGACCGCCTCAGCAAGGGTATCCATGCCTTTTTCGAGCGCGCGACGGGCGTCTTCGTTGTAGATGATGCGCTTAGCCATGGTTTTGAGATTCTTCCAGTCGTGAAGGGTTCAGTGGAGCGAGAAAAGATGCAAGGGATCAGCGAATCGAGCTTGGGTTAGCTCACCACCGCCAGAATGTCTTTCTCAGACAGCAGCACAAACTCTTCGCCGCCCAATTTGATGTCGGTGCCCGCGTACTTGGAGTAGAGCACCTTGTCGCCCACCTTGACCTCTAACTCTTGGCGGCTGCCGTCGTCGCTGCGCTTGCCAGGCCCCACGGCGGAAATCTCGCCGATCTGGGGCTTCTCTTGCGCGGCATCGGGCAGGAGAATGCCGCCCGAAGTCTTCTCTTCCTTGGTGCTGACTTTGATGAATACGCGGTCACCCAGCGGTTTTACCGTGGACACACTCAGGGATACTGCTGCCATAACTACCTCCAGAAAAAATTTGAAACACCGCAAGTCAGTCCCGGCCTCGACCGTCGCTCGACGTTGAGCGAAACCTCAGTCGTCGCCAGAGCGGTCTACACCGAAATTAGCACTCTCTGACCTCGAGTGCTAATGTAGCGAACCGTTCGTAAGCCCGCAACTAGCGCGACTGTACGGTTTCCCGAACTTGGCCCGAATGGGGTCAGGCTCAGACCGGCGAGCCTGCGAACAGATGCCCCATCTGGCTCAGGTCCACATTGCCGCCGCTGATGATCACGCCAATCCGCGCGCCGGGTGCCGTGATCTCCTCCTCTAGCAAGGCAGCCGCCGCCAGGCTGCCGGTGGGCTCCACCACAATCTTCAAGCGCTGCCACAGGAAGGCCAGAGTACGAACGATCCCGGCCTCAGACACGGTGAGGATGTCGTCCACGTAGTGCAGCACCAGCGGAAAAGTCACCTGACCCAGCGAGGGGGTGCGCGCGCCATCGGCGAGGGTGTCAGGATTGTGGACGGTCTGTAATTGGCCTGTGTGCAGCGAACGCCGCGCATCATCGGCGCACTCTGGCTCAGCCCCCATCACCCGGCAGCTAGGTGCGCGTGACTTGGCGGTGATCGCACAGCCAGAGAGCAAGCCGCCGCCGCCACAGCAAACCAGCAGCAGGTCCAATGCCCCGACCTCGTCAATTAGCTCCCAGGCTGTGGTGCCCTGCCCGGCCACGACGTGAGGGTGATCGTAAGGCGGAATCAGGGTCAGGCCGCGCTCCTGCGCGATGGCTGCACCTAGCGCTTCGCGACTGGTTTGGGCGCGGTCGTACAGAATCACTTCTGCGCCGTAGTCGCGAGTCGCCGCTTGCTTCACTGCCGGGGCGTCTTTGGGCATAACGATGGTGGCGCGCACACCCAACAGTTGCCCGGCCAGCGCCAGCGCTTGAGCATGATTGCCAGAGGAATACGCCAAGACCCCTCGCTGTTTCTGCTCATCCGACAGTTGCGCCAGGGCATTGTAAGCGCCGCGAAACTTGAACGACCCAGTTCGCTGGAAGTTTTCGCACTTGAAAAACACCTGAGCACCCGTGCGCTGGTTCACAGTCCGGGAGGTCAGCACAGGCGTGCAATGGGCGTGACCGCGCAACCGGACTGCCGCTGCTTCAACGTCCGCAGCCGTGACTAGCAGGTTTGGCAAGGGCAGGCTTGGCAAGGCAGGTCGAGAGCTACTTTCTTGAGCGTCGAGCATTGGCTGTGAACTGAATGAATGACTCTTTAAACCACACTTAACCTAAAGCATCCGCAAGCTTAATGCTAATTGCGTACGTTACTTGAGCCAGTGTTTCTTCTGTTGTAGCTATTTGGACCTTTTGAGGAGTTAATATGGTTCGTCTATCCAAGCTGTCACTGTTGGCAGTGCTCGCATCATTGGCTGGGGTGACTCTAGGCGGTTTACCCGCTCCCCAGCAAGCAACAGCAACCCTAAGGGGAGCACGCCCAATTGTGATCGGGCATCGAGGAGCCTGTGGTTACCGACCAGAGCATACTTTGGCTTCCTACGAGTTGGCGATTGAGCAAGGGGCCGATTTCATCGAACCCGACCTAGTTTCGACCAAAGATAGAGTGCTGATCGCTCGTCACGAGAACGACATCACCGAGACCACAGATGTCGCTGAGCGCCCAGAGTTCGCCAACCGTAAAGCGACAAAAACCATCGATGGCCAGGCCACCACTGGTTGGTTTGCCGAAGACTTCACCCTGGCAGAGATCAAAACCTTGCGTGCCAAAGAGCGCTTGTCTTTCCGAGATCAATCCTACAATGGCCGTTTTCAAATCCCAACCTTCCAGGAAGTCATCGACTTGGCCAAACGCAAGAGCACCGAAAAGCGGCGCGTCATTGGCATTTATCCTGAGACCAAGCACCCAACCTATCACGATTCTGTCGGACTCTCTTTAGAGGAGCCCCTGGTAGAAATTCTCAAGCGTAATGGCTACACCACCCAGGACTCTGCAGTGTTCATTCAGTCGTTTGAGGTCGCCAATCTCAAGCAATTGAATGCGATGACTGAAGTTCGCTTGGTCCAACTGATCGATGGCGATTTAAAAGATGGCCAAGTGGTTGAGCTGAAGCCTTATGACTTTGTCACCAGTGGTGATGCGCGCACCTACGCTGACCTACGCACCCCCCAAGGTCTGGCTGAAGTCGCCCGCTATGCGGATGGCATCGGCCCCTGGAAGCGGCTGATTATCTCCACGGATGCAACTGACAAACTGCGAGCCCCCACTACTTTCATCCGCGATGCCCACGCAGCAGGTTTGATCGTGCACACCTGGACATTCCGCAACGAAGATCGCTACCTGGCCTCAGACTATAACAAGAACCCCGAGTTAGAGTACGAACAGTTCTTTAAGCTAGGCATTGATGGCGTATTCAGCGACTTCCCAGACACAGGCGTTCGTGTGCGCAATCGGTTGAATCCGGCTCGCGCTGGATCTTAGAGCGGGCTGGACACAGCACATCCGTTACATTCAGTTCAGAAAGGGTACGCAAGTGCGTACCCTTTCTGCTTTCGAGCAATAGCCAATGACATCAATTTTATTCGATTCATATTCCTCGATTTTGTTGTCTACACCAAAGTCCCAATCTGCTATTCAGTCTTCAGCTGCTTGTATACCCAGATACAGCTTGCTGATTTGTTTCGGTCAATCATTGCAATTCAATATAGTTCAAACTCTGGAGGGCGTATCATGTCCATCACCAGAAGGAAGTTTATTACCAAGGTCGCCCAATATGGTGGCTCAGCCTGTGCGGCAATGCTCGCGCTGAAACTGTTAGATTCAAGCATCGCGGGTGCTTTTTCCCTCTCGGGCAGTGGCAAGGGTAAACGTGTCATCATCCTGGGTGCAGGCACCGCAGGCATGGCAGCAGCCTACGAGCTAGGTAAGGTGGGCTACGATTGCCAGATTCTAGAGGCCCGCAACCGTGCGGGGGGCCGATGTTGGACGGTGCGGCGGGGCGATGAAGAGACTGAAGTAGGAGGCACTCGGCAGGTCGCAGGCTTTGAGCCAGGGTTATATTTCAATCCCGGCCCCGCTCGTATTCCACAGCACCACATTACGCTCAATTACTGCAAAGAATTTGGCATCCCGATTGAGGTATTCACCAACCTCAATGAAGCCGCATATTATTATAACGAAAGCGCAGGCTCTTTAGCGAGTAAACGGGTTCGTATTCGGGAAGCCAAAGCAGACATGCGGGGCCACACTTCGGAGCTGCTGGCCAAAGCTATCCATCAGGACGAACTGGACCTAGCAATAACCTCCGAAGACAAAGAAAAGATGGTGGAATTTCTCAGGCGCGAGGGCGATCTATCTCCCGATCTATTTTATAAAGGGTCTAGCCGACGGGGCTACTCAACCTTTCCGGGAGCCAGTCTCGAGCCTGGCCCCGGCAAGCGGGAGGATCCGTTTGACCTGAAAGCACTGATTCAGTCAGGGTTCGGCAATTACTTTAGTTCTGAATATTCCATCGATCAGCAAATGACTATGTTTGAGCCGGTCGGCGGCATCGATCAAATTGCCAAAGCTTTTGAGCAGCGACTCAGCGATAAAATTACCTACGGTGCAGAGGTGAAAGAGATTCGCAAAACTGCAAACGGGGTTCGGATTACCTACGCCGACCGCACAGGAAGGCTGCGGCAAGTCACTGGTGACTTCTGCATTTGCACCATCCCTTTGCCGGTGCTCAAGGGCATCCCCTCTGACTTATCGCCCCAGCTGAAGGAAGCCATTGCAGGCGTCACCTACGCGCAGACAGGCAAAAGTGGTCTGCAATTCGCACGCCGCTTTTGGGAAGACGACGACCGCATTTTCGGCGGCATCACACGGACTAATCTCAATATCACCCAAATTTTTTACCCCTCCCACAATTACTACGCCAAGAAAGGAATTCTTGTGGGCCACTACAACTTTGAAGAGAAGGCAGTCGAGATGGGTAACTTGGCCCCAGCAGCCCGCATCGAACGGGCTTTATACGAAGGTAGTAAAATCCATCCTCAGTACCCCAAGGAGTTTGAGACGGGATTTGCCGTTGCCTGGCACAAAATCCGGTACAGTTTGGGCGGTTGGGCATCCTACACCTCAACCACCCGCGAGCGCTACTACCCCACCCTCAACCAACCAGACGGGCCTATTTATCTGGCTGGAGAACATCTGAGCTATCTCACTGGCTGGATCGCCGGTGCTTTGGAATCGGCGCAAAAGGTGGCCACCGCCATTCACCGGCAAGTCCTGAGCGGGACCTAACGCAATTTGCGAGGAGAAATGACAATGAGCTGGTTCTTTAAGCTGGGTCGCTCTTGGCTGCTAGGCTTTAGCCTGATTTTAATCATCAGTTTGAGCGTGGGTGGAGTTCGAGCTGCAGAGCCGCAACAGATTGCTTCTTATGGCAGTCCCCAGTCCCCGATTTCAGCTGCCATAGCCGTGCCCGCTAATCGCGCTTATTTTTGGACTAGTGGCACCGTGCCACCTGTGCTAGACAGCAACGCCTCTGCAGGTAGCCGCGAGCGCTATGGGGACACCAAGACCCAGGCGATCGGCACGCTGAGAAACATCGAAACTCAACTGAAAAACGTTGGCCTGAATCTGTCAAATGTGACCTATCTGCGAGTCTATTTGGTAGCAGATAAATTCAACGACAACAAGGTTGATTATCAAGGCTGGTTTGACGCTTACGGTCAATTTTTCAACACGGTAGCGAATCCAGTTAAAACTGCCCGCTCAACCCTTGCAGTCGCTGGTCTGGTGAATCCCGACTGGCTGATTGAGATTGAAGCCGTAGCTGTATTTCCTAAGTGAATATGGAGATTGCAATCTATCAACTTTCGATTAGACCATGTTAAATGCCATCATTGGCCAGCTCAATCAGATTGCCGTCCGGGTCACGCAGGTAGATCGACCGGATCGGTCCCAGAGCACCCGTCCGGCTGACCGGCCCTTCTATGATCTCCACCCCTAGCGAGCGCACATGGTGACTTGCTTGTGCCAAGGGAGTTTGTAGGAGAAAGCAGAGATCGGCAGAGCCCGCTGTGGGCCGCAGTGCCTTAGGTTCAAATTCCTTACCAACCTCATGCAGATTGATCTTTTGCTCGCCAAAACGTAGCCCTCTGCGCCCCTCACCAAACTGAATCACTTGCATCCCTAAAACGCGCCTGTAAAATTCACAGGTTACTTCAATATCGCGAACCGTCAAAACCAGGTGATCAAGCCTGGTGATTGCAAGTTGCATCATGGGCCGTGACTAAGCCTTGAGCAGTCGGTCTAAGAAAACTCCCACCGATTGTTTCAGTTGGCGCTTCCTCCGCCAGAACTGAAAGGCTTTTTCGTGCTCCTCGCCCTGGGTTTGATAAGCTCGCCAGGCTCCCAAAGCCAGACCGACCCCCCAGCCCAAAAGGATATACAGTGCCCAAGACAACGTGTGCCCGGTCACTAGATTCAGCAGCACCAAAAAAGCGTTGACAATGAGGTAGTTCACCGCCTGTCGCTGCCATTTGCTCCGTCGCAGCGCGTTAAACGCTTGCCGTTGCTCGGCTTCGACCTTGCGGGCCTGCCACTCCCCTTCAGCGACCTGGATCTCGTCGGGGGAAATTCCTAGCTCCTCGGCGATCTCCAATAGCTGCGCTCGTGACAACTCGTCGTTGCGAGCCTGACGGGCAATGGCCAGCTGGAGAATTTGCTGCGCTTCATCCTGGCGGTAGTCTTGAGCCATCTGGATCTTTGGGGCAAGCATCTGTTCTACCCTCCCTCTCTATTGATGGTAACGAACAGCACGCGAGCCCTGCCGGACCGCTAGATAGATCTTGAATCTGGTTGGCACACCATGGACCTGTTTGAGCAGCATCGTCAGCATCTCACCGAGGCCGAGGCCCCTCTGGCCGCACGCCTGCGCCCCCGCACGCTCGACGAGTTCATTGGACAAGACGCGATCATCGGCCCTGGCCGTCTGCTGCGACGGGCCATTCAAGCCGACCAGTTGTCCTCCCTGATCTTCTGCGGGCCGCCTGGCACGGGCAAGACGACCCTGGCACGCATCATTGCCAACACCACGCGCGCTCATTTCATCGCGATCAACGCTGTGCTGGCAGGAGTCAAGGAAATTCGCGCCGCCATTGACGTGGCTCAGGAAAAGCGCGGCCTTTACGGTCAGCGCACAATCCTGTTTGTCGATGAGGCCCACCGCTTCAACAAGTCTCAGCAGGATGCGCTGCTGCCGTGGGTCGAGAACGGCACGGTGATCTTGATCGGAGCGACCACTGAGAACCCTTATTTCGAGGTCAATAAAGCCCTGGTCAGTCGCTCGCGCATCTTCCAGCTCAAATCGCTGAACCCCGAGGATCTGCGCCGCATCGCTCAGCAGGCGCTCACCGAGCCCGAACGCGGCTACGGCCAACGGCCTGTACGGCTGGAGGCCGAGGCCCTGGAGCACCTAGTCAATGTCGCCAATGGCGATGCCCGCGCCTTGCTCAACGCCCTGGAGCTGGCCGTGGAGACCACGCCGCCCGACGCCAACGGCACGATTGAGATCAACCTGGCCGTGGCGGAGGAGTCGATTCAGCGCCGCGCCGTGCTTTACGACAAGGAAGGTGATGCTCATTTCGACACGATCAGCGCCTTCATCAAAAGTGTGCGCGGCTCAGATCCCGACGCAGCCCTCTACTGGCTGGCGCGCATGGTCTACGCCGGTGAGGACCCACGCTTCATTCTGCGTCGGCTGCTGATCTTGGCGAGCGAAGATGTGGGCTTGGCGGACCCCCAGGCGGTGAGTGTGGTCAATGCCTGCGCGGCAGCCTACGACCGAGTGGGCTTGCCAGAGGGCCGCTACCCACTGGCTCAGGCGACGCTTTATCTGGCAACCGCACCCAAGTCCAACAGCATCATGGGCTTTTTCGAGGCATTGGCGACCGTGGAGCGTGAGCGCGAGGCCGAGGTTCCCAATCCGCTCAAAGATTCGAGCCGGGACAAACAGGGCTTTGGGCACGGCGCGGGCTACCTCTACCCCCACGCCTACCGCGACCACTGGGTGGCGCAGCAATATCTGCCCAATCGCCTCCAAGGTCAGGTGTTCTACCAGCCCTCGGACCAGGGTTTTGAGGCCGAGATTCGCACCCAGGTGGCCCGCCAGCGCGAGGCTCAGCTTGCGGCCCAGATAGAGGGCACGGCCTCGCCTGAGGATCTGACCGCCGGGCCAACGGACCGGGCGCAGGAGCGCCGGCTGCAGCGCACCCTAGGGCGGGCGGGCCAGCGCTTGGGGGCTGTGCGGGACCGACTGTTGACGCTGGCCGAGCTGCGACGGCACCACCTAGTGCTCGACCTCAAGGCAGGCAGTGGTTTGCTAACTTGGGAGGCTCTGCGCCAGGTGCCCGAGGGTGGTGTCTACGCGAGCGTGCGCACGGCTGCTGAGGCCGAAGCGCTCACCGAGCAGGCGCAGGCGCTACCGGAGCTGATGCGTCCCATCATGCTCCAAACCTCGCTGGCCGAGCTGCCCGACCTGCTGACCCACCAAGCTGCCGACCTACGCTTTGACCGCCTGGTGGGACGGAACGCATTGGGGCGCGAGCTCCGTCTAGAAGAGAGCTTACGGGCTCTTAGCGCTTGGCTGCAGCCGGGGGGCCGTTGGGTATTGGCTGAGACGCTGACTGCTCGGGCGCAGCGGCTCTACCGCCTGTTCGACCCTGGCTGGTTGGATGCCGAGCTGTACGCGCGCTGGGCTGCGGCTGAGGAGGCTGTTTATGCGCAGGACCGAGGTGACGCTGACCTGATTAGGGCTAGCCTCGAAGCCGCTGGCTTGAGCGTTGAGCTGGAGTGCGAGCGGACGGATTGCGAAGTTCGCATCACACGGAGTTTGTTGGAGCGTTGGTTTATGAGGTCTGCCCAAGCGGAGCCTACCTATGCGCTGCACTTGGCACGATTACTCTCCGAGGCTGAAATTGACTTGATTCGGGATTTGTTTACACAGCGGTTGCAAGATCAAACCGTTGCCTGGCAGAGCACGATTGCGTTTATCCGGGCTCAGTCAAGGGCGGAGGGCTGAGGGCTGGTAGCTTTCAAAACGCTGCGGGGTATTGGCAAGCGTGGCGGGCACTGGGGGGGGGAAAGAGTACAGTGAGTGTAGGGCTACCTCCGACAGATATCTGCAATCTGTCTCACTGAGCGGCTCGCGGCTCAGACGCGTACTGTTCGGGTTGGCTTTCGAGATCTTCCCTTTGCCATTCAGTTATTCGGAGGCATATGGCTACGCGATCAGAGCGTCCAGGCTGGAGTTCTAATGCTCCTAATCTCTTAGGGTTGGGTGGGGGCGCGTTTGGCGTCCTTTTGATAGCGCTTTTGTTTCGCCCGTTTGCGATTATCCAGCCGGGGCACCGAGGCGTGGTGACTCACTTGGGGCAAGTTCAGCCCAATATTTTGGGTGAAGGGTTTCACTTTATTTTGCCAGTCCGCGATGGCATTATTCCAATTGATGTTCGTTTGCAGACCAACAACATTGACGCATCGGCGGCCACCAAAGACCAGCAGAGCGTTGCCGCTCAAATTGCTGTGAACTGGCAGTACGACACTAAGGAGCTGGCCGGAACTTACCAAAATCTTGGCGACTCCGAGCGCGTAGTTGCAACTTTGCTCACGCCCAATGTTCCAGAAGTAGTCAAGACGGCGACGGCAAAGATGAGTGCTGAGCAGCTGTTAACCGACCGGGAAACGCTCAAGGAAAATATTGAAAGAGGGCTGCGGGCTCGTCTCGATGGCAAGGGGATTTTGATTACCAATGTCTCGGTGGTGAATGTCGAATTTTCAGAGGCTTTTAAAGCGGCGGTAGAGGCGAAGCAGGTCGCTCAGCAAGAATCTGAAAAGGCCCGCTATCTGGCGGCCAAGGCTAATCAGGAGGCGCAGGCGCTGGTGAACAGGGCGCGCGGTGAGGCTGAGGCTCAGCGCTTGCAGCAGCAAACGCTCACGCCTGCGCTTTTGCAAAAGCAGGCGATTGAGAAGTGGGATGGCCGGTTCCCGATTGTGATGGGCGGTCAGGGGAGTATTCCGCTGATCAATTTAGATCCGTCTAAGTTGGTAGGGGAGCAGAAGTAAGCCAACTGCCTTTGGTGTTCGGGGAATTTGGGGGTTGGACTTCGCTCGGGGGTTTCTGGACTTTGGTAGGGAGTTTGGGGGGAAGTCGTGAGATTGGAGAGAACCCGGAATGGGGGGCGTTTGCTCCCCAAACCCCCCACTGGGGGACGAAGCGTTTCCTCTAGACCCTCTGCGCAAGAGGTGAGTGACACACTGGGGCAGTGCCGTTTGGCTCGGAAGCTCATTCACCAAGTTCTGGAACTCGTGGACGAGTCCCGAAACCTCGTTCGCGAGTCCCGAAACCTCGTTCGCGAGTCTCGGAGCCTCGCTCGGGAGTCTTAGAGCCTGGCCAGCGAGCCTCGGGACCTCGCACGAGAGTCTCGGAGCCTCGCTTGGGAGTCTCAGAACCTCGCTCGGGAGTCTTGAAGCCTGGTCAGCGAGTCTCGGAACCTGGCCGGTGAGTCTCGGAACCTCTCGCAAGAGATTCCAAACCAAGTGGCCGACTAAGCGTGCCACTCACCCCCTGCGCAGGGGGTCTGGGGGAGGCGCTTCGTCCCCCAGTGGGGTGGGTGGGGGGCAAACGCCCCCCATTCCGGGTTCTCTCCAATCTCACGACTTCCCCCAACTCACTTCGCTACCCCCCTTCAGGCACTGCTTGCACCTCTGGAGCCTCCAAGATTTCTGGAACTTCTAGCGTCTCAGGCTCAGGCGTGCGCTCATACAAACGTCGCTCCGGCTTGGGAATACGCTCCAGATAGCGCTTAGGAATCTGCTTAGGCACTGGAGGAGACAGCTCCGGCATCGGTTCAGCGGGCTGGGGCTCTGGAGTAGGTAGCACCAGTTTCGGAGTGGGCTCAGGCGTAGGTTCCGCAACCTCCTCCTGCACGGGCGGCTCAGGCAACGGCAGCGCCTTTGGTGCTGGCGCAGGCCGTGGGCGGCGGATGCGCTCCAGAAAACTGGGCTTGGATTCAGTAGGCGCAGGCAACACCTCAGACTCAGGCTCAGACTCCTCTGTTTTCTTGGCTGCTGGGGGCACCTCCACAGAGTCTGACGGCGTGGGCTCAGGAGTCGCCTCCGGCCCAGGCGTCCCCTCAAGAGTCGGCATCGGCTCAGGACTCGGCGGCGTCACAACCCCAGGCGTTGGCTGCGGTGCAGGCAGCTTCTCAACAGGCGTCGGTCGAGCCGTTAGGTCCACGATGCCGCGAGCCTCAGCCGCCGAGAGTTCAGCCCGGACCAGCTTGGCGAGCGTATCTTGCCCACCAGGCGTGTAAGTGACCAGACGCACCGCGTTATTAAAAACGTTGTCAATCGGCTCGCCACGCTCGTCCAACAACTCCAACTGCACCCAGTTCTTACCTGGCTTGAACCCCTTGAGGTAAAGCGGCTGCCAACGATCCAACACAAAACTCTGGCCATTGAGCGTGCAACGGATACGCCAGTCAGCAATGTCATCCTCGGCATCGGCAGCCGCAACCAGATGCAGCGGCGCATTGGTCAGGTAAAAATCCAACAAAATGGGCTCCGCGCCATAGCCGCCCTGAGGACGGCTGTAAGTCAGCAGAGGCTTGCCAGGGTTAGGGGCATTGGCCCGAGTTCTGGTGAACACATGAAAGGTCGTCTGGGCATAGGCTCCTTCATTTTTAAAGCTCTCATGCCAAGGACGAGCAGGAAACGCCCGAATTGTGTGCGTCCCCGGAGCCAAATCCAGCTCCAGCGGTTGTGTGAGATCGTAGACCGCCTGATAGGGCAAGTCATCAACGATCACATGCAAATGAGGTCCCAGACCCAGCTGCGGGTCCTTGAACGTAGGTAGATCGCGCAGGTTGAAGCGGACCAACACATGGTCATCTTGCAACAGTTCATCGGGCCGAGGGCTGATGATACTCAGCTGAGGCTGATAGCTCTCCAGGGCGCGGCCCAGCTCCTGGATGACCGACGGTGGTGACACCTCAGTAATCGCACCTGCTGAGACAGGGAGAGCGCCAATGGGCGCGCCGGGTGGCGGTGGGCTCGGCGGCTTACCGCCACAGCTCGTCAGGGCAAAAACCGTGATCGCCAGGATCGAGAGCGCCACTTTCCTGAGCCACGTTACTCCAGACACACGTTGTTTCACGTCCAAGCTTCACAGTGCCCAATCGTCCATATCGACTGTACCGGAAAAAGGCGGTCTCTCCGGGCTTCCGGGCCATCCGGATAGCCAGCCGCCACCTGTCCAAATGCAGCCAATTCAGTTATTTATTTTTGTAAAAAATATCGAAGCCAATTTTACAAACAAACTCACCGCTATCCGACCATTTCGTGAGCGGCGGTCAAATCAGCCTAAGAAATATTAAACCTTCCGCCCTAGCCAGCCCTAGCCTTGGCGGTTTTTAATAAATGTTAACCGTTGAAGGGGCCACCAAACCCTAGCCTATACTTACGAAGAGCACTCCACCCTGAACAGTCCTTATTGCTGTTCTTTCCTAAGTTTTTGAGTCCCCTCGGGGATCTCAAGAGCTCTTAATCCGGGGGCCAGGGAGAGTGTTCTTATTTCCTTGTCTCAAGAGAGGAGAGTCTCAATGACGATCAGTCCTCAAGAGCGGGAGGCAAAGGTTAGGGTGGTGGTTGACACCGACCCGGTCCCCACTTCGTTTGAGAAGTGGGCAAAGCCGGGCCATTTCGACCGCGCACTCAGCAAGGGACCCAAAACCACCACCTGGATTTGGAACCTTCACGCCCTCGCTCACGACTTCGACACCCATACCAGCAGCCTCGAAGATGTCTCGCGCAAGATCTTCAGCGCTCACTTCGGCCACCTCGCAGTGGTCTTTGTGTGGCTGAGCGGAGCTTACTTCCACGGCGCGAAGTTCTCTAACTATTCTGCTTGGCTGGCGGACCCGCTCCACATCAAACCCAGCGCCCAAGTGGTCTGGCCGATCTTTGGCCAGGAGATCCTCAACGGCGACATGGGCGGCGGCTTCCATGGCATTCAAATGACCTCTGGGTTTTTCCAGCTCTGGCGAGCCTCCGGCATCACCAACGAGTTCCAGCTGTACTGCACCGCGATTGGCGGTCTGGTGATGGCGGGCTTGATGCTGTTTGCGGGCTGGTTTCACTACCACAAACGGGCACCCAAGCTCGAGTGGTTCCAGAACGTCGAGTCCATGCTCAACCATCACCTGGCTGGTTTGCTGGGCTTGGGTTCACTGGGTTGGGCGGGCCATCAGATCCACGTGTCGCTGCCCATCAACGCCCTGTTGGATGCTGGTGTGCCTGCAGACCAGATCCCACTGCCGCACGAGTTCATCCTGAATTCGAGCTTGATGGCGGAGATCTACCCCAGCTTCGCCCAGGGTCTGACGCCGTTCTTCACTCTTAACTGGGGAGCCTACTCCGACTTCCTCACGTTCAACGGCGGCTTGAACCCGGTCACCGGCGGCCTATGGCTGACGGACACGGCGCATCACCACTTGGCGATTGCGGTCCTGTTCATCATCGCTGGTCACATGTACCGCACCAACTGGGGCATCGGTCACAGCATCAAAGAGATGCTCGAAGCCCACAAGGGACCGTTCACCGGTGAAGGGCACAAAGGGCTGTACGAAGTCCTGACCACTTCTTGGCATGCGCAGCTGGCGATCAACCTAGCAATGGTGGGCTCGTTGAGCATCATCGTGGCGCAGCACATGTACGCCATGCCGCCCTATCCGTACCTCGCCACCGACTATCCCACCCAGCTGTCGCTGTTCACGCATCACATGTGGCTGGGAGGCTTTTTCATCGTGGGCGGCGCGGCGCACGCGGCGATCTTCATGGTGCGCGACTACGACCCGGCGGTTAACCAGAACAACCTGCTCGACCGGGTGATCCGTCATCGCGATGCGATTATCTCGCACTTGAACTGGGTGTGTCTGTTCCTGGGCTTCCACAGCTTCGGCCTGTATGTCCACAACGACACAATGCAGGCGTTTGGCCGTCCCCAGGACATGTTCTCAGATACCGGCATTCAGCTGCAGCCGGTGTTTGCGCAATGGGTACAGAACCTGCACACGGCAGCGCCTGGAGTCACTGCCCCGAATGCTCTCGCCTCAGTGAGCAGTGTGTTCGGCGGTGACCTCGTCGCAGTGGGTGGCAAGGTCGCGATGATGCCGATGGTGTTGGGTACGGCGGACTTCTTGGTCCACCACATCCACGCCTTCACGATTCACGTGACTGTGTTGATCTTGCTCAAAGGGGTCCTGTTCGCTCGCTCTTCGCGGCTGATCCCCGACAAGGCCAACCTCGGCTTCCGCTTCCCCTGTGATGGCCCTGGCCGCGGCGGCACCTGTCAGGTCTCTGGCTGGGATCACGTCTTCCTTGGGCTGTTCTGGATGTACAACTCGCTGTCGATTGTGATTTTCCACTTCCTGTGGAAGATGCAATCTGATATCTGGGGCACGGTCAACCCAGACGGCACCGTGAACCACATTACGGGCGGTAACTTCGCCCAGAGTGCGATCACAATCAACGGCTGGCTGCGGGACTTCCTGTGGGCGCAGGCATCGCAGGTGGTCCAGTCCTACGGTTCAGAACTGTCAGCCTACGGGCTGTTGTTCTTGGGCGCGCACTTCGTGTGGGCATTCAGCTTGATGTTCCTGTTCAGTGGCCGGGGCTATTGGCAGGAGCTGATTGAATCGATTGTGTGGGCGCACAACAAGTTGAAAGTCGCGCCTGCGATCCAGCCTCGTGCTCTGAGCATTATTCAGGGCCGCGCAGTGGGAGTTGCCCACTATTTGCTCGGTGGCATTGTGACCACTTGGGCATTCTTCCTGGCTCGGATCATTGCAGTCGGATGAGGTCCTAGAAGGAATAAATACTCATGGCTACAAAATTCCCGAAATTTAGCCAGGACCTTGCACAAGACCCGACCACACGTCGGATCTGGTACGGGATTGCAACCGCCCACGACTTTGAAAGCCACGATGGCATGACTGAGGAAAATCTTTATCAGAAGATTTTTGCCTCGCACTTCGGCCATCTGGCGATCATTTTCCTGTGGACCTCCGGCAACCTGTTCCATGTGGCCTGGCAAGGCAACTTCGAGCAGTGGATCCTGGATCCGCTCAACGTTCGTCCGATCGCCCATGCGATTTGGGACCCGCAGTTCGGTCAGCCTGCCGTGGATGCTTTCAGCCAAGCTGGAGCCTCCTACCCGGTGAACATTGCCTACTCAGGCGTCTACCACTGGTGGTACACGATAGGCATGCGCAGCAATGGGGAGCTCTACCAGGGCTCTATATTCCTGCTGTTCCTGGCCGCGATCTTCCTGTTCGCTGGCTGGCTGCACCTCCAGCCCCGCTTCCGGCCTAGCCTCTCCTGGTTCAAGAATGCGGAGTCGCGCTTGAATCACCACTTGGCGGCTCTGTTCGGTGTCAGCTCGCTGGCTTGGACGGGTCACTTGGTGCACGTCGCCATTCCTGAGTCGCGCGGTCAGCATGTCGGGTGGGATAACTTCCTGACTACCCCGCCTCACCCCGCCGGTCTCGCGCCGTTCTTCACAGGCAATTGGAGCGTTTACGCTGAGAACCCGGATACGGCTCAGCACTTGTTCGGCACAGCGGAAGGGGCGGGCAGTGCCATCCTGACCTTCCTGGGCGGCTTCCACCCCCAGACCGAAAGCCTCTGGCTCACCGACATGGCCCATCACCACCTGGCGATTGCGGTCCTGTTCATCATCGCTGGCCACATGTACCGCACCAACTGGGGTATCGGCCACAACATCAAAGAGATGATGGATGCCAAGACCTTCTTCGGCACCAAGGTGGAAGGTCCGTTCAACCTGCCTCACCAGGGTCTGTACGATACCCTGAACAACTCGCTGCACTTCCAGCTAGCGCTGGCGCTGGCTGCCTTGGGAGTGATTACGTCGCTGGTGGCCCAGCACATGTACGCGCTGCCACCTTACGCCTTCATCGCTCGCGACTACACCACCCAGGCCGCTCTCTACACCCACCACCAGTACATCGCTGGTTTCATCATGGTCGGGGCCTTCGCGCATGGGGCAATCTTCCTCATCCGCGATTACGACCCTGACGCCAACAAGGGCAATGTCCTGGACCGGGTGTTGCAGCACAAAGAGGCGATTATCTCCCACCTCAGCTGGGTCAGCCTCTTCCTCGGCTTCCACACCCTCGGCCTCTACGTCCACAACGACGTCATGCAGGCCTTCGCCACTCCCGAAAAGCAGATCCTCATCGAGCCGGTCTTTGCTCAGTTCATCCAGGCCTCTCACGGCAAAGCCCTCTACGGCATGGATGTCCTGCTCTCCAACCCTGACAGCATTGCCACCACTGCCTGGCCTAACTATGGCAATGTCTGGCTGCCCGGCTGGCTTGATGCGATCAACAGTGGCACCAACTCCCTGTTCCTGACCATTGGTCCGGGGGATTTTCTGGTCCACCATGCCATCGCTCTGGGCTTGCACACCACGACCTTGATTTTGGTCAAGGGCGCACTCGATGCTCGTGGCTCCAAGCTCATGCCCGACAAGAAGGACTTTGGCTACTCCTTCCCCTGCGATGGCCCCGGTCGTGGCGGCACCTGCGACATCTCGGCTTGGGATGCGTTCTACCTGGCCATGTTCTGGATGCTCAACACCATTGGTTGGGTCACCTTCTACTGGCACTGGAAGCACCTCGCCGTCTGGCAGGGCAATGTCGCTCAGTTCAATGAGTCCTCGGTGACAATCATGGGCTGGCTGCGCGACTACCTCTGGCTCAATAGCTCCCAGCTGATCAATGGTTACAACCCCTATGGCATGAACAACCTTGCCGTCTGGGCTTGGATGTTCCTGTTTGGTCACCTGGTCTGGGCCACGGGCTTCATGTTCCTGATCTCCTGGAGAGGCTACTGGCAGGAGCTCATTGAAACCCTAGTTTGGGCTCATGAGCGCACGCCTCTGGCTAACCTGGTTCGTTGGAAGGACAAGCCCGTCGCCATGTCCATTGTCCAGGGTCGGTTGGTTGGACTCGCCCACTTCACCGTTGGCTATGTCCTCACCTATGCCGCCTTCGTCATTGCCTCCACCGCTGGCAAGTTCGGATGAGCTTGGTCTAGCAGTTTAGGCTCGTAAAAAAAGCTCCCTACCTTCGGGTGGGGAGCTTTCTCTATGTATAGACAAGCATGACGGCGATGAGGAGGCCTTGCCAGAATGCTCGTGTTTTTCATTCACGGTGTAGCAACTCAGAATGCCGGTTACGCAGACTCGTTAAAGAAACTCATTAAAGATGAATTTGCTAAGCGCAACACAGTTCTCCCGCATTTTTACTCAAGCTTTTGGGGAGCTGTTCTCAATAAATCGGGCCAGATGTGGAACTGGATTCATCAAGACTTACAGAAGTTCAGCAAAAAACATGCCAACACTAACGCACGCGATGTCTTCCGTTATCAGGAGTTTAGAGAAGATTTTATTTCCAAGTTCTTTGGAGATTTTCTGACCTACTTCAATCCGCAGCGTGGTGCAAAAATTCGAGAGCAAATCTTCTATCAACTAGAAGACTTTCTGAAGGAGCATCCAGCAGAGACAGACTTACACATCGTTGCCCATTCGCTCGGAAGCGTAATTCTGTGGGATATTTTGTTCTCTGAGCGCCTGGATCCTGACGATCCTGCCTACAGAATTCGCCGTCTGATTGCAAAGCTGAGTCACTCTAGTGGAGATGCCAAGCTTCATTTGAGAAGTATTTGCACAATGGGATCTCCGCTGCTTTTTTTCAGCATGATGCTGGATGTCGTCCCTGAACGAATAAAAACGTTTGCCAATGCCTCAGATGGCAAAGTAGAGCTTCAGCCAGGGGTTTACAAGAGGTATAGCCAGGGGAGCGCTCGGTGGACCAATATAATTCACGCTTCAGATATCGTCGCCTATCCAATCTGCGCCAGTCTGAATCCCGACTCATCTTCCAGCCTATTTCTAAGAGATAAATTCATTTGGGCAGACGCTAATGTCTCAGAAAGAGGTGCACGCACCTTTGGCCAGGCTCACGCTGCTATGGCTCTTGGCGTAGCAGATGCTCATAGTTCCTACTGGCAGAGTCGTGGTACTGCTCGTCTAATCACGGCCAATATCCTGGGCGATTTTTCAGCAATAGATGCTGACAGGCTAGATCTTGAATAGTCGCTTTTAGTGGACAAAGGTCAGAGTTGGGCTTTTTTCTCGAGCCACCGGGTTCGGAGCCTCATCCACCGAGTTGCGAACGCCATCGTTCGAGTCTTTTTCTAGACGGTCCAAGCGCGGAGCTTCATCATCCAAGCTTTTTGCCTCATTGACCGAGTCATCGCGGCAAGGATTCGAGCTGTCTGCTGCGCCGACCGAGTTCTGGGCTCTATCACCCGAGCTTGGTTCTCGGCCAGTCCAGCTAAATTCTGCAGGGTCAGCTCTGAACCCACGACTAAAAGTTCTCTAGAATCCACTCAGAGGCTCGCTCGCCTAGCTCCAGCGGCACGCTGACCGCCTTCCCCAGGCGAGGACGCTGCCGGGTTTCGCGGATGAAGTGCGTAAATTGCTCGACCGCGCCCCAGTCACTGAGATAGGCAGCCACCTGCTCCAGATGGGCTAGATAGTCAGCCTCGCTCAGGGGAAAGGACCGCTGCTCCTGGTAGCGCCACATTACCTGAACGAAGATCCGGCCCTGGGTGCGTCGGAACTGAATATCGTAGGAGACGCCCCATTTGTCGAGTAAGAGCTGGCGCAGATCCGATCCGTTCATGGTGGGCATGAAATGTCAATTAAATTTTAAATCCGAGCATTGTATCTTTACGTTGCGTAAGATTTAACATTTTGTATAAAACGAACGGGGCTATGCCGATCCCAGATATGATCAGGCTGTCAAGAAATGTAATAGCACCTCATCCTCATTCATACCCAGCGTAGGCTATGGCTCAAGCTTCTGGCTTTTCTAAATCCAACTTACCGGACCCGAAATCGGACGTTCCCACCATGGGGCGTCGCCAGTTTATGAACGCGCTGACCGGCGGGGCCGTGGCAGTGACCACGCTCGGGGCATTGTACCCGGTGGTCAAGTACTTCATCCCGCCTTCGAGCGGCAGTAGCAGCGGCGGCGTCACGGCCAAGGACGCGCTGGGCAATGACGTTGCCGTCAGTGCCTTCCTGGAGAATCATGCGCCGGGCGACCGGACCCTGGTTCAGGGGCTCAAGGGCGACCCCACTTACCTGGTGGTCACTGAAGACAAGACCATCGCAGACTACGGCCTAAATGCGGTCTGTACCCACTTGGGCTGCGTAGTGCCCTGGAACGCTGCCGAGAACAAGTTTATGTGCCCCTGCCACGGCTCGCAGTACGACAGCACGGGCAAGGTTGTGCGCGGTCCGGCACCGCTGTCGCTGGCACTGGCGCACGCAAAGGTTGATGACAACAAAGTAGTCTTTACCCCCTGGACTGAGCAGGACTTCCGCACGGGCGAAGATCCCTGGTGGGTCTAGTCCGAATGCCAGGCGTCAGATCGATTTTTTCTAGCTGAGACTTGAGATGAAGAAATTGTTCGTAGCGGTGATCGCCGCGCTCGCTCTAATCAGCGGGATGCTGTTCCCCGGAGCTGCTCAGGCTTATCCCTTCTGGGCGCAGCAGAACTATGCAACCCCCCGCGAGGCCACGGGGCGCATCGTCTGTGCCAATTGTCATCTGGCCCAGAAGCCTATTGAGGTGGAGTTCCCTCAGGCTGTCCTGCCCAATACCGTGTTTGAAGGGATAGTCAAGATCCCTTATGCCGAAGGCAGCCAGCAGGTTCTGGGCGATGGCAGCAAGGCCGGCCTAAACGTCGGGGCAGTAGTGATGCTGCCGGAAGGGTTCAAGATCGCGCCGGAAGACCGCATCCCCGAAGAACTGAAAGCCAAGACCGAGGGCATCTACTATCAGCCCTACGCCGAGGACAAAGAAAACATCGTCCTAGTCGGACCCTTGCCAGGCGATGATTACCAAGAACTGGTGTTCCCAATCCTCTCGCCGGACCCGGCGGTCGATAAAAACATCAGCTTTTTGAAGTACCCCGTTCACGTCGGCGGCAACCGGGGCCGGGGCCAGCTCTACCCCACGGGCGAAAAGAGCAATAACGGTGTGTTCACAGCGTCCGTAGCGGGCACGGTGAGCGCCATTACTGCTGTTGACGAAGAAGAAGGCGGTGGCTACCAGATCACCTTCCAGACCGCAGATGGCAGCTCGGTGGTTGAGACCATTCCGCCGGGACCAGAATTAATCGTCTCGGAAGGTGCTCAGGTCGAGAAGGATGCTCCCCTGACCAATAACCCTAACGTGGGCGGATTCGGCCAGGCAGACACAGAGATAGTGCTGCAGAGTCCCGACCGGATCAAGTGGCTGATCGCCTTCTTCGCCTCGGTGGTGGTCTCTCAGATCATGCTGGTGCTCAAGAAAAAACAGGTTGAAAAGGTTCAAGCTGCCGAGATGAACTTCTAGACCGACAGGACAAATGCCCAGCCAACCCACAAGCCAAGCTCCTGGATGGTCTAAATCTGGGAGCTTGCGGTTTGAGCCTGGCTCGTCTGCCCTGCCATGTGACGCTGGAGACGAGCCAGGGTCAGGGTCTGGCCCAGGTTCAGTGGCAGAAGCGACAGGCCCTCCAGGCGCGACTGTACCCAACCCTCGCCCCAGCGCCATTCGTGAAAGCCGTCGATGCCCTGCCACAGGGTCAGCAACAGGCGACCCGGCTCAGCAACCTCCACCTGGTGTTGCACCACGACGGGGCCAAGCTGGCTGGTGAACCGCGTACCTGCGGTCAGAGTTTCGGGTAGGTCGCTTGAGAACTGCTGCGGCCAGAGCCACTGGCTGAACTCCCGGGGTTGGGTCAGGCAGCGCTGAAGCGTCTGCTGCGTAGCGTTGATTTCAAGGCGAAGCTGACTTTGCTGAAAGCGTCCAAGCATGGCGTGAGGGCGGGTGATCCGGTCCTCTCTATTGTGCAGGTCGTCTCCCAGAGATGGCCTAGAGTTGAGAAGTAAAGCAGCAGTGAGGAAGCACTATGGACCGCTCCCAGTGGGTTGCAGTGATTACCGGAGCCCTGGCCCTGGCCCTGGGCATTGGCTATTTACTCTTGGCTCAGCTTTTGGATTATCGAGGTGAATTTCTGCCTGCAACCCCGATCAGCCTACTGCTGAGCCTACTACGGGCCTAAACTGCCAGATGGGAACGGAGGGATTTGAACCCTCACAGCCTTTTGGGCCGAGGCATTTTAAGTGCCTTGTGTCTACCATTCCACCACGCTCCCAGGTGATGCTCAATCGCAGGCGCGAGTATAGCATAATCACGCCCTCTTAGCCTTTCTCCATTGCGGCTGAGCTACTGGGCTGTTGTAGCATTAATGACTTCTTCGCAATTCTAAGCCTTAAAGTCCCAAGGGTCTGGATTCCGGGAGTAGGTTAAGTATCGTATACTACCCTGAGTGTTAACGAGGAGTATCGTATGCAGGCAGGGAAATCCCTGACTGTTCCGAGGGAGTTGTTGGGACCGCCGGGTGCGTTGAATCCAACCCTGTTCATGTTTCTGGGGGCGTTGGGTCTGGTCGGCTTGGCGATTGGCGGGTACGGCTGGTGGCAGTGGCCGCGCTGGCTAGTCTTCTGCACCAACCTGGTGGCGCTGCACTTGGCTGGGACAGTGATCCACGATGCTTGCCACCACGCAGCTCACTGTAATCGGATTGTGAATGCCATTTTAGGGCATGGGTCTGCGCTGCTGCTGGGCTTTGTGTTTCCGGTGTTTACCCGGGTCCACATTCAGCACCATGCCCATGTCAATGACCCCGATAACGATCCGGACCATTTCGTGTCCACCGGCGGACCGCTGTGGTTGATTGCCCCCCGCTTTTTCTACCATGAGGTCTATTTTTTCAGGCGTCGCTTGTGGCGCAAGTGGGAGTTGCTGGAGTGGTTTTTGAGCCGGGCGACTGTGGCATCTGTGATCTATCTGGCGCTGCAAGTTGGCTGGTGGAACTATGTGATCAATTACTGGTTTTCACCGCTGCTGATCATCGGCATGACCCTGGGCTTGTTCTTTGATTATTTGCCCCATCGCCCGTTTGTGGAGCGGCACCGCTGGCTCAATGCTCGCGTCTACCCTAGTCCTATCCTCAACATTTTCATCCTGGGTCAGAACTATCATCTGATCCACCATCTCTGGCCCTCGATTCCCTGGTATTTATATCAGCGGGCCTATCGCGAGACCAAGCCTCTGCTGGATGCCCACGGCTCGCCGCAATCGCTGGGCCTTCTAGAAAGCCGCAAGGATTTCTGGGGTCTGGTCTACGACATCTTCCTAGGCGTTCGCTTTCACCGCCACAAGCCGCCTGAGGCGGTGATACCGCCACTGAAGGTAGTCGCCCCGTCGGAAGCAGAGACGGATCGGCAAATCGCGGCCTGAGGCTTATTTGTCGCGCTTTTTGCTTGTCGTCCAGACGTTCGAGAACATCATCAGCAGGCCGCCGAGCAGGATTGCAACCGCCAGCCCTCCGGCTGTCACGCTCTGCCAGTCTACGTTTTCCATGTTTCAGCGCGGCTCCAGGTCTGAGTCTTTTCATTGTGCGGCCTATGTTGCTTCCAAGCGAGAGAAAGTTGCTCAGCTGGGAGGGAAGGTTGCTAGTCTGGGTAGAAAAAATACTGAGTTGGGGAGGCGTCGTTCCTTTCGAGAGAGAGTGAGTTGCTCAGTTGGCCTAGCCAGTTGCTCAGTTGCGAAGCAAAAATGCTTAGTGCCTGAAGCATCATTGCTTCGCAGCGCTGGAAAGTTGCTTAACCTGGGTAGAAAAAATACTGAGCCGGGGTGCATTGTTGCTCGCTGGGGATGGATGCTGGCTCGAACTAGGCCGGGCGGTTATGTTCAAACCTAGGGCTCAACCGGGATCAGCAGTGATTTATCCTAAAGGGTGAACCAACAAGGGGAGCCTGTGTGTCATGTCTGATATCCCAACCATCTATCTAGCGGTGCTGGGCGCTGGCTTTCTGGCCGCCGTGGTGATCGGCTCGATTGCCTGGTACAACGCCGAGCGCCCTTCCGGCTGGGAAGACAAGGACCGCCCCAAGTTCGTGCCCAAGGTGGGCAAGGCGGGCGAAGAGGTGGATGACAAGCCTAGCAGCTGAACCTGGCTCGGTGATCGCTTAGAGCAGATTCCTCAAAACTGCTCAGAAGTTTGAATTTCCAAGCTCTAGTGCTGTGAAGGTCATTTGGCCACTCGCAACTTTGTTCGGGCGGCCAACAACTTTTGATGAAGACCTAGTGGAGACGAAAATAATGGGTCCAGACTGGGGTGAGCTGTACTTTTGTTCGCTTTGTCTGTGAGGTGACTTTGACCGGTTTAGTTCTGCCAGATTTTGCTCAATTGCTGACGCTACAGAGCAGTGAGTCTGACGTAGAGCAGAGGGTGGTTTTACCCCTGCTGCGGGCTCTTGGTTATGGTGATGTGGACTGGCAAGCTCAGGCAGTAATCGGTAAAGTCAGGGTTGACTTTCTGGTTCAGCCTACAGAGCTGAAGGCAACCTACCCTCCATACCTGCTGGTCGAGGCCAAAGCTCCCAATAGACAAATCTCTCAAAGTGTCTGGCAACTCAACAACTATGTCCGTCAGTCTGGAGCTGTCTTCGGTCTCCTGACCAATGGCTATTCGTTTCGCATTCTTTACAATTATGATCAACAAATCATCAAAATTCTTGAGTATAATCAAGCAGAATTATCCAAAAACTCAAACTTTTTTCTGGCACTGCTTGGGAAATCAACTTGTTTGAAGCTTCGGGATGCTCTGTACCGCAGCCAAAATCAGGTTCATCTCAATCTCCTCAAAAACATTTCCAAGAGGGTTGCCAGTGAAGAAATGCTCCAGCTATTTAAGAAGATTCAAAGCTCTTCGGGCAAACAAAAATCAACAGAAATGAGGCGAGATACCATGCAACAGGAGAAACATGCAATGATTGTCACTGTTTTCAACAATAAGGGTGGGGTGGGCAAAACTACGACTACTGTCAACCTAGCCGCCGCTCTGAGCAAGCTGGGTAAGCGCGTGTTATTAATCGATATTGACGCCCAGGCCAATCTCACGACGGGACTGGGGATTGACCCTTTAAATGATGTCGAACTTCAGGGTAGAAAAGATATCAGTCACTTGCTGACCGAGACAAAGACGCTTCTGCCAAGCACAGTTTATCGCAAGCGATGGGAAGACGTCGAATTGGATATAGTCCCGTCTCATATCCGCTTGAGTGAGATGGAGAGTACTTTGATTCAAACTGTAGACGTGGATCGAGTGTTGATCAAAAAGCTCAAAAACTATAGAAAAGACTACGATTTTATATTAATCGACCCACCGCCATCCTTTGGGAAAGTCAACACGATCTCTTTAATGGCATCGTCAGGCGTTCTGATCCCTACCCAGTTAGCTCCTTACCCAGTCCGGGCATTAGAGTATGTCATTGGCAGAGTGTTAGGCGTTGGAGAAACCAGAGACGAACCTCTGCCAATCCTGGGCATTGCCGTGAGTATGTATGACAGACGACTGAGTGTCCTCAAGCAGGATATGCATGATAAAATCATAGACATGTTGAACAAAATTCCTGGCGGTCAGCAGGTCAACATATTCCCTGAAACAACCTGGATTCCCCAACTAAAAATCGTTTCTCTGACCCCCGACAAGGGTTACCCTCTCTGTCATGCTGAGTTTGACAGCGATTTAACCGCCGGGGACAAGGAAGCTGCACAGGTTGCTTTTGATTGTTATATGAAGATGGCCAAACATCTCGTAACCATCACGCAGGAGAAGGATTGACATGGTGGACTTCTCGGAACGTCAAAGGCGCATCATTGAAACCTTGCGTCCCAAATCTATACACCACGGCCAACTGGATACCGGCTTGATTGCTGTGCCAAAGTCTCAGGCTGAGGAATTTCCTCCGGAGAGATTGCAAGCGATTCGGCAGAGTTTTGAAGTTCAAGGGAGCAACCTAGCCCCCCTGATCGTGCGCCGCTCCGACGCCTATGAACAGGAAGAGTATGAAGTGATCTACGGCGCTGACTGGTGCCTGGTTGCGAAGCAGCTTGACATCGAGAAGCTCTGGGTCTGGGTTTTTGACCTAGACGATGAGCAGGCTGCCGCGATCCAAGCTGAGATGGAGTTGTTGATGAACCCTGGGACTTCCTCTTCTCCCAGTACAGTTCATCCTATTGGGCCAGAAATATCCGTGATCCTCAAGCAGATTGAGAGCTTGCTTGGTCGGGAAAGAAAGGCTACTTTGCATGAGATTGAGCAACTGGTGTCTAATCTCATCAGAAGGGTCGAAAATTCTCTGGATGAGAAGATTCAAGTCATCCTCAGTAAAATCGAGCAGCTTGACGGACACAGACCAAAGGGAAGAAAGACTCGTGAGAATATACCAATACCAGTAGATCTATCAGTGGCAGGAGAGTCAGAAGTTTGTGGAGCACTAAAGCAAGTTGGCGTAAGTAAGAGCAATGCAACTGCTGCATGGAAAGCCATAGAGTACTGGAAGACTCCAGGCAGAGAAATAACTTGGGAGAATTTAGAGCAATCCGCTAGTGCCAAGCTTAGTTCCAAGAAAAAAATTCGTGGCTTTGCTGAAGGTACGTACGAGAAACTGAAAGAGATCGGCAACATACCTCAATCCCATCCGTGAAGCCAGGACTTGCTCAAGCTCTTGAGCTAAAAATATCTACAGCAGCTCTGGCTTAGCGCGGCCCAGCGTCAATGGCCGAGTTGGCGACTTTGACCGCGTTGATTTCGTCTTCGGTCGGGTTGCGGCTGTTCACCTTGAGGTAAATACGGTAGAACACCTCCCCAGACTGCCAGCCGATGCC
>JANNOU010000170.1:0-8341 GCA_031399305.1 Leptolyngbya sp. SOY_34_metabat_272
GTGGGGCGGCTGGGTGGCCCCCACAGCATTGAGCGGCAGGGCACTGCCCCAGCCCTCGCCCTCGGCTCGCAACTTCTGCAAGGGCAGGATCGTGAGCTGCCGAATCTGCGCCGCCCGGACCAGGCACACGGGCAGGCCCTCGCGATTCAGCCCTCGATAGAGCGGCCACAATTGGGCCGCCTCCCGTTGCTGTAGGATCCGCACACCGCCCCTGCGCATCTGGAGCTGCAGCGTATAGGCATCGGTGCCGGGCAGGTATTTCGCCAGCGTGACCGCGCAGCGCTGTTGCTGATCTCGGTCTAGCTCAAGCGGCGGAGCCCAGACCAGCAACACCTGCTCAGCAGGCGTCCAATCTTGCGGGAGCGAGGCCGGCAGCTGGCTGGGCGCACTGTGACTGCCAGGGGCAGGGTCGCCGCGCAGCAGCTCATTGAGCGCCTGGCGAGCCTGATGCAAGACCTGGCGATTGTGCGTACTCTGGAGCAGGCGGCGCAGAATGGCTTCTGCCTTTGGCCGCTGACCCTGGCGAGCGTAGAGCAGACCGACATAGAGCTGAACCACCGGGCTCTGCTTAATCTGCGGCTGCTGTTGGAGCAGGGCTTGGAGTTGGGCAGCTGCCTGGGAGTAGTTGCCCTGATCGTAAGCAGCTTTGACGGCTTCCAGACGAGGTTCCAGCATGATGGCAGAGGAGACTTGCAGACCGCTTTTTGGGTAAACGCGCTAGGATCGCAGTAGAGAAAACTTAACGTCGAAAGGCTGAGCAAGCATGGATGAGCTAGGACTGATTTTAAAGGAACTGGTCGAACAGCCAGTCGCCTTCGTAGGCGGGCTAGTCACTGGGATGCTTCGCCTCAGCCTGAGCGAAGACCCGGTAAGAAGCTGGCTGGACAACCAGTCGGACCAGACTGACTACCCCTCTGCCCCCAGTGGCAACAACGGCAAGAGCAGCGGGCCTCAATCGATCTCGATTGAGTAGTATCGCTCCTTTAGTCCAAAATGATCTTGTATAATGTAGATGCCGTGGACAGTCCTGACCCTAATTTATCAGCAGGAGCGACGGGTCCCCTGCCCGCTGGGTTGTCCTGTACCAAGTCCATCAGCCCTGTTGAGCCAGGTTTGCCCAGCTTGAGGCGGACTACCCGAGCTTTCTGGTACGGCAGCTTCAGGTTGGCGTGGAGGTTAACCTCACTCACCAGATGCTCGTTATAATTTGAGTTGTGTAAACAAGCTACGCAAGCCCTTTCTCTGCCTGGCAGACCACGCGAACTCAACTGAAGAGGCATTTCAGTTCGTCCTACTCCCTTGCGACCAAAGAGTTTTCTCAAAGGTTGTGGGATGGGCTGGACCGCTTAGGGTGCGGCGGTTAGAGGACAGAGGGCAGATGTTCATTCCTATTCTGGAGCAGAAGTATTCGTGACCCTTTCTTTTCAAGACCTGGGACTCTCAGAAGCGCAATTGCGCGTGTTGGGTGACCTAGGTTTCACCGAGCCTACCCCTATCCAGTCCCAGGCCGTCCCGCTGCTGCTAGAGGGGCGTGATGTGGTCGGCCAAGCGCAAACCGGCACAGGCAAGACTGCTGCCTTTGGCTTGCCTCTGCTGCATCGGCTTGACATCACGCGGGGAGACGTTCAGGCGCTGGTGCTGACGCCCACGCGTGAGCTAGCGATCCAAGTGGCTCAGGCCTTGCACAGCTTCCGTACCGACCCTCGCCTGCGGGTCCTGCCGGTGTACGGCGGCCAATCGATTGATCGACAGATCCAGCGACTAGAGCGGGGAGTCCAAGTTGTGGTCGGGACGCCCGGTCGCGTGCTAGACCTTTTGGATCGCGGCAGCCTCAAGCTGGGTAGCGTCTCCATCTTGGTGCTTGATGAAGCTGATGAGATGCTGAACATGGGCTTCTTGCCTGATGTTGAGAAGATCCTGGGCCAAGTTCCCGAGACTCGCCAAACAGCGTTTTTCTCGGCAACCCTGAATGTGGGGATGCAGCAACTCATCCGCCGCTATCTGAAGGAGCCCGTGAATGTGAAGGTGCAAGCGCCCAAGAGCGCTCCGGCCCGGATTACCCAGGTGGCTTACCAAATTCCGCGCAACCTCAACAAGGCCAAGGCACTGCTGCCTATCCTGGAGATCGAAGATCCGGAGGCCGCGATTATCTTTGTGCGCACTCGTCAGCAGGCGGCGGAGTTGACCAGCACCCTGCAGGCGGCTGGACACAGCGTTGACGAATACCATGGCAACCTCAGCCAGAGCCAGCGTGAGCGTATGCTCAACCGCTTCCGTTCCTCGCAGGTGCGCTGGATCGTCGCGACGGACATCGCGGCACGCGGGCTTGACATCGACACGCTTACCCACGTGATCAATTACGACCTGCCGGACAGCATCGAGAGCTACGTCCACCGCATCGGGCGCACGGGCCGAGCGGGGCGCGAGGGGCGTGCAATCAGCCTGATCACGGTGTTTGAGCGCCACAAGCTGCGGGCTATTGAGCGTCACATTGGCCAAACGCTGGAAGTTGTGGCCCTGCCCACCCGAGCTGAGGTGGAAGCGAAGCATCTAGCCAAGTTCAAAGCGCGCATTCAAGAAGCGTTGTCGGGTGAGCGATTAGCCTCCTTCTTACCGCTGGTCGCGCAGCTCAGCAGCGAAGGCTACGACAGCCAGGCGATTGCAGCTGCAGCGCTGCAGCTGGCCTATGACGGCAACCGCAAGCCCAGCGACTCGTCTGATTTGGATGACCTGGAGTCGGAGCGCTCTGCCTCTGGCAATTCACCCAGCAGTCGCCCCCGCCCACGCACCTCGCCACGAGTGAGCCGTCGCTTCTAAGCTGTGGCTTGAAGTTTCGCTCTAAGTGAAATAAGACCCGTCAAGTTGCATGACAGAGAAAGCTTGCTCTCGCATGGAATCCGTGCCCTTGTGAGCGATCCCTGGGGTGCACCTGGTTGTAAGAGGGGGAGAGCAGATGCGACCAGACCAGTTGCGCAGCCGTCAAGCGTATCTGGAAGCACTCGTCAGCCACTGGCTACGGTTGATCGTGCGCCATCAGGGGACAATCGGCGAGCGTAAAGCTTGGCTGCAGGCTGAGATCGGCCGCCTAGAGCGGCAAGGTGAGGCTGGTGCGGCTCAGGTATTGCGCGAACGGGTTATGCGCCTTTTAGATATCGCAGAGCAGCACCTGAATCGCCGACGTTCTCAATGACAAAGAGCAGCCTCTGATAATTTCAGGGGCTGCTCTTTGTGGACAGATGATGAAGTTTAGAAGTTGTAACCTACGCCCAGAGTGAAACCCAGCGCAACTTCGCTGAGGAAGCCGATATTGAAGGCTGCATTGGCGGTGAATTGCCCAATTGGGAAGTCGAGGCCACCGGTCACCGTAAAGTAGAAATTGCCATCAGCAGTAGTGACACTAAAACCTGGACCCACATAGGGGACAACGGCAGTCGGTAGTCCCCCGATGCCCGCGAGGTCAAGGGTGAACGGCACCACAATCGTTGCATCGCTGCCAACGATCAGCGAGGGCCGTACCGAGATGTCGATGCCTCGGAACGAGGTGAGGCGGAACTTACTGATCAGGGCGAACGCACCAGGGTCACCAAAAGTGCTTTCGATCGCGCCCAGACTACCGCCCACGCCGACGTAGTTTGGACCAGTGGGGGCGCGGCTCGCCTCAACGGTTCCAGGCTCGGTCGTCGGCCCTTCAATTGGGTTCGGGCCAGTCGTTGGCGGGGGCAGAGCCGGGTCTTGGGCGAGCTGTACACTGGCGATCAGGTTCGAATCTGTAAAGCTGACCTCGGGTGCATTCTGCAAGTCCTGGGCAGACCCAGAGGTGGCCGGAACTGCAGGAAGTTGCCCAGCCACCAGCCCGCCCAAATCCAGAGAGCGCCTAAGTCCTGTGTCTAAGCCAATTTGGACTGGGGCCAGCGCCTCTGGACTGGTCTCCTCTGCTGCCAACTCAGCAGTTGGCTCAGCTACATCCAGAATATTTTCTGAGCTTTGAGCAAGCTCTGAACTTTGAATCGATTCTGTAGTCGTAGGCTCTGCCAGGGCAGGCAGGCCAGTCGCTAGGACGCCCAACCCTAGGAGCCCTGCGCAGATGGTACCGTAAGCTTTCCCCATTGGATAATCTCCTCTGCTCTTACACCACACGCATTTCCACGCATATGATAGTGCAAGTTTTGACAAGTGATTAACCTTCTGGAGAGACATTTATAGTCGATTTTGGCTCATTCTGGCTGTAGTTCGTCCAGAATGCGAAAGCGCACATGGTTGATTGCTAGCTCGCCGATCGAGTAGTCTCGGGCGCTGATCGTCTCAAAGGTGATGCCGCGTCCGATCTCCACGTGCAGCCAGGGCAGGCCCATGAAAAAGCGTCGGGGATAGGGGCTATCGCCAGTGTCATCTGGGTTCGATTCCATTGGCACCCAGCCGAAGCCTGGGATGTAAAACTCGATCCAGACGTGGTTGTAGTCCGGGAACAAGGGGACGCCGCGCAGTTCAGGGCTCGGTGGGCACTTGTAGCGGCCTACAGTGCGGCAGGCGATGCCGTTGAGCCGGGCCAGCGCCAACAGGACGCCTACATACTCACCGCAGGAACCGATGCCCCGGTCCAGCACCAAATCGGGAGTATCGATATAGGGGGTCACGCGGTAGCTGAGGCGGTCATACACATAATCACGGATCCGCAACATCCGACGTAGCAGGTTGGTCTCAGTGCCAGCTGCTTCTTGGGCAGCTTGGCGGACACAGTCGCTGTCCATTGCTAGATTGTCGTCGTCGATCAGGTAGCGCTGGTGGAATTCTGGGGGCAGGGGGCCGACGTTGTCAACATCGTCGAAGTTGAGGCTGTACTTAATATTGCGAACCTCTAGCACCGCTCGCCAGCCAAACAGGCGCATCTCGCCAGCCTCCAGTCCATCGAAGTGAAAGACTGCCACCCGCTGATCGCCTTGCTGTTCTTCGACAAAGGGCAGGCCCACGGGCTCGACCTGACAGACCTTTTGGCGTCGGGTATTGTCTGGCAGGGCGATCTTCCAGGTCAGATCCTGGAGGGCGATGGCCTCTTCGATCGGGGCGATCTCTTCGAGGTAGATCATCTCCAGCCGGTAACCGCCCGAGAGCGTGTAGTGCTCTTGAGGGAAGTGAGTGAAGGGCAGGGCGTGGATCAGAGTCCGGTCGCGCACCGCCACCTGGAAGGGGTCCTCGTCGTTGGGGCTTTCGCGGATATAGCGCTCCTCGCCGGCATAGGCGACGTAGAGCTGATCGTCGAGGAAGGCCAGACCGTTGGGCTGCTCGAAGGGGGTGAGCAAGCTGAAGCGGAGTGCGCCGGTCTGCAAATCCAGGCAATATACGGTCTGCTCTAGGCGGTCGCAGACCCAGAGGCTGGGGCCGTACTGGCTGTGGGTGTGAACACACAGGTTCTCTTCGCCGACGCCAGGGGCGTAGAATTCGCCGACCTGCTGACGGCTGTTGCGATCAAAAACCAGAATGCGACTGAGCCGACGGCAGGCCACATAGAGCCGGTCATTGTCAGCGGCCACGCCTTCTACCGGCTCGGCCAGCGTGAGCAGCGGTTCTAACGGCCCTAGTCGGCCTTTTTTGGTCAGGCTGCTTTGATAGACCGTCTGCTCTTGGCTTAGCCAGAGCAAGCCGCCGCGATAGGCGAGCCCGCGAGCGCCGCTAAGGCGTTGGGCTGGGTAGGGGTTGAGGATGCTGGTGGCACTGCTGGCCGGTTCGATCGCCAGCAAAGAGCCGCTGTAGCTATCGAGGGCGACGATGCTCTCGCCGACGAAGGCGAAGCCAGCCAGAGCCGAGGCGGCGATCGGCTGAATCAGACTTTCGAAGTGGACAGAAGTTTTGCTCACAGAACTGATCATGCACCATTTTGTGAGGGTAGCGCTGTCGTCTGTGCTGCTTTCGCCAAGCGCCGTCTGTCGGGGGCAGCAGCGGCTGGAACTGGCGAAAAACCTGTAGCAAACCTGTGAATTCTGCCCGCGTTGGCGACGGCTTGTGGTAGAGATAATACCGACAGTGATTTCTTGGTTTTGCTTGGCCCTATTCAACTTGCAGCTATGAGCATCCAGCCGCCGCCGCCGCCGCCCATCACCCCTCGTCAGATGAATTTGTTGCGGGCTGTCACTGCGATGGCGTGGTCTGACGGTCAGCTAGAGCCGGACGAGGTGCGTCTGATGATCGACCGCTTTGCCAGCCTGTTTTCGAGGTCGGAGGCTCAGCAGGTGGCACTCAAGCAGGAGCTCCAAAACTATCTAGATCAGAACATCCCGCTCGACGAGTTGATTCCGCAGATCACCACCCTGGAGGATCGCAAGCTGGTGCTCAAGCTGGGCTACGAGGTGATCCGCGCCAGCGCCCGCATACCCAGCGAGCCGAAGATCAATGCTGAAGAAGAGGCCGCCTATCAGCGTCTGGTGAGTCTGCTGAGCTTGCCTGAAGCGATTGTAAAAGAGGTAGAGGCGGAGGTGGAGGCCGAGACCGGCGATCCGGCAGGGGGCATGGAATCGCTGATTCAGCGGCTGGGCAAGTTCATCCGCGGCTAGGCTAAGTTGCTAAAAAAGTTGGCAAAATGAGCGGTTTAGGGCTCAGTAATTTTGCTTGAATGGGGTTAGAAGACTTCATTTTGGCTTGCGACAATCATGCCTAGAATCCTCTGGTGGGCGCTTGCCCTCGGCAGTCTGTCGACCACACCGGTGATGGCGCAGACGGGATCAGCGAATGATTTGGGCACTCAGCCTCTGCGTCGTGATATTTCCGATCTGGCGGGACCCCGCGATCTGCAGCGGGGCGAGTTCAACCTCGGTAACCAGGGTGCGGGCAATTGTCCTGCGGCCCCTGATTCGATCCGGACCAGCACCGCAGGCAACCCGCAGTCTTCTAGCAATGCCCCCAACTGCGTCCAAGTGCCGATTGGCCCGAATGCGCCGCCTTTGCTGATCCGAGGCCAGAGCGGCAGCGGTGATACCGGCGGGGCGGTCTTGGTGCCCATTCGCTGAGCGCGGGAGCGGGCAGGGAACTGGAGCCCCTTGCTTGAGTGGTTGAGCCTGAAGCCAGGGGCGCAGCACTAGCTTGATTGCCCCTCGTCTGCTTGGGCTGGCCTGAGCGGCCCCGTCACCAGTGCTACAGCTTCAAAGTGTTCGACGGTTGGGAACGGCTGATAAAAATGATGAAGCAGCCTCTTCCAAGTTTGATAGTCAGCTGAACCCCGGAAGCCAATCGTGTGGTCCTGTAAACTTTGCCACTGCACCAGGAGAAGATATTTGCCCTGAACCTCCAGGCAGCGGTGCAATTCATGCGACCGATAACCAGTCGCCGCTGCGATGATTGCAGAAGCTTGCTGGAACGCAGCTTCAAACTCGGACTCAGAGTCAGGTTTCACGTTGAGAACAGCCGCTTCGAGAATCATCAGATTTCTGCCAATCAGCAAGGTCTAGCCTCTCACAGATTGCAACTCTTAAATCAGGCTGGGGGAGGTAAGACTGGATATGCGTAAGGGCGCACAGTTGTGCGCCCTTACAGAAATTTATTGCGATTTTGGCATGAATGGGATGATTGCGTTTGGGGCGATCTGGCTAGAAAAAGCTAGACCTAAACACAATCGATTCGATCAGCAATGTGCCCCAAACCATGAGCCCACTCAGCTCGGAATGGGTGGTCATTAGACCTTTCTTCCAAGAGTAACGGCTACGGAATAGAAAGACACAAACCGTCGGTAAGGTCATGATGAACGGCAGCCCCGTCTTCGTGGTCAAACCGTGAATAATCAGCGCTGGCCCTGTGCCAAACTGGAGGGCCAGCGCTGACCACTGCGCCGCTTGACCCAGAAACCACTCCGAATCTAAAAATCGAATAAGGCGCACGAGAAACCCGGGCGGGGGCTCTAGAGCAGGCGCTGGCTGCTCGGGTAGACGCACAAAACTTCTAGCCATACTGAACCAGTGTCTCCGCGTAACAGATTTGCTCTTTGGATCAGTCAGGCGAAGGGCTAACCACCCAGACCTCACCTCACCGAAGCCCTAGGTTACTGGCTCACCCAAGTTGAGTTGCTCAGGCAAGTCTGGTGTATCCCAGGACTATCATCCATGCTCTCATTCTCCCAGCTTGCCAAGATAGAGGGAGGGATACCTGATTGCCCATCGTCCTTGGAAGCCGAGCGAGATCGTGTGAGACTCCTGACACGTTTCTTGCCGCAGGTTCGACGGTGGATGACTCCCAAAGCAGCGAGTACTTCGTTATTTTCTCAGCCTGCTGCATTGAAAGCACTAGGGCAAATAGCGCAAATAAATACGGAGTCATACCTAAATAAAAGGGCCGATCCCCGCTCGTCCTTGGCAGTACA
>JANNOU010000175.1:0-13958 GCA_031399305.1 Leptolyngbya sp. SOY_34_metabat_272
GCCTGTCCGTATCTTAAGTAAGGCTGCTGAGTCGAAACTTTTCAGAAATTGTGGAGCCAAGAATATGAGACGGAACGTGCTGGGTCTAATCGCCAGTCTGGTTTTAAGTGCTGGTCTGGTGGCCTGCTCCGATGCGGCTAGCAGCGACAAGGCAGCGCCAGGCACCGCCGGGGATGCCATGAGCGGCGATGCCATGACCAAGGAGACTCCCGGCAGTGCCATGAGCGGCGATGCCATGACTAAGGAGACCCCCGGCGGTGCCATGAGTGGCGATGCCATGCAGAAACCCTCGACAGCTACCCCCTAGTGGGGCGCGGCCTGAGCCCAGATTTAGAAGCTCGGGCTCAGGGAGTTGCTGTCCCAAGCTCGACGCTGGCACTGGCGAACTCCAGCCACCGAGTTCCCAACCCCGAGGCCCAAGTTCTGGGCTTCGGGGTTTGCGTATTTTGCTCCGAAGTTCAGGAATTTTGCTCAAATCTCCGAGCTTGCAGTCTCAGTGCCCGAGCATTTTGCTCGACAGCATAAGCATTTTGCTCAGACCGTCGAGCAAAATACTCGGCTGATGCCGCCGCAAGCTTGGGGGCTCGAGTTCTGCCAAAGTTTCTAGCTTCACAGCGCCAGCGGTGGGAACAGGGGAGCCAGCCAGAGCTGCAACTGGATATCCCAACCCAAGAGAATGGCGATTGCTGTGGCGGCCACCAGCACGCCCCCCAGCCTCTGCACCAGTGCAGCGTGCGCGCGCAAGCTCAGCAAGCGGCGGCTGGCATAGCGCCCCCCGTAGGCGATGACCAGCAGCGGCAGCGCCGCCCCCAACCCGTAAAACAGCAGCAGCACAAAGGCGGCAACAACGTCTTGGCGCAGAGCGGCGACGAGCAAAATGCTCGCCAGCACCGGCCCCGCGCAGGGGCTCCAGAGCAGTCCCAACTGCGTCCCCACCCAGAACTCGCCCGCCCAGCCAGTGCGGGAGCCCTGCTTCAACCACCGACTGGGTGACAGTCGACCAAACAGCCGGTAACTCCAGCTGGGAAACATCGCCAACCCCCCCAGGCACAGCAACAGGACAATGGCCAGCATCCGCAGCGCACTGACCAGCCCAGTGAACCAGCTCGCCGTGATGCCCAGCAGGCTGCCCAGGCTGGCGAAGCCGCAGATCAGCCCCGCGACCAAAGCCAACGGACCCAACCGATGGGACTGAAGCGACCGACCCACGATCACTGGCAAGACCGGCAAAATGCAGGGCGATAAAACGGTGACCAGTCCCCCCAGCAGGGCCAGGCTGACGGCAGGAATCGCGACAGCCATGGCTTAGGCCAACAGTCTGCGAATCGCCTGCTCGGTCTGGTCATAAGCGCCCTCACCAATGTGGTCATAGCGCAGGAAACCGTCCCGGTCTGCCAGAAACAGGTGCGGCCAGTAGCGGTTGTTGTAAGCGCTCCAGGTTTTGAACTGCGCATCGATCGGCACGGGGTAGGTAATTCGGTTCTGGGCCAGCGCTCGCCTGACATTATTGAGATCGCGCTCAAAAGCCAGCTCGGGAGTATGAATGCCAATCACGCTCAGCCCCTGGGCGGCGTACTGCTGATGCCAGCGTGTGATCGAGGGCAGGGTGCGCTGGCAGTTGATGCAAGCGAAAGTCCAAAACTGTACCAGCACGACCTTGCCTTTGAGGTCAGCAATCCGTAGCGGTTCAGAGTTGAGCCACTGGCTAATGCCCTGAAATTCTGGCAAAGAGCGACCGACTGGCAAGGAAGCCAAAGTGGCAGAGCCAGCAGAGGCAGCCAATTCCTGCAAAACAGAAGTTGGGCTATCGGTTCGCCGCTGACCCAGTTGGAGGACTGCCCCGCCAACCCCCAAAGCGCCTAAACCAAGATAGCCAAGCAGGCGGCGGCGCTGTAGCAGGGATCTATTCATCCAATGCGCTCCTTCTTAAGGCTCAAAGTGTCTAACCGATCTACGGGTGAGACGACTCAGCGGATGTTGAGCAAAGACCTGGCAGAGCAGCACGCTACCCGAGTGCAAAACGCGCATCGGTCTAAAGGATGAAGATGAGTATTTGCTGAATGAACTGTGAGATTTTGCCAACCCCAAAATTCAGAATTTTGTTGTGTGTCTTTCAGGATATCATCATCTCAAAGTGGGTTTTCTAAGTGACTCTTATTTTGAATCTGAACGGGTGAATCTGAACGGGTGAATCTGAACGGGAAATTCAAAGTTGAAATTTTGCAAGAGTGACTCACAGAGCTACTAGCCAAAACTACCGGGTTCAAGATCTATGACTGCCATGATTGAATTCAGCTCAAACATCCAGCTCTATGACCTGCATCCTCCTTTAGAAGATTTCCGGACAGAGGTTCTAAAAGGATTGCAAAAAACACAAAAAACCATCCCCGCCAAATTCCTCTATGACAAGCGAGGCGCAGAACTATTCGATCGCATCTGCGCTCTGGAGGAATACTACCTCACGCGCACAGAGAGGATGATTCTCCAAGACAGAGCAGCGGAAATTGCTGAGCTAATCGGAGATGGAGCCCTGATTGAGTTTGGCAGTGGCAGCAGTCAGAAAGTGCGAATCCTTCTAGATGCAATGCCTGATCCAATCACCTATGTTGCCCTGGATATTTCCAAACAACACTTGGTGGAGTCGTGCGCAAACCTGGCTCAAGCCTACCCAGAATTGACGGTGATCGCTGTCTGCACAGACTACACCCAACCGCTGGAGCTGCCAGAGGTTTTGTCCTTGAAGCACAAACATAAAGTCGCGTTCTTCCCAGGCTCCTCTATCGGTAACCTAGAACCTGATGAGGTTGTCCAGTTCTTGAAAAACACGGCGACTTTACTCCAGCCCAACGGTGGCCTGTTGGTTGGGGTCGATCTCAAAAAGAGCAAAGAAATTTTGGAGCCCGCCTATGATGACTCTCAGGGCATCTCTGCTGCCTTTGCGCTGAATCTCTTGGCTCGCATCAACCGGGAGTTAGGAGCCGACTTTGATCTGGATAATTTTGGCTACCGAGCCTTCTACAATCCGGCCGGTCGCATCGAGATGTATCTCGTGAGCTTCAAAGAACAGATTGTGCATCTGGATAGTACAGAAATCTTGTTTCGCCAGGGCGAACTCCTGCGGACTGAGTATTCGTACAAATACAGCATTCCCGAGTTCCAGACTTTGGCGGTTTCAGCAGGCTTCCAACCAAAATGTGTGTGGACTGATCCACAGCAATTATTCGGCTTGCACTATCTGCATCTAAGCTAACTGTTGTCATGATTTTACATTGCCCTTTAATTGCCCTTTAGACGATGTCTGCGAGGCAGAGTCGGAGAGTGGTGGCAGATGGGGAGCGGATGTAACGGATGGGGATGAAGTTGAGCTTCGGGCTTTGTTTACTGGAATTTTGTATGGACCTCCTCATTTTCTGGTCCACGAAGACTTGACAGATATTCTTGTTTCTGCATAATGGGCTGCCGAACTTGGAAAGCTGCCTATAGTGGGAGGTGAATGCCTGGCTAAGCTGCTTGGCTTACCCGTGAAAGTTAGGTAAAGAGACAACGATATCTGATTGACAGGGCAAGCTGGATGTTAGGATATTTTCAAAGCTTTTCCCTGCCTGGCGCTGCTCAGAATCTCGTGTGTTGGATTGCCCTGTTCAGAGCTGTTTTCATGGCTTCAATCGCGCGCAAGAACCTATTTGAAGACATCCCGCGCTTCCTAGTCGCCCAGGCCGGGATTCTGTTTGCGGTCAGTCTCGTGACCATCCAAACCGGTCTTCTGCGAGGATTCATGCGCTCCACCACCCTGTTGGTGGAGAACTCAAGAGCCGATATCTGGGTGTCCTCCGAGGACATAGCGAACTTGGATCTGACTCTGCCGATTCCCTATGAACGCGTGGCTCAAGCCCGAGGCGTGCGCGGGGTTGCTCGCGCTGAAGCCCTACTGACCCAGGGAGCGCTCTGGCGCGACGCTTCGGATGCCCTCTCGTCGGTTAAGGTCATCGGTTTCGAGCCGGACGGGCAGTTGCTATCCCCCGGTCAGCTCACGCAGGGGAGCCAGCGCGACTTGAGCGAGCCCTATAGTGTGATTTTGGACACCACGAAAGTGGCCTCGCTCGGGGTGCGGCGGTTGGGAGATGAGGCGGCGGTCAACTCCCGTCAAGCCCGTTTAGCAGGTTTGACCAGTCATATCCAGTCCAGTGCCTCGAGCCCGTTTCTGTTCGCTTCGCTGGAGACGGCCAATGCTTATGTCAACTCGCGTCTGACGTCTGGGGCCACCAGAGCGACTGCGCCCGCGCTCGAAGCTCTGAGCGCCACCGACTCAATCACCTATGTACTGGTGCAAGCAGAGCCGGGTGAGGACTTGCAAGCGCTCCAGCAACGGCTGGAGGCGGCTCTGCCCGACACGCGGGCCTACACACGCGCGCAGATGGCGAGCCAGACCCAAGCTTACTGGCAGAAGCGAACCAGCATCGGCCTGATCCTGGGCTTGGGCGCGGTGGTCGGCGTGGTGGTGGGCATCGTGATTGTGAGCCAGATTCTGTACTCGTCGGTGTCTGACCACCTCAAGGAGTTCGGCACGCTCAAGGCGATGGGCGCTTCCAACTGGGTGACCTACAGCGTGATTATCGAGCAGGCGCTGTGGATGTCGGTGCTGGGTTACTTGCCGGGAATGGCCCTCTGCTTGGGGGTGGCTGCCTGGACGTCCACGCAGGGTGTTCTGATTCTGATTACCCCGGCGCTGGCTGCGGGTATTTTCGGGGTCACGGTAGTGATGTGTGTTGGCTCAGCCCTGTTCGCCATTCAAAAGGTGACGCGGGTTGATCCGGCGATTGTGTTCAAAGCGTAGATTGAAATTCTGAGGTTCCATGTCCAGCAGAGCGAACACGTCGCGAGTCCACCCTTTTTGGTCGATTGAGAATCAGGGACAAGGGTTTGTACCACCGGTGGGCTCCAAGCCGCCTGAAGCCAAAGCAATCGCGGCGAGAAATCTGGAAATGGTCGTCCATTCCGGTGCAGGGCGGTTTCAGATCCTCAAGGGGATCCATCTGGAGATCAAAAAGGGCGATGTCCATCTGTTGATGGGACCGTCGGGCTCGGGGAAAACAACCTTGCTGCTGATTTTGGCGGGGCTGTTGACGCCGACAGCGGGCAGTGTGAATTCGCTGGGACAGGAGATTACGCGTCTGTCGCGAGAGAAGCTGGCTCGCTTCCGGTTGGACAATATCGGCTTTGTGTTTCAGGATTTCAACTTATTCCCGGCGCTGACCGCAGCTGAAAATGTCGGGGTGGCGCTGAATATCCGGGGCATCCGGGGCCGGGTGGCACAGCAGCAATCTCGCTACCTACTAGAGCAGGTGGGTTTGGGCGATCGGGCGCACCACTTGCCGCGCGATCTGTCGGGCGGCCAGAAACAGCGGGTGGCAATTGCGCGGGCGCTGGCGGGCGGTCCCCGGATCATCATGGCCGATGAGCCAACGGCGGCACTGGACTCCCAAAGCGGGCATATGGTGGTCGAGCTGCTGCGCAATCTAGCGAAGGAGCAGGGCTGCACCGTGGTGATGGTGACGCACGACCCCCGAATTGTGGATGTCGCGGATCAGGTGGTTTATCTCGAAGACGGCCACATGAAGGCCCGACCGAAGGGCTGAGGCTGGGCCTTCATATGGCCGCCCATGGAGGCTAGCCTGGAGGGCAGAGCTGAGAAGTCACGTGTGAGAGCGGCGTATGAGCGGCGAAACCGTCAGGCTGGTGAAGGTTGAGCAGGTTGAGCTGCGGCGATTGCGGGGCAACAAAAGCCGGGTGTGCCCCGCCCAGCAGAACCTGCCGGAGCAATTGCAGGCCACGAACCGTCAGGCACAGGAGGAATTGCGGCGGCAGCTAGCGCCGCTGGAGCAGCGGGCGCAGCGCTTGCAGCAGCAGGCTCCCACGCTCAAGAGCAGTCTGGCTCAGCCCGAGCGACAGGCGGCTGAGCGCTTGCAGCAACAGCGGCAGGCGTTTCAGGCGGCGGTGCAGGCCACGCAGGTGCGCCAGCAGCAGCTCAGCGCCCAGCAGACAGCTCGCTTACAAAACGCGTCACGCGAGAGTTTTGAGCAGCAGCGTCAGGAATACTTGCGGGTCACAGCGCAGCAGCGTCAGGAATACCAGCAGTTGATCCGTCAGCAGGAGCAGCAATTTGAGCAGCTGCGGCATCAGGAGCGACAGGCGCGGCAACAGGAGCAGCAGGCGTTGCAGCAGCAGCTTCAGCAACTGGCCACCGATGTGAATCAGGAGCGGCAGCGCAAGGCCAAGCTGGCGCAGGACCTACTGGCGGATGTCGAGGCGATTGCGGCGCAGATTGAGCAGGCTTATCCACATCAGCGATTTGCGCCGGGCCGGTTGGCGGAGCTGCGTCAGGGGCTGGAGTTGGCCCGTGCCAATTGGCAGGCGGGGATCAGTGAGGCGGCGATTGCGAGTGCGCAGCAGACTTATCTGGCGCTGTCCCAGCTGCGTTTGGACTTGGAGCGTCAGGAGCAAGCCTGGTTATTGCGGTATAACGGAGCGCTGGCAGCGGTAAGGGCGCTGCTCGCAGAAGCGCAGGCGCATCGAGAGTGCGAAATCAGGGTCGGCGAGGGCAGTGAGGCCGAGACGTTTAGCTTGGCAGTGGATCACTGGTCGGACGGGCGCTTGAGTCAATATGAGCAGCAGCTGCGTCAGCTGGAGGCGCGTTTGGTGGCGGGGCAGGCGACCTTGAGCGCTGAGCAGGTCCAGGCGCTAAGCCAGGAGATCGCCGCGGTGCAACCACAGTTGGCGGAGATTGTGGAGCAGGCGCAGCAGGCGATTTTGGCGTCGCAGTTGCGGGCCGAAATTGCGGATCGGGTGGTGGAGGCGTTGGGTTCGTTGGGTTATTCGCTGGCCGATCCGCAGGCAGATGCGGTGTATGAGGGCGGTGATCAGCGGGCGGCCTATGTGGTGAAGGTCCAAAATATGGCGGGCGATGAGGTGGTGACCGTGATCAGCCCGCAGACAGAGTTTGGGGCGAACTCGATTTCGATCAATGCGTTCAGTCCCTCGATTGTGGATGAGGCGGCAGCGCAGCAGAATGCCAAGGCGATTTTTGAGTTTCTGGAGGCGGAGGGGGTGAAGGGCGACGGTCCGCTGGTCTGCAATCAGCAGGCCCGAGGCGAGTATCGAAATCTGCAGGCGGTGCAGCAGCGGCCAACCGCGCAACCGTCCTCTTCTCAGGCATCCTGAGAGTAAGCTGAGCAAAGCCAGAAATTTTTTTGTGTGCTCATCCTCACCCTTTTAGATGCCCAGGGACAGGCGTCGCTCAAGCAATGGCGCTTTGAGCGCGAGGCGGTGGTGCGCATCGGTCGGGCTCCGGATAATCAGGTGGTGTTGGACAATGACTTGATTTCTCGCTATCACTTGGAGCTGCGTCGGGTGGGGACGACGGGTTGGCAACTGCTCAGCCGGGGGACGAATGGCACGTTTATCAATGGCAGCCGGGTGGATCAGGGCGATGTGGTGGATGGGACTCGCTTGCAGTTGGCACAAGGCGGGCCGCTACTGGAGTTGCAATTGCCCACGCGGCTGATCACCCAGAATCCGGGAACGGTTCAGCCAGGGTCTGGCCATGCTGCTGCGGAGGGGCAACTCGCGCCCCTCAAAGCCCAGCTAGCGCAGGTCACTGATGAGCGGGAGCAGCTCCAGGACCAGTTGGCGGACGCGAACCAGGACTGTGAGCGGCTGCGGGCGGATCTGGAGCTGCTGCGTCAGCAGTGCTCGGTGGCGGCGCTCCAGGAGCGGCAAGCGGGGCTGACGGCAAGGCTGGCGTCGCTGCAGCAGCTACAGGCGACGGTGCAAGTCGAAGTTGATCATCTGAAGCCTCAAGCGGAGCGGCCAGAGGCGGCTGAGCGTTTGCGTTTGACGCTCGGCGCGGTGCTGGCGGATTTAGAGCAGCAGTTGGCCCAGGGTCGTCAAGCTGAGCAGGCGGTGCAGCTCCAGTTGCAAACTGTGGCGCAGCTAGAGGCTCACTATCAGGCCAATCAGGCCCTGGCGGCGCAGTTGCCCGTGGAGGGCAGCCTCACCGAGAGCCTGCTCGACAGGCTCAAACAAAATCTCAAAGACCTGGATCAGGAGCTGGCCAGAGCCCATGAGCAACACTTGCAAGCCCAGGCAAAACAGTTTTTCTACTTTTAGAGAGGTGTTTGAGATCTTGCACCAGGCTCCCCCAGCCCCCCGAGTTCAGGGGGAGCAGGATTCCGGTTCCCCCCGAACCCCCCGAGTTCGGGGGGCCTCTTGTGATCCTTCGAACCTCGCGCGCGAGTCTTCGAACCTCGCGCGTGAGTCTCTGAACCTCGTGAGTGAGTCTCTGAACCTCGTGAGTGAGTCTCTAAACCTCGTGAGCGAGTCCTTGAACCTCGGGCGTGAGGTTCGGGAAGCCGATTGTTAGCGAGGTCGTGGGATGGCAGTCAAAAGAGCAACGGCAGGTTTGAATCTCCAGTCTGGCGATCGCTTCCTGGTTCTCTACGGGGCCAATACCAGCGACACGTTCTGCACGGGCGATTTGCTATTGCAGGATATTGAACAGGTCTTGCACCGGTATCTGCAGGCTGAGGGCTACGACCGGATCCTGTTCTACTCGGGCACCCGTAAGCTGTATTTCCTGGATGCCCAGTCGCGCGAGCGGTGTTTGCAGCGCCCGCAGGCCAGCCCGCCCGCTGCCCAGCCAGCCTCAGCCTCAGGAACGCTACGCGTGCCACCGGGTCCGCTCGGACGCAAGCGAGGGCTCCTGGGCAAAAAGCCCGCGCCACCAGAGGCCCCCGCCACCACACCTGCCCGTCCGTCGGCTGCCAACCGCCGCTTGCAGGATGTGCAGATCCTGCCGATTTTCGAGACCGTGATGCAAGACACGAGTCAGCGCTCTGCCTTGATTTTCTCGGTGGCCGAGGATCTGGGGCAGTTTGACGAGCGCCGCGAATTGTTTGGGCGTCTAGTCGATTGGTCGCGCCTACCGCCCAGCAACCGCAACCTCTGCGTCCTGATCTTTCACCACGAAAACCGCACTCAGTTGCAAGAGTTTTGTGAGCGCATCGGCTTTACCTTTCTGGCGAATCTGGCTATTAACCGAGGTCAGGCTGAGGGGCAGGTGTTCAACTTCACGCGGCTGAGTGCGCCAGACCCAGACGAGATCCAGGCCCTGCGCGAGTATTTTCGGGTGCGACACCACAAGCCGCTGGACTGGGAAAACCAGGCGCAGCTCTCAACCTGGATCGCAGCAGAAAATCGGCCTCTGAACTACTGGTACGACCGCTTTCAAGCCGCTAGCGAAATCTCGCTGGCAGAGGCCCGTAAACTAGGCTGGCTCTCGGCCTCAGTCAGCAGCCAACCGGCCCTAGAACGCCTGGAGCAGATGATTGGGTTGCAGTCGGTCAAAGCAGCGGTTCGACGCCGGATGCGCGCTCTAGAAATTCAGCAAGAGCGCCTGCGTCAAGGGCAGAGCGTCGAGCCCAGCCGTCTGCACCTGATTTTCAAAGGCAATCCCGGCACGGGCAAAACCACGGTGGCCCGCCTCATTGGCGAAATTTACCGCGACCTGGGGCTGCTGCGTCGGGGACATCTGGTCGAAGTTGGTGGCCGCGATCTGGTGGCGGGCTATGTCGGCCAGACGGCTATCCGCACCAACGAGCTGGTGGATAACGCACTGGACGGCGTGTTATTCATCGACGAAGCCTACAGCCTGGCCCAGGGCGGCGATCAGGACTTTGGGCAAGAAGCGATCGACACCTTGCTCAAGCGCATGGAAGACGAGCGCGGGCGTCTGGCGGTGATTGTGGCCGGCTACCCCGCGAATATGGACACGTTCATCCAAGCCAACCCCGGTTTGAGCCGCCGCTTCCCGACCGAAGTCGTGTTTGAGGACTACAACCCCGACCAATTGCGGGCGATTTTCGGCAAACAACTCGCCCGCGTGCAATGCTCAGCAAGCCCCGAACTCGAAGCCGCGCTCAAGCGTCTGTTCACACAGCTCTACGAGACTCGCACCCCGACCTTCGGCAATGCTGGCCTAGTCGAAAACCTGTTTAACCAAATGGACGAGCTGCGGTCGCTGCGGGTGATTGAGCAGAACCTGGACCACCTGCGTGAACCGTTTCAGCTGCCCGATTTGCCGCCCCAGTATCGAGACCTCGCCCAGCTCGACTCGCAGAATCAGGACACGCTCGAGAAGCTTTTGCAGGAGCTAGACAGCCTGGTCGGCCTGCACTCGGTCAAAACAGCGATTGGCGAACTGGTCGATACGCAGCTGGCCAATCAACGCCTGCGCGCCGCTGGTCAGAGCGACAGCGACGAAGTCGAAACCCGCCACATGCTATTCACCGGCAACCCTGGCACTGGCAAGACCACGGTAGCCCGACTGATTGGCCGCATTTTCAAAGCCCTGGGCCTGCTGCGCAAGGGGCAATTTGTCGAAGTCAGCCGCCGCGATCTGGTGGCCGGCTACGTTGGCCAGACCGCTGAGAAAACCGCGCGGGCGATTGAATCGGCCCTGGATGGCGTGTTGTTTCTCGATGAAGCTTATGCGCTGTCGCGTGGCGAATCGGACAGTGATTTTGGCCGGGAAGCGATTGACACGCTGGTGCCGATGATGGAGAACCAACGCCAGCGCCTGGTAGTCATTCTGGCTGGTTACTCACGCGAGATGGCGCAGTTTATGGACACCAACTCAGGTATCGCCTCGCGCGTCGCTTACCAGATCAACTTCCCCGATTACAGCGGCGAAGAGATGTTGCAGATCTTTTTGAGCCTCTGCAAAAAAGCCGGTCGGCGTTGTCCCAAAGATGTCTGCACGCGTCTGGGTGAAATTTTTGATCGGGCTTATGAGCAGCGTGGCCACAACTCCGGGAACGGTCGCGAGGTCCGCAATTTCTACGAGAAAATGGTGAAACGTCAGAAACAGCGGATTGTGCGCGACAACCTATCTGGACCGGCGATGCTGACCTTTATTTTGCAAGATGTCCCGGTTTGGGAGGCAGCGCCTTGACCCCGACGCCGCTCAATCTCGCCGAATTCTGTGCCGCTAGCCGCACCCTGGGACCGGGGCAGCGCTTTGTGATTTGGCTGCAGGGGTGTTGCTTTAACTGTGCGGGCTGCGTCTCTCCAGACTGGATTCCTCAGAAGCAGGCCAGCCTGGCCGACCCCCAGAAACTGGCAGATTACATCCTCTCGGTGCCGGGCACCGAAGGGCTCACCGTCTCTGGTGGGGAGCCCATGCTTCAAGCCGCCGCACTGGGCGAACTGTTCAGCTACCTGCGCGAGCGCCGCGACCTCTCGCTGATCTGTTTCAGCGGCTTCACTCTGGCACAGCTCCAAGCCCAGGCTGACCCGGCCATCAACCAAGTGCTCAGCCTGCTGGATGTTCTGATCGACGGCCTGTACGTCGCCGAACTCAATAACAACCAAGGTTGGCGAGGTTCTGCGAATCAAGTGGTTCATTTTCTGTCGCCGCGCCACCGAGCTGAGGCCCAGTTATTCACCGAGCGCAAGCGAGATCTTGAAGTGCATGTACGTGCCGAAACCACGCTGATGGTTGGCGTGCCGCCGCAGAATTTCTCGCGCGATTTCAAGCAGGCAGTCAACCGGCCTGGATAGTGTATTCACCCCTTTATGCAGCCGGTTCTGATTCCTCAGTGGGCAGATAGTCACAGATAAAATCTGCCAATTGTTGTGCAGCGCTTTGACGATTAAACGTGCCGATAGGGGGCCTCATGCGCTCGCCGGATTCCAGTTCCAGGTAGATCAAGTGACGTTGGCTGTTGTCGCTATAGTCTTCTCGCACTAAGCCGACTGCGACAAAATCACTGAGCGCATACCTTCTAGGCCGAGACCAATTGAACAGTCTACTGAGCAAGCTCCACTGAGTGATCGTGAGATAGCCATCGCGCCGATCAAAGGTCACGCGACGGCGAACCGTTACAAACAGCCCAATTAAAGAAAAACCGAGGCTGGGAAACAGAAACGTCAAGACTAGGCCCCAGACAACCAGCTCTAGCAGCACATTCTGTAGCCCACTCACAATGGTCAGCCGGGTGTCAGAACGCTCCACGATTGCGGCTCCAAACGGCAAGCTGGGAGCTTCGCGCTGGGGTTTGGGCGAACTCAGCGGAGCAACTGGAGCCGGTTCAGGCTGAGCGGCTTCAACGATTGGCACTTGAGCGGGTTGCCGGTCAAATACAAACTCTGGACCATCCTGGCCGAGGACAAGCTGATCACCGGGTTGCAGAATCTGCGCCGCTTGCAACTGACTGCCGTTGACATAGGTGCCATTGGCGCTGTCGAGGTCATAGACCGCCCATTCGCCAGAGGTCGGGTCGGGGCGAATCACGGCATGACGGCGGGACACCACCGGGTAGCGCTCAGAATCGAGGGCGATCTGGCAGCTGGGCTCGCGCCCCAGGACTACTTCTTGGTCCGGTGACAGTGAGTACACCTGAGGGGTCTGACCTGGGGTCAGCGGTAGCAAGCGCAGAAATGCTCGGTGCGTGGATGAATTTGCCATGTGAGCTGACTATCGCAGAAACGCTTCCCTGCACCCCTGCTGCATTTTCCCCTTCAAGGCAAGGCTAATGATCATCTCAATTCAAGATGTAAAGTCTCATCTTAGGTCTTTAGGAGATACTAAAGGTCTAGTTTTGAGACCGTGATTCCAGGATGTTACGGATGTGTTGAAGTTCGCTGAGGATGGCCTGAAGCGTTTTGAGGGTTGCGGTTTGGGGAGATTCGCTGACCTGGATGGTGACCTGGGCGATGCCCAGAACATCACGGGCAAAGCGGGCGACTTCGTTGGGGTGGAAGCGCAGGGGTTCATTGGGGTTGCGTCGCCACTCTGGATTGAGCCGTTGGGGGTCGAAGGGGGGATTGATCGCCTCTGGGGATGTGTTGGCATAACGGTAGATCGAGGCCCGTGAACGCCCCAGCAGCTTCTGGATGGCTTCAATATCTAACAAATCGAGATTATTAATCTCGTCGTGAGACTCAAGAATGGACATAATATTCTTGAATTGAGACAAATTATTTTCACTCTAGCAGAGGTCGCCAGCTCACTAATCGGCGGGGTAAGATTTGCGCTAGGGGTTGGCAAGGCTCCCGAAAAGGCTGCGAAAAAGCCCTCAAAATTTAGTCCAATCTTAGGCCTGGCATAAAGCTTATACTCGCGGAACTCATGCAGAAAGCGAGTTTTGTGTGTATGGCCGATTGCCTGACCCGCAATCGGTCGGGCCAAGCTCTGGCTGTCTGGCGCTGACCACTTGCGCCAAAGAGAGATTAAAAGTCTTAAGACAAGACTTATGAGGAGACAAGATATCTTGAGACGAGACGGGGTTGCAGATCAACTTTTGCCAAGGGCATTACAAAAGTTGCTGAGTCTGCGCTTGATGCTTTTGAGCGGGAGCTTGCGGTTTTCGGGCGGCAACTGGTGGCCATTAAGCGGGAACTCGGTGTGTTTGGGCGGAAACTTGTGATGGCTTGACAGATCTCAGTCGGAACAGGGCGGGAGCTTGCAGGCTGGGTGCTTAAGCCTGCGAGAAGTTTTTGGGGTGTCGGAACAGGCTCTCGGTTCCCTGAGGTCGGCTACCGTACACACAAATTGATAGAGTCTGACCTGTAAGACGGGTAGTGGAGTTGCGCAGTTTTGGCGGTGTGTTTCTTCCCCTCACGGGGAATCGATAGAGTCCGACCTAAGAGTCTAATTGACTTGCAGCCTGACTCTGCCGTGTTTCCGTCCCCTCACGGGGAATCGATAGAGTCCGACTTGTATGCTTACCGATCTCTGACTTAAATTCTTTAAACAGTTTCCGTCCCCTCACGGGGAATCGATAGAGTCCGACCACACAAAAGGGGCTTGAAAGTCACAAGAGGTGCGGATTGTTTCCATCCCCTCACGGGGAATCGATAGAGTCCGACGGTGGAACCGTCATTATTCAGATGGATGCGTC
>JANNOU010000202.1:0-27023 GCA_031399305.1 Leptolyngbya sp. SOY_34_metabat_272
CATCACCAGCTCCCCCGACTGATACAGCTCAATCGCCCGCCGATGCCCCTCAGTCAGCGAATCGCGCGGAATCAACCCCTGCTGGTACAGATCCACCCAATACTGAAATGCCGCCCGCCCCTCCGGCGTATTAAACGCCGCACGCCCTTGGTCATCGGTGAGCTTCACCCCCATCTGCACCAGCGACTCCAGCATCTGCCCGCCATCAAACGCAGGCATAAACGCATACTTGCCCGTCTTCTGCTTGATCTGCCGCGCCGCCACTGCCAGCTCCTGGTAGGTGGCGGGCGGTTGGCTCAGCCCTGCCTGCTTGAGCAGATCCGCGTTGTAAATCGTCACCGCCGTCGAGAGATACCAGGGAATGCCAAACACCTGTTGATCTAGCGCATTCGCCTGCCAGATATTGGGAAAATACAGCGCCTGGTCCTGAGCTGGCACCGCTGCATTCATATCCACCAGCGCCCCCCGCTCCGCCAGCTTCATCGCAAACGGCGGATTGAGATTCGCCAGATCCGGAGCCGTCCCCGCCGCCACTGCCGCCAAGATCTTGCGCTCCATATCCGCCCAGGGCACATCCACCCAGCGCACCTTGACCCCCGGATTCTGCGCCTCAAACTTCTGGATCACCTGGGTCATGTACGCATCCAGGTCTGGCTTGAGCTGCATCGTCCAGAACTCCACCTCCGCTTGGCCACCCTCGCCGGTCGGCTGACCGGCAGACTGCGAGCCGCAACCCGCCAACGCCAAACTGCAGCAGAGCAAACCCGCCAGCAAACGACGACGGACACCAGAGAAGGGCAACACAGACATGGATTTAGCTCTAGCAACGGCTCTCAGGATGACACAGGTTGCAGCCTTGTGATCCTGCGCTGGAGCCTCGTTTCGCCCGCCCGCTCAATAGTGTGCTCCCTTACAATGAAGCCTAAATGAGGCAACCGCGAGGCAGCGTCTGATGGCGTATACCGCTCAAGAAATTGAAGCCACAATGCCCGACACCAGCCAGCTGTTGAGTGACGAACCCGAGATGGAGAGTTCGCTCCACTACCTGCAACTTCTAATTCTGGTCACTTGCCTGGAGTGGCTGTGGCGCGAGCGCACAGACTTCTTCATCGGCGCCAACCTCACGATCTATTTCAGCCGCCAGCAGCTGCGCAACCGCGATTTTCGAGGCCCCGATTTCTTCCTAGTCAAAGGCACCGAAAAGCGCCCGCGCAACTCCTGGGTGGTCTGGGAAGAAGACGGGCGCTACCCAGACCTGCTGATCGAACTGCTCTCCCAATCGACCGCCAACACCGACCGGACCCACAAGAAAATCCTCTATCAGAACCGCTTCCGCACCCCCGAGTATTTCTGGTTCTCCCCCGAAAGCCTCGAGTTTGAAGGCTTTCGGTTGAACGGCCAAGCCTATGAAGCGATTGCAGCGAATGAGCGGGGCTGGCGCTGGTGCCAAGAGCTGGGATTATATCTAGGCGTCGAAGCAGGCCAATTACGCTACTTCACCCCAGACGCGCAGAAGGTCCCAACCCCAGAAGAAGCCGCTCGACAACTGCAACTCGAAGTCGAGCAAGCCCAAAGCCGCGCCGAACAATTAGCCCAGCAACTCCGCACCCTCGGCGTTGAGCCAGAAGCCTGAGAGCGCGGCCCTCTGCAAGGAATCGGTCGTGCCGATTCACCCAAAACCTCCATGCACCCGCTAACAGCTAGAGGCACATGGAGACACAGAGACTATTCAATTGTCAGAGTACAAAATCCCTTCGGCAACAGTACAACCATACCCTTGTAACGCTGGCTTAGGTTTACTGAATTTGCGCCCTGCCCTTTCGGAACAGGTTGCCATTTGTCGGGGACTCTGGGCTATACGGGGGGATTAGGATAGCCCTTCCTAACCACTGCAGGTTAGACCAGCCTCGAAGGATATGCAAGGGGGGTCCGGCAAAAATTCACACGAGTTTGCGAGCAAGCCCTGACCAAGGGCCTGCCTGGCGTCTGCGGAGCCAGTGATTGCAGATTATTACAAAGCGGTGTCAGTGAGCACAATCTTCCGCAAGGGGGGACAGAGCCTACGGTAAGCTGAGTGGAAGCTTTGGCCCCAAGTGCTCTGGGCCAGGCGGCCTCTGTCAGCTTGTAGGATTCGCTATGTCTCTGGTTTCCAGCCCCGTCCGCGTTATTCGCATCGGTTCGCGCAAGAGCCAGCTTGCCCTCATCCAGACCTACTGGGTGCAAGAGCAGCTGCAAAAGGCCCACCCAGAGCGCCAATTTGAGGTGCATACGATGAGCACCCACGGCGACAAGGTGCTGGACGTAGCTCTGGCCAAGATCGGCGACAAGGGCCTGTTCACCAAGGAACTGGAACTGGGGATGCTCAGCCAGGAAATCGACTTCGCAGTGCACTCGCTCAAGGATCTGCCGACGCGGTTGCCAAAGGGATTGACCCTAGGCGCGGTGTCGGCGCGCGAGAATCCGGCAGACGCCCTAGTGGTTCATGCCAAGTACCAGGACCGGCAGTTGGCGACGCTGCCGGAGGGCGCGGTAATCGGCACGTCGTCGCTGCGGCGGCTGGCTCAGTTGCGCCATCACTGCCCACATCTGTGCTTTAAAGATGTCCGTGGCAATCTCAACACGCGCCTAGCCAAGTTGGACTCGGGCGAGTATGACGGGCTGATTCTGGCGGTGGCGGGTCTGGAACGCTTGGGCATGGCAGAGCGCGTCCATCAGGTGCTGCCGCCTGAGATCTCGTTGCATGCAGTGGGGCAGGGTGCGCTGGGCATTGAGTGTCGCGCCGACGACACCGAGATCTTGACGCTGATCCGGGCCATTGAGCACGTGCCTAGCACGCAGCGTTGTCTGGCGGAGCGGGCATTTCTGCGCTCTCTGGAGGGCGGCTGTCAAGTGCCAATCGGCGTTCACACAGTTTTGGAGGGGGACAGGCTGACCCTGACGGGTGTGGTGGTTAGCCTGGACGGTCAAACCTTGGTGAAGGACATCGTCAGTGGCTTCGCTGCTGAGCCCGAAGCTCTGGGGACGGAGTTGGCAGAGCGACTACGCGCCCAGGGTGCCCAGACTATCCTGGACGGGATTTTTGAAGCGGTGGGCCGAGCTGAATCGGCGCATTAGCAGCTTCTTGAAGGATGCTTGCCTAATCGAGAAGGGCGCTACTTCAGAGCCCGGTGAATCGCGCTCGCCAGAGTTTGGAGGATTTTGACCCGGGCGTAAAGCTTGTCGTTCCCCTCAATGACGCTCCAGGGGGCGTGGGTAGAACTAGTGCGTTGCAGCATCTGATTGACCGCGACCGCATATTGCGCCCATCTCTGCCGGTTGCGCCAATCCTCAGCAGTGAGCTTGTACTGACGCAAGGGATCAGCAGCCCGCTGTTCAAAACGGCGCAATTGCTCCTCCGGGCTGATGTGTAGCCAGAACTTGACCAATACTACGCCCGCACTGGTGAGCTGACGCTCGAACTCATTGATCTCGCGATAGGCTCGCTGCCACTCTAGGGCCGTAGCCAACTCCTCCACGCGCTCGACCAAAACCCGGCCATACCAACTGCGGTCGAAAATGCCGATTTGACCGGCCGCAGGTAGCTGTTGCCAGAAACGCCAGAGATAGTGATGCGCCTTCTCCTCCTCGCTGGGCGCAGCATAGGAGTGCACAAAGTAGCCTCGGGGGTCCAGGGTGTCGGTCAAGCGTCGGATCGCACCGCCTTTGCCCGCCGCATCCCAGCCCTCGAAAATCACCAGCACAGGGATCTGATGCCGGTAGATCTGAAACTGGTACTTGCGCAGATGCACCTGCTGCTCGGCAAGTTGGCGCGCGTAGTCTTCCACCGCTAGGCTCAAGCTGAGGTCTACCCGGCTCAAGAGATCGGTCTGCCCCGGCCCTAGCTCGGTGGGCGTGGGCAGGCTCAGCCGGGGGCGCGCCTGCTCAAGTGCCGTTTGCTCCAGCGTCTGCTCCAAGTTCGTCACCAGATGGTCAAACACCTTGACCTGCGCCCAGCGCTTGTCGTCTGCCTCGATCATTGTCCAAGGCGCGGTACCCGTGCTAGTGCGAGCGATCATCGCCTCGGCTAGACTGGCGTAGGCCTCGTAGTGCCTGGCCTGCCGCCAGTCTTCTGGGCGCACACGCCAGGCTTGCAGTGGGTCGGCAGCATAGGCTTTTAAACGCTTTTTCAGTTCCTTGCGGCTCAGGTGGAGCCAGTACTTCACGATCAGGGCACCATCGTCCACCCACTGGTGTTCAAACTCGGTGATTTGCTCTAGGACCAGAGAAACCTGTGCTGGTTTGATCCGGCCAAACAGCCGGTCTTCCAAAACGTGCGTGTACCAACTGTGGTAGAAAATCGCGGTTGCGCCGCGCCGGGGCAGCCGCTGCCAGAAGCGCCAGAGCAACGGGTAGCGACGCTCCTCCTCGGTGGGTTGAAGAATGGGATAGACCTGGCAGCTACGAGGGTCTAGAGGGTGCACCAATTGCTTCACCAGTGCGCCTTTGCCTGCCGCCGCCCAGCCCTCCAGGACAATGATCACCGGTAGCTCGCGCTCACGGGCTGTGCGCTGGAGCTGCCATAGGCGATTGATCAGCGCGTCCAGCTGCTGACAGTAGTCTGCTTTATTCAGGGCAAGCTTGAGATTCAGGGTATCCAACACAGGTCAGGCCCTCGCATTGAGCGACGTCCTCTATTGATGAGGCTCAGGCTGGCGTTCCAGGTTGGCCTCCATAATGCTGATCAAGTAATGTCCCGCCATGATGCCACTGGAGAGGTAGTACCGGTCGTCATCCAGGCGGCGCAAGGTCTCAAAGCCGCTGCGTCGCTGCCGGTCATTGAGTACCCAGTAGCGCTGCACAATCGAGTCGGGCGCTATCCAGCCTTCGCCCTCAATGCTACCGAGCTGGCTGTGGCTAAGGATAAATGTGTATTGCCGCTCTGCTGAGTCGAGGCGGCCTCGATACTGCAGTGCGAGTTCTTTGTGCTCGCTGTCTGGGAGTTCTGGAAAGATCAGCTTGGTGACCATTGTGAACCAGGCATCGCGGCCCCAACCCACTAATGTCTTGCCTCTAACCAGAGTGGGCAGGCCATCTCGCCCCAACCAGCTCCCTTCTAATGCCCAGCGCCCTGACTGCAGCAAAAAGGTGTGCGCCACCAGCCCCTCGGTTTATTCAGTCCGGAGTTCATGCTACCACGCGCCTCTCAGCCTTCAGGGGCACTGATGCACCTCCCCGAGTAGCACCGAACCACTGGCTCCGGTCACCTGAGGCAGGTTGCCCGGCTCCCCCCGTAGGCGGCGATAGGCGAGCACCGCAAAGGCAATCGCCTCCTTAAAGTCGCTGGGCAACCCGACGTCATCGGTAGTTCGCACAGGGATCGGCCCGAGTAGCGCTTGCAAGCGTGAGCGCAGCGTCCGATTCCGGCTACCGCCGCCGCACAGCAGCACCTCGTCAGGCAGCTCAGGCAGAAATTGCTGATAGCTCTCAACGATTGAGCGAGCGGTGAACTCGGTGAGCGTCGCCAGCGTATCCGCTGGGGATAGGTCGTGGCAGTCCTCGACGTAGCCGATGCCAAACTGCTCACGCCCGGTAGATTTGGGTGGGTGGGCGCGAAAGTAATCAGCTTGCAGCCAAGTGTGAACTCGCTCCTGGTCCGGTGTCCCCTGCGCTGCCCACTGGCCGTTGGTGTCGTAGGTCTGTGCCCCTTGGCTCAAGCGCTGCACCGCCAAGTCCAGCAGCACGTTGGCGGGGCCAGTGTCCCAGCCGATGACCTCCGAGGCACTGGCCGCCGCCGGTAGCCAGGTGACATTGCCAATGCCGCCCAGGTTCTGGACGCAGCGACGCTTCTGAGGATGGGTGAGCAACAACCAATCCAGCATCGGCACCAGCGGTGCACCCTGGCCACCGGCCTCCAGGTCGGCGACCCGAAAGTTGCTCACGGTCGTGATGCCGGTCTGGCGGGCGATCAGCGCCCCCCGCCCCAGTTGCAGACTATAGCCCAAGCCCAATTGAGTCGCACTCGGAGGGCGGTGGTAGACCGTCTGCCCATGGGAGCCGATCAAATTTACAGAAGTGGCGGCCAGCGACTGCGCGGCGCGGGCGAACTCGCCCGCAATCGCATCATCCAGCGCCGCCAAATCCGCCAGGCTCAGACAAGCGCCGTCGCAGACGCCTAGGATCTCGGTGCGTAAGTGAGCTGGGTAGGCATAGGTCTCAGCCGCTAGCAAGCTCACTTGCCAGTCTGGCGAGATCTCCACCAGGGCGGCGTCGATGCCATCCACTGAGGTGCCGCTGATCAGGCCAATTGCTCGAATCGGGGAGTCTAAAGACCAGATAAGGGACATTGGGGACAAGCTTCGGCAGGGGTGCGGCGACCATCCGCGTGGCCCATTGTATAGCTCATCTCCACCAGATTCAGCGCCAGCTGTGTGAGCTTGAGCGCAACATAAGGGTCGAGCGGCTCCATTGTGTCCAGCAGCAGCTTCTCAACCGAGTACTTGAGGGCATCAGGGGCAGTCGCCATTACACACCTCCTTCGCGATGTAGGGCCAGATTGAGTTCACGCTAACAACCTCTTACGTTGCCCCGGAGCACCCAGTCGGGTACTTTGTCAAGCCTCAAATTGCGCAAAGTTGTAAGGCGCGGTGAAGTTGTTGTAGCGAATGCGCAGGCGGCCTTCAAACTGCTGGTCCAACTCCTCGACTTGGCGAGCAAAGGCAGGCTCGCGCTCCCAAGGGATCAAAAAGGCCGCATTGTAGGCCATGTTATCGGTGAGCAGGTTGCCCTCGGCGTAACCCTGCACCGGGTCAAAGGCCAGCGGGCACAGGACCGTTTTGAAGCGGCTTACAATCTGCTGGCGGCGCTGCTCCAGCGACGCTTCTAATTCTTTGCCGATGGCGATCACGCTGTCCATGCCTAGAGTGCTGCCCGCGAGGGCGTCGCGCTTGTACCGCAGCTGCGGATTCTCCGCCAGCAGGCGCTGCAACTCTGCTTCCTGCTCCCAAAATAGTTTCACGCCAACTTCACGGTGGCCCGCCAACCGCTGGAACAGCGCCTGCAGCTGAGTCTGGTGCGGCTCGATTAAATCCTGGCGCACCCGCTGCCAGTCGCTGATTACCGTGCCAAATTGCAAAGGCAGCAGGTTGAAGTGGCCGTCGGCCATCACTTTCTCCAAAACCGTCTCGTGAGCAAGTAGATTGGCACGGCTTGCTAGGTAGCGCTCCTGCTTTGCCTCGCTGTAGAGCGCTGCAACCGAGCCCAGCGCTTGCAGATGAACCGGCTGTTTATCCAGACCTAGCAGCGGACCCATGGAGGTCAAGCTGTAGCCGGGTTCCAACAAACCATATAGATAGAAATTCATAGCAGATCATTCCACGGGCTTGGGGTGAGCCCGGAGCGATGGGGGCCGCCATCTAGAGTTCCCCTGAGATCCGCAATCCTATCGCCTGCCCTCGCACCCAGGCTGAGTTGCCCAGACGTTAGTGATTTTTGCTACATCCGGTGATTGCGCAGCCACACGGGCACTCTATAGGAAGACACCTTTAATGGTCGTGGCTCCAGGCAACTCTCTGGGGCCACTTTCCGTTTCATAGGGCTTTTGTTGGCGGGGAGTCGGCTCGAGCCGCCTGGGGTTCTAGACGCTTGGAGTATCTTTACAAGCCTGCAAAGCTTCTGTATAGATTCGCACTGCGCCCGGTCCGGGAAAGAGGAGCGCGATCTTTGGAGCAGTTGCTCCTGGCACCGTAATGATTCAGCAGATCCGATTTCAGGCCGCTGAGCACTCCCCTGAGAGCAATGTTCAGCTGATTACCTCCTTGCTGGAAAGGCATCTGCGGGACCAGGGCGTTACGGTTCAAGTCTCCATCTCCCACAGCGATTTGAGGATCCTGTTTGAGGCTGATCAGTTGCCAGATCGGCGGGCCATGGTCCGTCTGGTGCGCCGCAGCCTTCAGGCGCAGCCAGTGTCTTCAGTTCAAGTGGTCTGCGTTTACGGGAAAGCGAGTACGGCGAGCAACCCGGCCTGGGGTGAACAGCTCACCCTGGATGAGATCATGACAGCCCCTCACCTGAGCGTGGTGTCACCGGGCTCGGAAGCCGACACTGTGCTCATCCACCCCGACGCCGACCTGCCTGAGGCCGAGGAGTCCTGGCCCGATCCGATGGAACCGACCGCCGCCAGCGCTGACTCGGCAGCGGCAATCAACCAGGCTCCCGAGCCAGATTATGGTTTCCCCGCGCACCCGCTCAGCCCTCCCAACCAAAGACCTTTGGCCTTCGGTCGCCTAGCGCTGCTGGCGGTCATGGGGGTGGCGAGCCTGGCTCTGGCGGTAGGCGCGGGCCTGTTGTTACTGCGCGGGCCAGTGGGCTCCAAGGTCGCCGCACCCGCGCCTGAGGCTCAGGGGCAACCGCCCGCGCCTCAGTCCCAACCACCCGCCGCTTCGCCCAAACCAACGCTTTCCCCCCAGGTGCGCCAGACTCCGGCTCGCGTCGCGCCCGGAACGGTCACAACCGAGGGCCTGCTCGCCTTCCAGCGACTGCTCAGCACGGCGGATCAGGACAAAGTGGTCAAACGCATCTCGCCCTACACCTGCAGCGGCGCAGAGATCGGCGACAAAGACCTCTCGGTGGTGGTCTCCGAAAAATTTCAGTGGGCTCCGCCCGCCCAGCAGCTCGAATATGCCCGCATGTTGCAACAAGCCTGGCTCAGCACCCAGCAGAGCCCAGCCATCACCCTGCGCGTGTGCTCACCGCTGGGCCTGGAACTGGCGCGCAGCAACGTCAGCGGTGTGATGACCCTCTCCAGTCGCGACGTCTTGAGCAACCCGTTGTGAGCGGAGGAGGGGTAGGGGAGCGGCCCAGCCCTCTACTTTAGAGCCTCGGCGAACAGGCTCAGGACTTTTTGCCAGGCGTCCTGAGCAGCGGCAGCATCGTAGCTGCTGCGCTGGTCGCAGAAAAAACCGTGGTCGGCATCGTAGCGGTGAATGGTGTGGGCGATGCCCTGCGCCTGCAACTCCGCTGCGATGGCGTTCACCTGTGGGTCGGGAATGCTGGCATCGCGATCGCCCAGGAACAGCTCGATCCGGCCCTGGATCTCGTGCGTGCGGCTGAGGCTGGGCTCGCCGCCACCGGGGGTCATGACGGGAATGCCCGCGCCATAAAAGGAAGCGGTCACTTTGATCTCGCGGAGGGTTGCGGCCAGGTAGGCAACATGCCCGCCGAAGCAGAAGCCGACACAGCCAAGTGCCTCGGGCTTCACCTGGGGCAGGCTGTGCAGATAGGCGATCGTGGCGCGCGTGTCGCTCAGCAGCTCGGCGGCTGTGGTTTGGTCTTTGTAACTGCGCCCCGTTTGGATGTCTGCGGCGGTGTAGCTCAGCTCTAGGCCCGGTGCGCTGCGCTGATAAAGAGCGGGAGCAATCGTGACATAACCCTCGCGGGCGAGACGACAGGTCAGGTCGCGGATGTGCGCATTGATCCCAAAAATCTCCTGAAACACAACCAGCGCGGGTAGGTTCTGGCCCGTAGTGGGCTGGGCGAGGTAGGCGTCGATCAGCAGGCCATCACCGGGGACGGTCACCTGAGCGGTGTGGATCTCCAAGCTGGATTGCACCATAGCGACTGCCAAGCGACTGCCAAAAATGACCTGGGCAATATTTTAGGCCCTGAACCCAGCGATCCCGCCTGAGAATCAGCCAGTTAGTGGCTGGAGTCTGAGAACACCCTGAGCTACGATGTCCCTAGCGGTATCCAAATTTGCCGGATACCGATGTCGAATTCTGTACACGGCATTGGACCGAAGTCCATCCCGTCCCGACCACAGTAGTACCCTCCTCTAGCCTGGGCGACCCCTGAGTTTCCCCAGCGCGCGGGGAGACTTAAGGAGGTATCATGCTCACGCTAGAGCGTCGTAACTCGCTGGCGGCCGTTGACGACCTGTCTGCGCTGAAACTTGAGCTCAGTAGGTTGTTACCGGTTGACATCAGTGAACTGATCGAAGGTCTTCCCCCCGAGCGGCGCGCCATTGCCTTCCGCTTGCTCGATAAGGGCTGCGCGACCGAGGTGTTTGAGTATCTGCCCACCGAGGTGCGCGAGGCGCTGATCGAGGCGCTACACGATGTGCAGGTCTGCCAGTTGATCGAGTCAATGCGCCCGGATGACCGGGCGGAGCTATTTGATGAGCTACCCGCTGGGGTAGTCAAGCGTCTACTGCGCCAGCTCAGCGCCAGCGAACGCCGCGCCACTGCTACGATCCTGGGCTATGCCGAGGGGACGGCTGGCCGGGTCATGACCACGGAGTATGTGCGTCTGTACCGGGGCATGACTGTGCAGCAAGCGCTTGAAAAAATCCGCCACACCGATCGCGACAAAGAGACGATCTACTGCGCCTATGTGACCGATGCCAATCGCAAGCTGTTGCAGGTCATTTCTCTGCGCGATCTGGTGTTTGCTGGGCCTGAGGCGCTGATGGAGGAGATCGCCCGCGATCAGGTGATCTCGGTTCCTACTTGGATGCCCCAGGAGGAAGTGGCACAGCTGATCCAGCGTTACGACCTCCTGGCGGTGCCGGTGGTGGACAGCGAGGAGCGTCTGGTGGGGATTGTCACCATCGATGACGTGGTAGACATTTTGGAGGAAGAGGCGACTGAGGACCTCCAGCGGCTGGCGGGCGTGAGCGGCGGCGATGAAGAGGTGCTTTCGCGCCCACTAGTGACCGTTCGCAAGCGCCTGCCCTGGTTGCTGGGCAACATCGGTCTCTACATTGGAGCGGCCAGCGCCGTGGCCTCGTTCCAGGGCACGATCGCAGCAGTGCCAGTGCTGGCGGCGATTATGCCGATTATCTGTAATACCAGCGGCAATGTAGGCATCCAGGCCTTGACCGTGACCGTGCGCGGGCTGGGGCTGGGCAAGGTCACACTGAGCAACACGGTCCGCGTGCTGCGCAAGGAGATCCTAGCGGGGCTGGGCATGGGGGTTGTGCTGGGGGTCTCGCTAGGGCTGTTGTCGCTGCTGTGGGCTCCCGCAAATCTGCGCTGGGTGGCGCTGATTGCAGGCTCGGTGATGGCCTTGAATGTGTTGATCGCGGTGGTCCTGGGCACGCTGATTCCCACCGTGCTCAAGAAGCTAAACTGCGACCCGGCCCTAATGAGTGGCCCGTTGCTGACCACCACCATGGACACGATCAGCTTTGTGTCTTTCCTGGGACTGACCACGCTGGCGCTGGCGTTTTTGGCGTGAGCGAGGCCCAAGATGCCCACCCAATTGCCCCGCCACTGCCTAGTTGAGGCTCTAGACCTCGCCTGCGAGTCTGCGAGCCTCGACGCCGAAGTTGCGAGACTGACGCGAGAGGTTCCGAACCTCTCGCGTCAGTCTCACAACCTCGCTAATCAGTTTCAGAACCTCGTGAGCGAGCCTCAGAACCTCGCCAGCCAGTTTCAGAACTTCTCGCCTGAGTCTTACAACCTCATGAGCGAGTCTCAGAATCTCTTGAACCAGCCTCAGAACCGAACAACACTGACTTGACAACACTGACTTGACAACACTGACTTGAGCAATCAGTCACCCTTTGCGCAGGGGGTCTGGGGGAGGCGCTTCGTCCCCCAGTGGGGGGTTTGGGGGGCAAACGCCCCCCATTCCGGGTTCTCTCTACCCGCCACAACTTCCCTAAAGTCAGGGCCATTCGTCTCAGAACCTCGTGCCTGAGTTTCGGCAGCCTGGGATGTCGAGCGGTCAGCAGGCGTGCTCTCATAGAAGCAGAGGGTCTAGGTCAAGTGCGATGAAACGAGTATCCTTAACCACGCTGACCGCACTTCTGGGCGCAGGAGCCTGGATGTTGCTGAGCAACTTAGTGATGATGGACCCTGCAACCGCCCAGAACTCGTCATCGAGTCGCTACTCCGTGACTCTAGATGACTTCGACAGTGGCCGCTTTATCCGGATTAACCGGCAACCAGCGCTTTCGCAGCAGTCGGATTCTGTGGCTCAGTTCGGCAGGGGCGCACCCACCCCCTCAGCCCCAGCTAGCCCGACCTCTGGGGCGACGTCATCCCCCATGCCTACTTCGGTAGCCACACCGTCCACAACAACGACGGTGATTCCTCGCCCCGCACCCACCCGCTCTTCCGTTGTGCAGGACGATCAACCGCCCCAGCCCAACTGGTCGCTCAATCGCACCGAGGGCGAAGTCCTGGAGGTCAGCCCCGCCCCCGGTGCGCCGCAGCGGCCGACGGCACCCTCCCCCCAACCCATCTCAAAACCCTGGTGGGAACCCTGAGCGCCGCACACCGAGCCGGTCAAACCCCTTGTAGGCTGGCGAGGCTGTCTTGGGCTTGGAGCACGCTCATCGCATCGCCTACCTGGACCCCGCCTAGGTTGGCATGAATTAGATTCTGGCCGAAGACCACGCCGCCGCCCCTGACCCGTCGATAGCCCGCCAGGGTAATCAGGGGCTCTTTGCCGGGGTTGCCCGTGGCCTGGTCCACCGTGGTAATAGCGCAGCGCTGGCATAGCTTCACGCCGTGGAAAGTCACCGTGCCGACCTGCACTGTTTGCCAGCCATCCTCCGCGTAAGCTTCGCAGCCGCTGACCACCAAATTGGGCCGGAAGCGGTCCATCGGCAGCGGCTCGGCCAGCCGTGTATTGAGATCGGCCAGAGACGCTTCGGAGATCACCAGCAACGGGTAGCCGTCGGCGAAGCTGACCTGCGCCGGTTGGGGCGCATAGGTCGGGTCCACAGGACGCGTGTAAGCCGCGCCGATGCGCACCAGCCGACAGCCCAGCCCCAAGCATCGGCTGAACCAGGCCGCCGCCTCTGTACCCTGGTCCACCGCTCGGCACCGGTCCCGCCAGACCACAACCTCCCGCTCAGTGCCTGCCAGGCCCGTTAAGGGCAAGCGCAGCTCTGGCAAGTCCGGCGCACTCAGGCACAGACTCTCGGCCTCCAGAGCCGTTTCGATCACAGCCATGCGGGGCAATTGGCGCTGGGTGAGAAAGCGTCCGTTCTCATCGACCACCAGCCAAGTGCGGTCGTACATTAGTCCCCCAGCATCGAGCGACGCAGACGCGAGTTCAATGCCACGGCAGGACTTGACGGGGTAGATATAAATCCCTGAAACAATCGGCGTGTGGGTCATGGAGGGGGCTGTACCAGCGCACACATCAGGTTGATTCTAGGCGAACTAGCCGCCCCTGCGCCGAGCAGGGTAGCCTACACTTTGGGAACGCTATTTACGCCTCTGGCCGATGTTAGATAACCGCCTCCAACCGCCTCATCAAGCCTCTGAATCTCCAGAGCTGGAGGAGGAGGAAGAATACGTCGATGCTTATGCCTACAGCGAGCCCGGCAGCCCTCCCGGCACGCTAGAGATCGACGCCGACGCCGAGCCACCCACCATTGCATTGATCGATTACGACGAGCGCCAGGCGGTGCGTATTGCGATCAACACACCAGAAGAGTGTACGCCCTATCTCGATACCGAATCCGTGAGCTGGGTGGATGTTCAGGGGCTGGGCAGCGAGGATATCTTGCAGCGCTTGGGCCAAGTGTTCAACCTACACCCACTAGTCTTAGAAGACGTGGTGAATGTGCCCCAACGCCCCAAGGTAGAAGACTACGATGACCAGCAGCTGATCCTCTGCCGCATGGTGATTGCCAACGAAGACAATGATGGCTTTTACAGCGAACAGGTCAGCATTGTCCTGGGCCGCAATTACGTCCTGACCGTTCAGGAAGAACCGGAATTTGATTGCTTCGATCCCCTGCGCGACCGCATCCGCCGCAACAAAGGCACGATCCGTCGTCAGAAAGCCGACTACCTGGCCTACTGCCTGATCGACTCGATCATCGACGGCTTCTTTCCGGTTCTGGAGAGCTACGGCGAGCGCCTGGAAGAACTCGAAGACGAGGTAGTTCGTCTCCCCAGCCGTCAGACTCTAGAGAAAGTGCACGACATCAAGCGCGAATTGCTGATGCTGCGCCGCTCGATCTGGCCGCAACGCGACGCGATCAACGCCTTAATTCGCGAAGACTCCGACCTGATTCGCGACGAAGTGCGCGTGTACCTGCGCGATTGCTACGACCACACCGTGCAGGTGATCGACATGGTCGAAACCTACCGGGAATTGGCCTCCAGCATGATGGACGTCTACCTGTCGTCGGTCTCCAACCGCATGAACGAAAACATGCGCTTTCTGACCGTGTTTTCGACCATCTTCTTGCCCCTGACCTTCATCGCTGGCGTGTACGGCATGAACTTCAAATACATGCCCGAGCTAGAGTGGCCCTGGGGCTACCCGCTGATCTGGCTAGTGATGTTGAGCGTTGCGGGTGGCCTGCTGCTCTACTTCCGTAGCAAAGGCTGGCTGCTGGAGCGGGAATCATCGCCGAGCAAAGAGGAATAGGCTCAAAGTTTTCCAACAAAAAAACAAAAAAGAGGCCGCAAAGGCCCCTAAACCGCACATTGGAAAAAGCAAAGTCCAAACCGTCAAGACTACAGAAGACCAGTGTTGATGCCAGGTTTACCAGTGGCCAGCTCGACTTTGACAATTTTGCCGCCTTGCTTCTGAATTCGTTGTTGTTCACGAAACCAGTTTTCGTAGGGCACTAGCTTGGTGAAGTAGGTATTCTGGAGTTCGCGCTGCGTCCGGATCCGCGTCTGGCTGGGCACACAGGCAGTAATCTTGAAAAATCTGCTCATCGGTTGCTCCTGAGTAAACTGGGCTTGCTTCAGTATCTTTTAGCTTAGAGAACCGCCGAATATCATGGTCGCTTCATATTGCAAGAGGCGGTGAAGATTGGGGGGCAAAGGATCAGGGCTAGACCATCAAAACCAGAGAGTTTCTAGTCTGCAAGGGTCTAACGCTAACCCCCTGACCGCCCAACCTCACGAAGTCATTGAGGCTTAGCTCAAGCCAGAGGAGATGTAATCGAGGTAGACCCCGAGTTCCTTGCCAGCGTCCGAGCCCACCAGGCTAGCCGCAACTTCCTTGATGGCCTGAATCGCTTGCACCGTGGCAGCGATGGGCACACCCAGGGAGTTGTAGGTTTCCTTCAGGCCGTTGAGCACACGCTCATCCAGGATTGAGGGGTCACCGGCCAGCATGGCGTAGGTGGCGTAGCGCAGGTAGTAGTCGAGGTCGCGGATGCAGGCGGCGTAACGACGGGTGGTGTACATGTTGCCGCCGGGACGGGTGATGTCCGAGTACAGCAGCGACTTGGCCACCGCTTCCTTGACGATCGAAGCGGCGTTGGCGCTGATCGTGGCAGCTGCTTGAACGCGCAGGGACCCGGTGTTGAAGTAGCCCTTCAACTTATCGAGCGCCGAGGAATCCAGGTACTTACCCTGGACATCGGAGGAGTTAATAACCGCAGTGATTGCGTCTTGCATGAGTTGTTTCCCCGTAATAGTTGCAATGCTTGAGATTAGAACAGCAAGCGGCTTGAAACGCTTACTGCATCGCGCCGATCACGTAGTCGAAATAGAAGCCAGCTTCCGACGCATCTTCGCCAGACAGCAGCGATTGAGCTACGCTCTTCATGGCCTGGATGCCTTTGGCCACGCCCGGAATCGGGGTGCCCAGAGAGTTGTACATCTCGCGCACGCCCACAATGCCGATCTCTTCGATGGGGGTGACATCGCCGGAGACCACACCGTAGGTGATCAGACGCAGGTAGTAGTCCAAATCCCGCAGGCAGGTGGCGGTCATTTCTTCGCCGTAGGCATTGCCACCGGGCGAGACGATGTCCGGGCGAGCCTGAAACAGCTGGTCGCCCGCTTGCTTCACGATGCGCTCGCGCGACTCGGTCAGGGTTTGAGCAATGCGCAGGCGGCGTTCGCCAGACAGCACAAAGCCCTTGATTCTCTCCAGTTCGCCAGGGCTCAAATAACGAGCCTCGGCATCCGCATTCACGATTGACTTCGTGACGACACTCATGGATGGTCCTCCGATGGATGAGATGAATAACCGTAGATTAAATCGGCTATCAGTCTGGGCGGTTGACGGTTGGCATCGCGGCGAACCCTGATCCGACTGGGCTTGCACGGGTTACCGAATGCACCGACTACCGAGGATATTCTGAGGCATCTGATGAACACGTCTTGATGTTCTTCATACTTTTTAACCTTCTCCTCAGATTATGCAACGCTTGCCCATCACTTCTCTCGTCCGGTTCAGGGAGAGAGAAGCGACGCAGCAAAGTTAGCACCGGTTGAACCGCTCAGACTCTAGCCTAGAGCCCGCGAGTAGGGCACCACGTCCTCACCGAAGTAGCAGGTGTACTCCGGGCTATTGACCATGGCCGCTACCACTGCTGCGAGGCCGTCCTCAGCCAGCCGCTGCTCGGACTGCTCAACCTCTGCCTGAGTCGCAGGCAGGCGACCCAGCAGATGCCGGAACAGCAGCTCGACCACCTTGGGTGCAGGATACGGGGTACAGCAGCGTTGCTGATAGGCGTCGGAACTGGCTAGCCGCTTGACCGCCTCGCGGACCGAGATCTCACCGCTGCGCAACTGGGCGTCCAGCTCAGGTAGACGCAGCTCGGCGGGCACCTTGCCGCTGGCCACGTCCAGCACTTGGCAGTACAGAGCGTCTATTAGCTGCTCCGCTTCTGAGCGCGATTGCTCCTGGCTGAAGCGATGGATACGGGCGGGCTTGCGTCGGGCGCTGAGCTCAGCTGCTCCCTGAGGACGCCCGTAGGAACGGCCTAGGCCAATGAACTCAGGCTCGGGGGCCGAGGAGCCGTTCAGGCGCGGGCGCACCGGCTTGAAGCTGGGCACGACCAGGGAGCTATCCTGCTTGGTCAGGCGACCATACAGGCTTTGCGTGTTGGGGAAGTTGGCCGCAGGCAGGGTGGGGAAGCGCCGGTAGGGCACCACATCTTCTCCGAAGACCTCACCGTACTCGGTGCTGTTAACCAGCTCCCGCACAAATGCCTTGATTCCCTGGGTCGCCAAGAGCTTGTTGTAGGTGCGGATTTCGGCTTGATCCTTGGGGGCACGGCCCAGGAAGTGCTTAGTGCCTAGCTCGATCACCTTGGTGTTGGGGAAGGGCGCGTAGAACTCCTTGAGGTAGAGTTCCGAGGTGCCGACCCGCTCGACGAACTCCTTGACGCTGATTTCAGCGTTCTTGAGCTTGCTCTCAAAGACGCTGAACTGGCTCTTGGCCACGTAGGCGTCCATGTCGCGCTCGAAGATCTGGCGGTAGACAGCCCGCACCAGGGTGTTGACCACCGTTGGCTCCAGGGTGGTGAGCTTGAAGATCTTGGTCTGTTCGCGCTGCCGGGTTACCCCCTGCTGGCTGCGGAACTCAATGTCCAGTTCACTACGGAGCTCGGTGACCGCCCCAAGTTCCACAAAGCGCGGCGTTTCCTCGCGCTCAACCTTGACGCCCTTGTCAGCGATACTGCCCACCCGGTTGGTGCGCAGAGCCAAGCCCGCAGGCGTCACATAGCGCTCGTAGGGCACGGTGTCTTCCCCGAACGCCTCGGCATATTCGAGGGTGTCGAGGATCTGGTCGACTAGGGCGTAGAAGCCTTTTTTGGCGGTGATGTCGAAGTAGCTGTTGAGCTCCTGACGCCCGTAGGTGGGACGACCCAACAGACGACGGTGGATGTACTCAACTGCCTTGGTCACATACAGGTTGGACCAATAGAGCGAGCGGAACAGGTTGGACTTCGCCAGCTGGCGAATGAACTCCTTCATGGTGATCTCGCCGTTCTCCAGCTTGATCTCCGAGACCTTCAGCCGCTGTCCTTCGTAGACATCGCGTCCGAACACTTGGAGGTAGGCGGCTTTGATCACCGCCTGGCTGGTGCTTTCCGAGAACTTGACGCTGACGCCTTTGCTCGAAGCCCCGCCGCCCCGCCGTGAGCTAAACGAACCAGAACTGGACAGCCCCGTAAAGCTCGGGCTCTGATCGAATTTGAACACCTTCGGTCCCAGCGAGCCGGGGTTGTTGCCCCGCACTGCTGGATTGCTGAGCTGGTTGTCGATGCCCGCTCCGGTGCGGATCAGGATGCGGCGCGTGTCCTTGCCGAAAGGAGCCGGACGGGAGTTAGGATTGCGGGTCTCCTGGGGGAAGATCGCGCCGAACTGAATTTCCAACGGATCGTTACCCGAACCGTAGGGGTGCTGGTCGGGCAGCGGCTGGGTGTAGTCCGCAAACAGGGTGATGAACTGCGGCACCTTGCGGAAGGGAGCCGAGTAGTTGAACAGGGCAAACTGCGGACCCCAGTTGCGGCACTCTTGCGGCTCTTGACCTAAGCCGCGCAGGTAGGGCACGGTCTCCTCGCCGAAGTAGTCGCTGTACTCGGCGGAGTCCACCAGGGCATCGACCAGACCGGCAAGCCCCTTGCTCGAAACGATTGCGAAATAATCCTGCACCTCCTCGCGCGAGCTGGGCGCACGCCCCAGGAAGTGGCGGAAGGCCAACTCCAGGGCACGGGAGTTGATGTAGGGCAGAAAGAAGTTCTTGCGGTACAGCGGCGACTTGCCCAGACGGCGCATGAATTCCTTCATCGAGATCTCGCCGTTCTTGACCTTCGACTCCAGATCGGAGATGCCCAAGCTGTAGGCGCGGGTGATGTCGCGCTCGAACACCTGCCGGTAGGCCGCCTTGATCACGTCGTTCTTTTCGATCGCCGACAGCCCTGGCTTCATCGCGTACTTGGGCCGTCGCTCCGCCGCAAGGAAGTAAGTCTGGGGCAGTCGCAGACCTTGCTGATCACTAGAGATACCCTGGCGCACCTTATCGGAGGGTTTCGGCGCTTTGAACTCGGTGATCACCGTGTCCAGATACTGGCCAACGATGTCTGCGGCTTCTTTGTCCTGCTTGAAGTAGCCCACCGCTGCCCGTTTCATCTCGTCCAGGGCCACCAGCGTGGCATCGGCAGAGCAGGCGTTTTCGATGATTTCGCGTAGGCCGCGCACGTTGACCGAAAGGATATTGGGGTCGCCGGCCACGATGGCGTAAGTTGTGTAGCGCAGAAACCAATCCAGGTCGCGCAGCGATTTCTGCATGCGACTGGGACCGTAGCGGGACACGTTGATCGGTCGGAACCCCGCTGGCACCACACTGCCCGCCGAAGCGAATAGAGAGCGTAGGTTCTCAATGAAGCCACCGCGCGTCTCCACGTAGGTGACCGTGCCCAGCTTCATCGCCTCCCGCATGTCGGGAGATTGGCCGCCGCCCGTCGTGACGACCTCCCTGGGCTTCTCTAGGTAGGCCATGGGTGAGCCGCCCGTGAAAATCCGGTTGGCTGCCCGCGACACGATGATGTCGGCATTCTCACTCAAGGTCTTGGCGATTTCCAGACGCTTGCTGCCGGAGCTTAGATAGCCCGCCAACTCATCCAGTTCACCCCGGTCGAGAAAGCGATCCTGCTGCTCGGCCAGAGAAAGTTTGGCGACCGGCACCGTTTGATAAAGTTGCGGGCGTGCGACAACACTGCCACCACTTGCCTTAACACTCATTGGATTAAAGGCTCCCTTGATTACTCTGTTGCGCTATAAACTCCGGAAGGTTCGGCAGGGCGCTTGGGACTACCAGCACCGTCGGCTCTGAGCAGACCGTCGCCGGTCCCCCAATTGTCAGACTCTTCACTTCCCTCCTGTGACTTGTCCTCATTTGCCTCAACCTTTCTTAAAAAATAGATGCAAATGCTGCAAGCCAGCTCTCCGGGGAGCCCCTAGCCCTTCACTTATCCAGGTAACCACACGGCCTGAGCTGGATCAACTGAGAGAAAAGATAACTTTTGTTACGTTGAACCGCCGACTAGGGTATAGCGGTTGTCAATCCGCCGCAGACCCGATGAGACCAATCCGGGCCGCACGCACGGCCTTCAGGCGAACAGCTTTTCAGTATGCTGGGTAGTTGCTCAAGAATTCAGATTTGGGATGACTAGCCCTCAAGATGCCACTGCTCAGGCAATCACCACGGCAGTGCAGAAGCTCTACAACACCTATCCGTTCCCGCCTGAGCCTTTGCTCGACGAAGCGCCGCCCGGCTACAACTGGCGCTGGAACTGGCCTGCCGCCCATGCCTTTTGCACCGGCAGCGCCCCAGCCCGGCGGACCGTGAACATCCTGGATGCAGGCTGCGGCACCGGCGTGAGCACCGAGTATCTGGCCCACCTCAACCCCGAGTCGCGGGTCACTGGCATTGACCTCAGCCCCGAGGCCGTGGCCATTGCCCGCGAGCGCTGCCGCCGCTCTGGGGCGCTAAATGCCCATTTCCACACGCTCAGCCTTTACGAGCTGGCCTCCCTGGGCGAAACCTACGACCTGATCAACTGCGTCGGCGTGCTGCACCACCTACCCGATCCGGTCGCGGGCCTGCAAGCACTGACTGCACAACTTGCCAGCGGCGGCCTGCTGCACATTTTCGTCTACGCCGAACTGGGGCGCTGGGAGATCGCCCTGATGCAGAAGGCGTTGGCGCTGTTGCGCGGGCAACAGCGTGATGACTTCGAAGACGGTGTGGCTCTGGGGCGTCAGGTCTTTGCCGCGCTGCCTGAGAACAACCGGTTGCGCCGCCGCGAACAGGAGCGCTGGTCACTCGAGAACCAGCGCGACGAGTGCTTTGCCGACATGTATCTTCACCCGCGAGAAATCGACTACAACATCGAGACTTTGTTTGCGCTGATCGACGCCTCAGGTCTAGAGTTCATTGGCTTTTCCAACCCCGCTTACTGGAGCCTAGAGCGCCTGCTCGGTCGCGATTCGACCTTGCTAGACCACGCTCGAGCTCTAGACAGCCGTCAGCGCTATCGCCTGATCGAATTGCTCGACCCCGAGGTCAGCCATTACGAATTTTTTCTGGGGCGTCCGCCTCTAGCCCACTACACTTGGACCGAAGACGCCGACCTGTTGCAGGCTATGGTTGAACTCCATCCCTGCGTCGAGGGCTGGCCCAGCCGCTGCCTGTTCAATGCCGATTACCAAGTGGTTGACCTGAGCGAAACCCGCTTCCAGTGGCTGCAAGCGATCGCAGGCGGACAGACCGTTGCCAAGGCACTGGCATCGGTGCCAGAGATGTCGCTTGAAGAGGTACGCTGGTTACTGGCTCAACAGCTGATCCTGCTGAGCCCCGCCGGTTTGCAAACTTCTTAAAAAAGTCGGTAGATTCGCAGATTAAGTATTGTTACTCATGCGTGATATGCTGAGTGGTGAATTCTGAAGACACCTGTGTGGTCAGAGTGGTAGACCCTAAGCCCATTAGCCAGCCGTGACCGAGCCTGATTCCGACCTCAGGATTCAATCTGCCGCCGAGGTGGATGCTCCGCCCGCGCCCGCTGCTCCCGCTTCGATGCAGGAGTACGAGCAGCTCAAGCTACAACTGCTGAGCTTGACTCTGATTTTGTCAGCCGTGATCTTTGTTGCAGTCTGGTGGGTGTACGGCTCTCAGATCGCCCTGAACTATTTGTTGGGGGCGGCAGTGAGTGTGGTTTACTTGAGGATGTTGTCCAGGGACATCGACAGACTCGGGGTTAGCCGCAGCCGAATCGGCTCTCTCGGCTCCTCTCGCTTAGCGCCGCTGATCGGGTTGATTATTGTCGCGACCCAGGTGCAGCAGCTCCAGATTTTGCCAATTTTTCTAGGTTTTATGACCTATAAAGGAGCGCTTCTAGTCTACGCCCTTGGATCTCTGACGCAGACTTGGGACAAGGCGTAACCGATTGGGCCTATAGTCCCTGTCATCTCCTGGGTTTGCCAAGCGGGGTCGGAGTCTTCGGCAAAGCAAGCTCGACGCGGGTTCTCAAACTGTGTGAACTGTACTTGAAGGATAAAGCGATTCTCCATGATTCCAGTCAGCGCAATTCCGTTTTTCCCTCCGCATCTGGCCAGTCTGGAGGTCGGAAAGCACTTCTACTGGCAGATCGGCAATCTAACAGTGCACGGTCAGGTTCTGCTGTTTAGCTGGATCGTGATGGGGGTTCTGATTATCGCCTCTCTGGCAGCTACCCGCAACGTGCAGCGAGTTCCAGCGGGCTTTCAGAACTTCATGGAGTACGGCCTGGAATTCATCCAGGGTATCGCCAAAGACCAGATTGGCGAAAAAGAATACCGGCCCTGGGTGCCCTATGTTGGCACCCTGTTTCTGTTCATCTTCGCCTCCAACTGGCTAGGGGCACTGGTGCCCTGGAAGCTGATCGAGCTGCCCGAGGGAGAACTGGCCGCGCCGACTAGCGACATCAACACAACGATTGCTTTTGCACTGTTGACCTCGCTGGCCTACTTTTACGCAGGCCTTCGCAAGAAGGGCTTGGGCTATTTTCAACACTATGTTGAGCCCACGCCGATCATGCTGCCGTTCAAGATTATTGAAGATTTCACCCGTCCCCTCTCGCTGAGCTTCCGTCTGTTCGGCAACATTCTGGCGGATGAGCTGGTGGTGGGTGTGTTGGTTCTGCTGGTGCCTTTGTTTGTGCCGCTGCCGGTGATGCTCCTGGGCCTGTTTACCAGCGCGATTCAGGCTTTGATTTTCGCCACCCTGGCAGCGTCTTACATTGGTGAGGCGATGGAAGACCACCACGGGGAAGAAGAGCATGAGTAGCGAGTTCACGCGAATCGCTACCCAGTTGAGTGCGCTTGGTTGCGCAATTTGAACCGCGCAACGTTAACCTAGGTTTGTCTTACCCAAAGGAAGAACATCATGGACCCAATTGTTGCTGCTGCTTCTGTTCTGGCTGCTGGTCTGGCTGTCGGTCTGGGTGCGGTTGGCCCCGGCATCGGTCAGGGCAACGCGGCAGGTCAGGCTGTGGAAGGCATTGCCCGTCAGCCGGAAGCAGAAGGTAAGATCCGGGGCACGCTGCTGCTGAGCTTGGCTTTCATGGAAGCGCTGACCATCTATGGTCTGGTGGTGGCGCTGGTGCTGCTGTTTGCGAACCCCTTCGCGGGCTAGCGTCGGAGCCAGGGGCGTCGGAGCCCTGACGCCCCTGCTAAGACTGACCTCCTTGCTGGACATGCACCATGACACATTGGACAATTCTTCTAGCGGCTGAGGCTGCAGAAAAAAGCGGCGGCCTGTTTGACATTGATGCCACGCTGCCCTTCATGGCTGCTCAGTTTTTGCTGCTGATGGTGATTCTGAACGCGGTGTTTTTCAAGCCGCTAACCAAAGCCATTGATGAGCGCAACGAATACATCCGCACCAATCAGGCCGAGGCCCGAGAGCGGCTAGAGAAAGCACAGCAACTGGCGCTCAAATACGAGCAGGAGCTGGCGGAAACCCGTCGCGCGGCTCAAGCCACGATCGCCAATGCTCAGGCCGAAGCACAACGCATTCGCGCCCAGCAGATCGCCGACGCTCAGGCAGAAGCCCAAGCGCAACTGGCTGCCGTTCGCGCCGAAATCGATGCCCAAAAAGCCGATGCCTTAAAGGCGCTGGAGGCGCAGGTCGACACGCTCAGCCACCGGATTCTAGAAAAGATTCTAGGGCCTGCGGCCAGCAGTTACTTCAAGTAGACAAGCAAACTTCAGTCTGGATTTGGACGCGTTGGGGTAAGGAGTATGGACAGTTTCTGGCTGCTGGCGCGCTTCGCCACCGAAGCAGCAGCGGAGGAAAGAGGCTTCGGCTTCAACACAGATATCCTAAGCACCAACTTGATCAACATCGTGATCATCTTGGCGCTGCTGGTTTATGCCGGTCGGGGCTTTCTGGGCAAGATCCTGGGCACTCGGTTAGAGACCATCAAGAGCGCTATCCAAGAAGCAGAAGATCGTCGCCGCGCCGCTGCCGAGGCGCTGGCTGACCAGCAAGAAAACCTGGCTCAAGCCGAAGCCGAAGCCAAGCGCATTCGCGCCGCCGCTGAGGAAAACGCCCAGCGAGCCCGCGAAGCAATCCTGGCGCAGGCCCAGGAGGAGATCGCCCGACTGCGCGAGGGCGCTCAGGAGGAAGAGGGCAACGAACAGGAGCGCGTAATCGCCGAACTGCGCCAGCGGGTCACTGCCTTGGCTCTGGAGCGGGTGCAGGCTCAGCTGTCCTCCGGCCTGAGCGAAGACGTGCAACAGCAACTGATTGAAAACAGCCTGCAACTCCTGGGAGGCCGCTCATGAAAGGCAGTGGCGTCAGTGAACAAATCGCGCAGCCCTACGCGGAGGCGCTGATGTCAGTGGCTCAGAGCCAAAACCTGGTCGAGCCCTTGGCCAACGATGTGCAGTTCCTGCTGGAGCTACTGGCGAGTTCGGAAGACCTGCGGCAGTTTCTGAGCAGTCCCCTGGTCAACGGCGAGACCAAGAAAGCCGTCCTGGAGACGGTGGCCGGGGAGCAGATCCACCCGTTCACTCGAAATTTTTTGCGGCTATTGGTCGATCGGCGGCGCATCGCCTTTTTGGCGCAGGTCTGTCAGCAGTTCCAGGTTCTGCTGCGCAAGCTGAACCAGACGGCGCTGGCCGAAGTATTCACCGCCGTGCCGCTCAATGACGGCCAGCGAGACATGATCCACGCCAAGGCTCTGGAGCTGACGGGAGCCCGCAACGTGGAGCTAGAGATCAAGGTGGACCCCGAACTGATTGGCGGTGTGATCATCCGGGTCGGCTCGCAGGTGGTGGATGCCAGCATTCGAGGCCAGTTGCGCCGACTCGCCACGCGCCTTAGCAGCGCGCCCCTCTAGCCTGAACAACCCAACCCGACTCCCCCCTGTCCTCAACGACTGAAGGAAACGCAGATGGTAAGTATCAGACCAGACGAAATCAGCAGCATTATCAAGCAGCAGATCGAGCAGTACGACCAGAAGCTGCAGGTCTCCAATGTGGGCACGGTGCTCCAGGTCGGCGACGGCGTGGCTCGCGTCTACGGTCTGGAAAAGGCCATGGCCAGCGAGCTAATCGAGTTTGAAGACGGCACGGTCGGCATCGCCCTCAACCTGGAAGAAGATAACGTTGGCGTGGTGCTGATCGGCGACGGTCGCCACATTCAAGAAGGCAGCACTGCCCGCTCCACCGGCAAGATCTCGCAGATCCCGGTGGGCGATGCTTTTGTCGGTCGCGTCGTGGACGCGCTGGCCCGCCCAATTGATGGCAAGGGCGAGATCGTCACCAGTGAGTCGCGGCTGCTCGAATCGCCCGCTCCCGGCATCATCGAGCGCAAGTCGGTATACGAGCCGCTGCAGACCGGCATCACCGCCATCGACGCCCTGATCCCGATTGGTCGTGGCCAGCGCGAGCTGATTATCGGCGACCGTCAGACCGGCAAGACCACGGTTGCCGTGGACACGATCCTCAACCAGAAGGGTGAGAACGTGATCTGCGTCTACGTTGCTATCGGCCAGAAAGCCTCCACTGTGGCCAATGTGGTCAACGTACTGCGCGAAGCCGGAGCGCTGGACTACTCGATTGTGGTCGCCGCCAATGCCAACGATCCGGCTGCCCTACAATGGCTGGCTCCCTACGTGGGTGCGACCCTGGCCGAGTACTTCATGTACAAGGGCAAGCACACCTTGGTGGTCTACGACGACTTGACCAAGCAGGCCCAAGCCTATCGCCAGATGTCGCTGTTGCTGCGCCGCCCGCCCGGACGCGAAGCCTATCCCGGCGATGTCTTCTACCTGCATTCGCGTCTGCTGGAGCGCGCCGCCAAGCTCAGCCCCGAGCTGGGCGAAGGCAGCATGACTGCCCTGCCGATTGTGGAGACCCAGGCGGGCGACGTGTCGGCCTATATCCCCACCAACGTCATCTCGATTACCGACGGGCAGATCTTCCTGGCCTCGGACCTGTTCAACTCCGGTCTGCGTCCTGCGATCAACGCCGGTATCTCCGTGTCCCGCGTGGGCTCGGCGGCTCAGATCAAGGCGATGAAGAAGGTGGCAGGCGGCATCAAGCTGGAGCTGGCCCAATTCGACGAGTTGCAGGCGTTCTCGCAGTTCGCCTCCGACCTCGACAAATCGACCCAGGCCAAGCTGGCACGCGGCGTGCGGCTGCGTGAGCTGCTCAAGCAGCCCCAATACTCACCGCTGCCGGTGGCCGAGCAAGTCGCGGTGATCTACGCGGGCACCCGGGGCTATCTCGATGACATCCCGGCCGAGAAGGTGCAGGTCTTTTCGCGGCAGTTCCGCGAGTACCTGCGTACCAGCCAGCCCAAATTCCTGGAGATTGTCGCCACCGGCAAGCAGCTCAGCGAGGAAGCCGAGGGCTTGCTCAAGAGCGCGCTGACCGAGTTCAAGAAGAGCTTCCAGGCGGCGGCATAATGTCAAACCTCAAGGCAATTCGTGACCGCATCAAGTCGGTCAAAAACACGCGCAAGATCACCGAAGCCATGCGTCTGGTAGCGGCAGCCAAGGTGCGTCGCGCCCAAGAACAGGTGCTGTCCACCCGGCCCTTCGCCGACCGTCTGGCCCAGGTGCTCTACGCCCTGCAGAGCCGTCTGCGCTTTGAGGATGCGGACCTGCCCCTGCTCAAGCCCAGAGCCGAGGTCAAGAAGGTGGCCCTGCTAGTGATCTCCGGCGACCGGGGCTTGTGCGGCGGCTACAACACCAACGTCATCCGCCGTGCCGAGACTCGGGCACTCGAACTCCAAGCCGAGGGCCTCGACTACCAGTACGTACTGGTCGGTCGCAAGGCGATCCAGTACTTCCAGCGTCGTCAAGCGCCGATCCAGGCAAGCTTCACTGGCCTGGACCAAATCCCCACGGCCAGCGAGGCGGCCAAGATCGCGGATGAGCTGCTGTCGGCCTTCCTCTCGGAGACGGTGGATCGGGTGGAGCTAGTCTACACGCGCTTTGTCTCGCTGATCAGCTCTCGCCCGGTGATCCAGACCTTGCTGCCGCTGGACCCACAAGGGCTGGAAGTCTCGGATGACGAGATCTTCCGGCTGATCATCCGGGGTGGTCAGTTCCAGGTAGAACGGGAAAAGCGACCGTTGAGCCAGCGCCTGCTGCCCAAGGACATGATCTTTGAGCAGGATCCGGCACAGATCCTCGAAGCCTTGCTGCCGCTGTATCTAAATAACCAGCTGCTGCGGGCGTTGCAGGAGTCTGCCGCCAGCGAACTCGCCGCCCGGATGACGGCAATGAACAACGCTAGCGAAAACGCCAGCGAGCTAGTCGACAAGCTCAC
>JANNOU010000039.1:0-29776 GCA_031399305.1 Leptolyngbya sp. SOY_34_metabat_272
CTCAGTGGTGCGCAGTATCGTCATCAACCTGCTGCGCCGCGGGGGCTATGCGTCGGTGACGCAAGCCTGGCGCTGGCTGGCCAATGATTTGACTCTGCTCTGTCGCCTTATCGAATGAATCAGCCCTGCCTGCGCAAGGGGTGACTGATTGGCTTCAGTCAGTGTCGTTTGGCTCTCAGAGTCGTTGTATTAGGCTTTGTGGGGGTCGCTACAAATTCGATTTGCTAGGCATTGCTTAGAAGTTAAGCCACACCCGCTTGCGCAATGCCCGAAGCTCGTGTACTCTTCTCAATTAGCTCATTCCTCCAAGCGTCGCCTGAGACTGTCTCTAGCAGTGCTCAAGCGACTAACCCCCAAGCTGAACAGCCCAGCCGGGAGGCTAAACGGCAGTTTAACACCGCCTAAGCCACCCCATCCTTCTTGGCGCTCCAGTAACCGGGTGGCTTGGCGGCTTTGGGTCGGGGACAAAGTGCGGTTTTGTCCCCTCATTTCTCATACCCAAAATCTCTGGAGACTGTGCAGACTATGTGCCAACTTTGTGTTGCTTATCTCTGGGAGGGTTGTGATTCATGACTCCCTCTCCTGGCAGTTTCGATGACAGCGACTTCAGCATCCTGAAGGTGCTGATTGAACGCTATGGTCTCTCGCGCTTGGTTGCTGCGCTCAGCCGCATTTGCTTGTGGCAAGCCGAGCGAGCTGATGTGATGCAACGTGGGCGAGAAGCTGTGAACGAGTGGCGCAAAGACGCCAGCCTGCTAACCCGCGTTCTGATCCAGCTCAACCACTAGAAGTCCCTTCCCCTCTCCCGAATTCGGGGGAAGGGGAGGCAAACTCTGAAACCCCCAACCCTGCCTCCCCTCTCCCGATTTCGGGAGAGGGGCCGGGGGTGAGGGCCTTTCCCAAACTCAGAAGCCGAAGGCCAGGAAACCGCCATCGACCGCAATCGTTTGGCCCGTGATGAATCCGGCACTGGGCAAGCACAGAAACGCCACCAGCCCAGCAACTTCTGCGGGCTCCCCAACCCGCCCCAGCGGCGTGCGCGAGACCACCGAGGCAAGAAACTCAGGGTTCTTCAAAACTGCCTCCGCCAGAGGCGTGCGAATGTACCAGGGCGCAACTCCATTTACCCGAATGCCATCTGCGGCCCATTCGACCGCCAAATAACGCGTCAATTGCGTGAGTGCCGCTTTGGTCATCGCGTAAGGTGCACCCGTGCGCACAGCAGTCAGCCCTGCCACCGAGCCAATATTGACAATACTGCCATCACCGCCCAGCTTGAGCAGCGGCTGAGCTAGACGACTCAGTTCAAACGCCGAATTCAGATTGGTTTCAAAGATCAGTTCGTATTCTTGAGCCGTGTATTCCAGGGTTGTTTTACGAATGTTGGTTCCCGCATTGTTGACCAGGATATCTAAGCCCCCCAGCACCTCGCTGACCTGCCCAATCAGCAACGCCCGATCAGCTCCCTTCGTAAGGTCTGCGGCCACCCCTTGCGCTTGCCAGCCCCGATTTTGCCAGGTAGTGACAGATTGCTGAACCGCCTCAGGATCACGAGCAACAATGACCACTTTGGCCCCTAAGGACAAAAGCTCCTCAGCAATTGCTAGGCCAATGCCTTTGGTTCCTCCCGTGACCAGGGCTTTTTTGCCCTCCAGTGTCCAACGGCTGCTCATCTGTGCTCCTAAGCGTTCGGTGATCTCCCTCCTGATCATGCCAACGCAGAGAGCCGAAAATTTGCAACCGCTCAGGAAATTTGACGGAGTCTGGGGTCCTGGTTGCGAGTAATCGCCCGCGCATACTCATCCAATCCATCAAGCCAGCCAGCCCAGGAAAACAGACTGAGACACTCATCCGGCAGATCTTCACCTTGCAAGCCCAACTCGTAGCCAAGCTTGTAGAGATCAGGCGATTCAGTCATAGGGGCAGGCAGCGTCGTATTGCTAATGACCCCAGCAGTAGGCAAGCAACCGGACAATTCTGGAGCCACAGTGGCACTGGTTTTAAGCGCGTCACTCACCCTTTACGCAGGGGGTCTGGGGGAGGCGCTTCGTCCCCCAGTGGGGGGTTTGGGGGGCAAATGCCCCCCATTTCCGGGTTCTCTACCACCTACAACTGCTCCCCAACTCAGTGCCATTCGGCTTTAAACCCACCCGGCGACCGAGCACTGTTGCCACGACCTGGCCGAGCAGCCCTCAGCCCCCGCTCAAACCACTGGTCGGCGCAGAAAGGGCAGCAGCGATTGGGCAACCTTCTCAGACCAGTCTTCCTGAGGGTAATGGCCGACCTGATCGAGGCGATCGAGTGCTGCAACTTTGAGCCGGGCCGCAAATTGCTCGGCCAAGCTCACGGGCAGCCAGGGATCGGCCAGCCCCCAGATCAAGAGAGTGGGCCGGGTCCAATCTGCAAAGCCCGCCTCGATTTCGGCCATCGCCTGCGGCAGGTGTAGATTGCGCACCGTCGCCAGCAGCGCACGCCCCGCCTCCGAACTACGCAAGAAAGGACGGCGATAGACATCCAGATCTCGATCCGCCACCCGATACTTGCCGCCGCCCTCGAGGGTCCGGTCCACTAGCAGCGGGTCTTGAGTCAGCATCTCACCCACCAGCGGCAGGCCCAACTGCTGAATCCGCCAGGGCAGGCGCACAGCCGTCGCCAGCGGCGTATTGCAAATCGCCAGACGCTCGATCTGTTCGGGGTGGCGCAACGCGTATTGCAGGCCGACCGAACCCAGAAACCCCTGCACCACCAGCGAAAACCGCTCGATCTCCAGCGCCTGCACAAAGGCCGCCAGAGCACTGAGGAACGCCTCGGGCGTATAGGCGAACTGCCGACGGTCAGGCTTGGCAGAGTAGCCAAAGCCGATCCAGTCCGGCGCAATCGCCTGCAAACCCTGCTCAGCCAGCACCGGCAAAATCTCTCGCCAGCCGTAACTCTGCGAAGGCAGACCATGCAGCAGCAGCACTGGCGGTTTATCTGAGCGGTTGACCGGATCCGCTTGCCGGTAAAACCATTGCACAGACCCAACCGAAAGCTCTTGCTCGCTGATCGACACCATAGGGTTTGCCCCGCACTGCTGTCTGAGCTTACCGTTGCAGGGTTGCCGAAAACGAAAATGTGTCAACCTTGAGGCTGTCGCCTACCTCCACCTACTTCACACCATGAGCAACGCTTATTCAACGTTCGTTGCTGATTTGCTCCAGGAAACCCGTGCCCGCGAAGCCAAGCTGCCGCTAATCACCGAAGCTTGCCGCTCCCGCTTCCGGCTGCACCCCAGCCAGCCAGCTCGGGTTGCGGTTTGTTTTCACGGCTTCACCGCTGCACCCGACCAATTCGACCCGATTGGCCAGGCCCTGTATCGCATGGGCTACAACGTGGTCGCGCCGCTGCTGCCGGGTCACGGACAGGCGGGCGCTTGGAGCGCTGAGACGCCCCCGCCCCTGCCAGAGAGTGCAGTCGTTTACAAGCAATTCGCCCTGGAGTGGCTGGAGCGGGCGCAAGCGCTGGGCGACGAGGTGGTGTTCTGCGGCCTATCCGGCGGCGGCACTATGGCCAGTTGGTTGGCCTACGTTCGCCCCACTCAAGTGGCGCGGGCTGTGCTCTACGCGCCTTACCTGGGCTCTAGCATGAAGGCCATCGACCTGGTGATGCAGGCCGCCAAGCCTGCTAATCCGTTCTACATCGCCTGGCCGCAGGACTTATCCGCCACGGCCAACCAGCCCAGCGCTTATCCCGGTTTTCGGCTGGGTGCGCTGCAAGCCTTTCTCAACCTCGGCCTGGAAGTGCTCGACCTAGCGCAGCGACAAACCGGCTCGCCGCTGTTTATCTTGTCCAGCGAGAGCGACCGGGCCGTGAGCAACTTGGACCACGAGATCCTGTTCAAACGCTCAGTTCAGCGCACGCCGCGCAGTTGGTATCTGCGCTTCGACCGGGTGCTGGATATCCCTCACTCAATGCTGCGGCGGGTCGATGGCAACCAGTGGGAAAACCTGCTGATCTGCCTGACCCAGGCTTACTTGGAGAGCGATTTCACCTGGTCCGAGCTGGGCGATCTGGCGATTGCCATGACGCGGGGCAAAACCGTGAACCAAGCCCTGGCTCAATTCGGCTGGAGCCAGCGCGCCACACCCCATCTGCCGATCATGCTCACCATGATCGACAAACGCACGTTGGTCATCGAACGCAATTCCAGCCGCCCCCGTGGTAATCGTTGAATGGGCGAGGACCACCACCAGCAACGCCCTTGAGCCTCAGCCCCTAGCCCTGGATTTTGAGCGTGCGCGCGCTTTTTTCGAAGTCGGGCAGCAATTGGTCAAAGTCATCGACAGACGCAGAGTAGACCACGGTCCAGAACGCATCTCCCTGTTTCACGGCATAGAACAGCTGCTTGCCGCGCACTCCTTGTAGCTCAAATTCGGTCACAATTCTCCCCGCCTGCCCCTGGTCGAGCGAGGTGACGCTGCTCTGTTGAATTTTGAAAGCACTGGGCAGCTGTTTGGCCGTTGCTTCTAGATACTTTTCGAGGCTGACTGCGGTGAGCCCTCGGGAAACGGTGATGTTGACGTTGGTCAAGAAGCCGGTCTGACTGGTTTTGGAGTCAAACGCCCACAGGGCAAAGGCCGACGGATTTTGTTCGATTTGCCGAGCCGTCGCCTCGAAACTCGGCCCTAACGCCTTGAGCTTGGCGACAATCGTATTGAGATCTGTGTTGAGATCGCCGCCCTGATAGCTGTCTGGCAACCAGAGTTCGACACCGGTGCCTTCCAGCTTTTTCCAACCCGCGATGGGGGGTTGCTCCGATTGGGAGGCGGTCATCGCGTCGGGACTGGCACCGGCCTCAGGCGTGGCGCTGGCCGCAGGTGTGGCCGTCGCTTCGGGGGCAGGGGCCTGAGCGCAGCCTACCGCAGGACCGAGCAGCAACAAACTGGCCAGCAGACCATAGATTTTTCGGTTCACGTTCAATTTCCCTCTCACTAGAATCAGGTCCAATACACGTTTGGCGTGCCACGCTCACGGAATCACCCCGATCTCGCCCAACCCTAGCGCAGCCGCCAGATCTTCACCGTGCCGTCGATGCTGCCGCTATAGAAGGCCTGACCATCCGGGCTAAAGGCGACCGAGGCCACGGTGTACGTATGTCCTTCCAGCAGGCGCAGCAATTCTCCGGTGCGAGCATCCCAAAGTTTGATCACGCTCTGCCGAAAATCAATGCCGCTGAGCAGCAGTTGACCGTTGGCACTGATCGCCATGGACGCTAGAGAGGCGGAGGTCTGCGGCAACCTGCGCAGCAGATCTCCGCTGCCCAGGTTCCACAAACGGATGCCGTCGGGGCTGCCGCTCACCAAGGTCTGCCCGTCTGGGCTGATCCCCACAGATTCGACTGGGTAGGGACTGGTGAGCGTCCGCGACAGCGCCCCAGTCTGCAAGTTCCAAAGCCGCACCGTGGCCTCCCCGCTACAACTCACCAGGGTCTGGCCATCTGGAGCGATCACCAGCGAACTCACGCTGTTGGTGGAGCCAGTGAGCGTGTGCAGCAGTTGGCCCGTGCTCAGCCGCCAGACTCTGATTGTCCGGTCAGCGCTGCCACTGACTAGGGTCTGGCCGTCCGGGCTGATGGCCAGCGCGGCCACCGCATCGCGATGCCCGCTGAGGCTGCGCAGCAGCTTGCCCGTGCCCAGCTTCCAGACCTTGATCGTCTGGTCGTCACTGCCACTGACCAGGGTCTGTCCATCCGAGCTGATCGCGAGGGCCTGGATGGCACCTGCATGGCCTGGGAGCGTCCGCAGGCGGTTGCCGGTTTTCGGGTCCCATAGCTTGACCAGGTTGTCATCGCTGCCACTGGCCAGCATCTGACCGTCGGGGCTGACCGCCAGCACGCGCACCGCCTTTTGCCCTGGCAGGGTCTGAGCTAGCGTGATTCGCTGCGCCCACTGCACCGGATCCAGGGCGGCAGCCTGGACCGCCGCTGAGGGCGTGGCCTCGTCTGTCAGCCGCGTGGGCTGGGCTGTGCGCTGGCGATAATAGCCCCCAGCCAGTAGGACGGCGACCAGCAGCGCTCCCACGCCAAGCAGCTGAGGCAATGGCTGAGCCGCAGCGGCTGGCCGCGTGGGCTGGGCTGGCGAACTGGGCGATGGCGGCGGAGCGGCAGCCAATTGGCTCGCGATCAGCCGCAGTGCTTGGAGCCCCTCAGCGGCAGTTTGATAGCGCTCTCGGAAGTCGTAGCGCACCAGCTTGTCCAAAAGGTCGGCTAGCTTCGGGTTGACCGAGGCGTGATCGCGCCAGAGGAATTCGTGGCTCACTGCATCTTTCGGCAATTGGCGCGGCGGCAGACCCGTGAGCGCCTGGATGCCCACCAACCCCAGCGCATAGAGATCGCTACAGGGTCGTGGCTGACCGCCGAGCTGTTCGCTCGGCATATAGCTCGGTGAGCCAATCGCAATCGTCAGACTGGTTTCGCCCGCTGAGGGGTTCGCCTGCGTGCTGACTTGCTTGACGGCACCGAAGTCGATCAGGACGATTTTGCCGTCTTGCTTGCGTCGAATTAAGTTGGAAGGTTTAATATCGCGATGAATCACCTGACAGCGATGCACAAACTCCAAAACTTGCAGCGTATCCCACAGTAAAACCAGAACCTCAGCCTCAGACAGACATCTGCCGGGGAGCAGCACTTTGCCGAGATCCCAACCGGCAATGAACTCCTCAACCAAGTAAAATTCTCGGTTTTCTTCGAAGTAAGCCAACAGTCGCGGAATCTGCCCGTGACCGCCTAGTTTCTCTAGGATCTCGGCCTCTGCAACAAACAGCCTACGGGCCGTTTGTAAGAAGCTTGGCTGATCGCTGGCGGGCTTGAGGTGCTTGACCACGCACGCGGGCTGGCCGGGTCGATGCGTATCTTGAGCGATGTAGGTTTGACCGAAGCCCCCTGCACCCAAGACCTGGACGAGCCGGTACCGCCCACCCAGTATCTGACCTAACATACGCTACCTCGCCTGAATTCTCCCGGCCTCAACCGAGCCTACAGTCAACAGTTTTGGCCTAAAGACTGGGGCAGTCCTTAAATTAGAGATTCAAGCCACTGACGGGTCAGTCCGGAGAAATTGAGGGGAGACCATTCCTGCCAAAATGTCAAGGCAGGGAGGTGCAGACCAGCTCTCTAAAACAGAAAATAGCGCTGGGCCAGCGGCAGGATCTCTGCCGGTTCACAGGTGAGCAGTTCGCCGTTGACAGTCACGCTGTAAGTTTCTGGGTCTACTTCGATTTTTGGCGTGGCAGTATTCAGCTTGAGATCCGCCTTGCCAATCGAGCGGCAGCGCTCCACGGCGTAGACTGGCTTGGTCAGCCCCAGTTTGGCGGGCACCTCCAGCTCCACCGCTGCCTTAGACACAAACAACACGCTGGTGGCCGTCTGGGCTCGACCGAAGGCTGCAAACATCGGGCGCGGCCAAACTGGCTGGGGCGTTGGAATACTGGCGTTGGGGTCGCCCATCTGCGACCAGGCGATCAGGCCACTTTTGAGGATCATCTCCGGCTTGACGCCAAAGAAGGCGGGCTTCCATAGGCACAGGTCCGCCAGTTTGCCCACCTCAATCGAGCCCACGACGTGCGAGATGCCGTGTGCAATCGCCGGGCAGATCGTGTATTTGGCGATGTAGCGTTTGGCCCGGAAATTGTCGTTGCGATCCGAGTCTTCGCTCAAGGGTCCGCGCTGGCGCTTCATTTTGTCGGCGGTTTGCCAGGTGCGGATGATCACCTCGCCCACGCGGCCCATCGCCTGCGAATCGGACGACAGCATCGAGAACACGCCCAAGTCGTGCAGGATATCCTCGGCGGCAATCGTCTGGGGCCGGATGCGCGATTCGGCGAAGGCGATGTCTTCGGGCACGTTCTTGCTGAGGTGGTGGCAGACCATCAGCATGTCTAGGTGCTCGTCAATCGTGTTGACCGTGTAGGGCCGCGTCGGGTTGGTGGAGCTGGGCAACACGTTGGGCTCGGCGGCAACCCGGATGATGTCAGGAGCATGGCCGCCGCCCGCGCCTTCGGTGTGGAAGGTGTGGATCGTGCGCCCATCAATCGCGGCAATCGAGTCTTCGACGAAGCCCGATTCGTTGAGTGTGTCGGTGTGAATCGAGGCCTGGATGTCGTACTCGTCGCAGACGTTCAAGCAGGTGTCGATGGCGCTGGGCGTGGTGCCCCAATCTTCGTGCAGCTTCAGGCCACAGGCTCCAGCCTCGACCTGCTCCATCAGCGGCCCTGGTAGGGCGCTGTTGCCTTTGCCATAGAAGCCCAGGTTCACTGGAAAGGCTTCGGCGGCCTGAAGCATCTTGCCGAGGTTCCAGGCTCCGGGGGTGCAGGTGGTGGCGTTGGTGCCGGTGGCCGGTCCGGTGCCGCCGCCGAGCAGAGTAGTGACGCCCGAGGCGATGGCGAATTCCACCAGTTGTGGGCAAATGAAGTGGACGTGCGTATCGATGCCACCCGCCGTGACGATCAGGTTTTCACCCGCCAGCACCTCGGTGCCTGCACCCACCACCATGCCAGGGCTGACGCCGTCCTGGATATTGGGGTTGCCGGCCTTGCCGATGCCTGCAATCCGCCCATCGCGGATGCCAATGTCGGCCTTGACGATGCCCCACCAGTCCAGGATCAGGGCATTGGTAATCACCAGATCGAGCACAGCTCCCTCTTCCCGCGTGGCGGTGGGGCTTTGCGCCATGCCATCGCGGATCGTCTTGCCACCGCCGAACTTGATCTCCTCGCCGTAGGTGGTGAAGTCTTGCTCGACTTCGATCAGCAGCTCGGTATCGGCCAGCCGCACCCGGTCACCCACGGTGGGACCATAGTTGCTGACGTACTGGCGGCGGGGGATATTCAACGACATAGCTCGGGGACTCGCGGCTAGAGCAGACGCCATTTGATATACCACACTCGGACTCACCGGAGTGTTGCAGCAGAGCGGCACTTGGCTCGGCAAGCTAGAACCTGGCTGACCTGTCTCAGAAAATTTGCTGAGTCCCATTAGAAAATTTACTGACCTGGCCTGAAGCATTGCTTCGATGGATAGCAAATTGCTGAATCCAATTAGAAAATTTGCTGAGCCCGGCTAGGAATTAGCTTGACTCAAATCCAAATGGGCTGGCCTCAGTTAGAAAATTTGCTGACTCGACCTGAGAAGTTGCTTCGCCGGAATAGAACTTTGCTCCCAATTCTGAAAACTTGGCTCTCTGGCTAGCGTCTGAGCTACAATCCAAGCAACCCAGCCATTCAGGTGCAGCCGCGATGGCATTCACTGAGTCTCGCACCGAACAGATTTCAGCAGCGCTGGACAACCGAGAAGGCTGACGATGACTCTGAATGAATTAGAAGCCCAACTTCTCGCTTTGACTCCCACTGAGAAGGCACAAGCCATCGAGATCCTGACCAAAACTCTGAGCCAGGGTTCAACTGGAATTACCAAGACACCGGGTGTCGTGGGGGGTGAAGCCTGCATTGCGGAGACTCGGATTCCAGTTTGGGGGCTGGTGGAGTCTCGGCGTTTGGGGATCAGCGAAGCCCAACTCCTAGATGACTATCCCCATTTGAGCGCTGCCGACCTAGTCAATGCCTGGGCCTATGCTGATGCCAATTCCGAAGAGATCGAACAAGCTATCCGCAAAAATCAAGCAGCCTGACGATGGCGCGTCTCTATGCGGATGAGCAGTTCCCACGGATAGTTAGCGAGCTCCTACGCACTCTAGGCCATGACATAGTCACAGTCAGGGAGTCAGGCAACGCTGGGCTGGGCTTACCAGATGAATCTGAGCTACGATCCAAGCAACCCAGCCCTTCAGCTGCAGCCGCGATGGCATTCGCCGAGTCTCGCACCAAACAAATTTCAGCAGCGCTGGACAACGGTGCAGGGATCGAGCTTGAGCGTTTCAGAACGGGGCGAAGCGAGGGAGTAATCGCGAATGGAAGAATTAATGGAACTCAAAGAGCTTCTGCATCAGGGCAAGATCGCAGAAGCTCTGCTCTTGGTAGAAGAGTTAGAGGAGATGAGCAAGTCGGATAAGCTCAATAAGATCTTTAGCTATGCGCTCATTCTTTTATTGCATTTGATCAAACAAGCGGCTGAAAAACGGACGACTCGCTCTTGGCAGTTTTCGATCCGCAATTCGGTCAAGCAGATTCAGCGCAGCAACAAGCGCCAGAAAGCTTCCGGAACCTATTTAACTGAAGACGAGTTATTAGAAACCCTGCAGGACGCCTATGACCTAGCTTTGGAAAGAGCCACACTAGAAGCCTTCGAAGGTCGCTACGATGCCAGAGAATTAGGGAAACTGATTGACCAAGCAGCCATCATTGCAGACGCGATGAACTTGATCTTAGAGCAACAGTCTGGAGGATAGGCTACTCTCAGGCCTACCCCCGCCTGGCGGTGAGTTTAGTCTGGCTAGCGACCCGAGCAGGCGCTTCTCCAGGCTTCAGCGCATGTCGTAGCCGAACAAATTTGGGTTGACCTCGCTCAGGTTCAAATCTGCTAGGCCGTACTCCGCCCAGCGCCGGTCGACCATTGCTGCGATATCGTCATCTGACTCCAAGGCCGCGCCCCAGGCATGCTCGGTTTCGGGCGGGATTTTGGTGGTGGCATCAATGCCCATACGACCGCCGAGACCGATTTTCTCACTGGCGAAATCGAGCGAATCAAACGGCGTCTCGGGCAGGATAAACACATCGCGGCTGGGATCGACTTTGGAAGTGATTGCCCAGACCACCTGACGCGGATCACGAATGTTGATTGCCTTGTCTACCACAATGACGAACTTGGTATAAGTGAACTGGGGTAGCGCACTCCAAAAGGCCAGGGCCGCCCGCCGCGCTTGGCCGGGATAGGCTTTATCGATGGCAATGATCGCCGCCTTGTAGCTGAGCGCTTCCATCGGCAAAAAGAAGTCCACAATCTCGCTCACCTGCTGTCGCAAAATTGGCGTGTAGATGCGGTTGAGCGCAATCGCCATCATCGCCTCCTCTTTGGGCGGGCGACCGCTGAAGGTGGTGAGATAGATCGGGTCTTTGCGATGGGTCAGACAGTGGAAGCGAACCAGGGGCGACTCTTCCACACCGCCGTAATAGCCCATGTGGTCACCAAATGGACCATCCGGCAACAGCTCGCCGGGGGTAATCGTGCCCTCCAGAACAAACTCCGAATCCGCAGGCACTTCTAGATCGAGCGTCTTGCACTTGGCAAGATTGACGCCAGAGCCGCCGTAGAGCCCAGCAAACAGCCACTCCGACAGGTCCACCGGGATCGGCGTGGCCGCCGCCATGATGATCAGAGGATCCACACCCAGGGCAATCGCGATTTCCAGCTTTTTGCCCCGCTCTGCCGCTTTGCGTAGGTGGCGCGCGCCGCCACGCACCGAGAGCCAGTGCACGGTCATCGTGTTGCGCGATTGCAGTTGCAGACGGTACACGCCCACATTGGGGATGCCTGTCTCGCAGTCCTTGGTGATCACCAGTCCCAAGGTGATAATCTTGCCTGCATCGCCGAGGTAAGGACGGATCATTGGGATCTGGTTGAGGTCTAAAGCTTCGCCCTGCAGCACCACTTGATGGCAGGGCGGCAGCAGATCTCGGTTCGGCTTGGCGCGCACCACATCGAATAGGAGTTTGCCAAAGTCGATGGCCTGGGCGATCTTCTTGGGCGGCTTGGGGCTTTGGAGCTTGCCCAGTTTCACGCCGAGGCTTTCTAGTTCCTCTTGCTGCTTCATATTCATTGCCCAGCACACCCGCTCCACGGTGCCCATCAGGTTGATCGCCACCGGATAGGCCGAGCCCTTTACGTTCTCAAATAGCAGTGCGGGTCCGCCTGCCTGCAATAGGCGGTTGCTGATTTCGGCGATCTCCAGCTCCGGGTCTACCAGGGTGTTGATGCGGCGAAGCTGTCCCCGGTTCTCCAGGAGTTTGAGGAAACCGCGCAGATCCCTAGCCATGATGAAGAGATGTAAAGTGCCTCTCCCATTATGGGGTGAAATGTTCTCAAGATGCGTGACTAAAGGCTAAAATCTACGGCCAAGTTCTACTGTTCGCCGAGGTTGAGCTAAGATATCGCAAAAATAGTCGTTTAGCAGTGACCACATTTGTGAGATCTATGGCTGACAATTTACACTTGACCACGCTGCCCGATCCGACTGTCCTCGACTCAGTCAGCTTGTATCTTTATCACACCCTCGTCTATATTCAGCGACGACATCCTGAATTTATAAACGAAAAATATAGAAAATTGCAGTGGCAAGATTGCCAAGAAAAATTTATAAATTTGGCAACAAAAGAGCTTGGTAAGGCAAGAAGCGCAAGTGCGCTGACTCGCATATCCGAGAAAATCTTGGCAATCTTCCTCGACACGCGCTTCTTGAAGTCTCCAGAATGCCAGTGCTTGCTAGACAAAATTCATCAAGCAGCAGATGTTGAGACAAAAGAAACGGTTCTGGAGAGCTCAAAAACCGTAGAGCAATCGACCGGCAAAATTGCAATTCTTCTCCTTGATGCAGAAAATTTACAACTTGACATTGAGACTGAAAAATTTCTAGCTAAAAACTGCCGATATCCCATCCAAATAAAGCTTGCTTTCGCCAACTGGCGCAATATGGGAAAGCAAGATATTGAACTACACAAACGCGGCTATGAACTCATCCATGTTCCAGCGGGCAGGGATAGTGCAGATGTCAAGATGGCGACTGTTGGCTCATCGATTTTCGTTCATTATCCGACTGCCAGAGAGGTTTTAGTTTGCTCATCAGATAGAGTACTGACTCACCTGTGCAACACCCTACAGACCCATGGGATGCTGGTGTACCTGGTGCGCAAGCAGGGAGAAAAATGGACCTTCCTGAACACCGAGACAGGGAAAGTCGAGGTGCACCGCCTCAGGCAGCTGACCGTGATTCCACCGCTGCATGAGGTTATCAACAGACTCAAGCAGGTAATCCAGCAAGAACAGAGGTCGACTTCAAATCAGTGGGTCAAATTATCTAAAATTTCTACGCTCTTTCAAGAAAAGTGTCAATATCCAATCAGCCAGGTCGTGTCGACCCACTACCCAGGCAGGAGAGCCAGAGATATTTTTCTTGGACATTCAAATATTTTTGTAGTTCACCAACCGACCAACGAATCTGAATTGTACATTACTCTATTCGAAAATTCTGTCCGAAATTCTAGCGATAGCCAGAAGCCAAACCAGCAGTTCGGCGCAGAATTTTCAGATCCAGGCAAACCTGGAATCTCATCTCGAGAAGAACTAGAAGAAGCGTTGGCAGAAATTGTCAACGCTCTAACTACCGACTGCTCAGGCAGCTATGTTTCTCTCTCTTCTCTAGGCCTTGAATTTCGCAAACATCACGGTCAGGCAGTTACGGCAACTATCAAAAGCCTGGAGCCAGGCAGTAATCTTCCCAGGTTTCTAAATTCGTGTGATTCTTTTAAACTCAAACAGACGAGCCAGGGATATCAAGTCACACTGGCTGAGCCATAGCCGCCGGGTGCGAAGGGATAAACTGAGAGAGTCGTCAGCAGCCAAAGCGCCCCATGGACAAACAACGCGCCCAATATGACGAGTTGCTGGCCCGTTACAGCGATCCGGTCGAATCTGTGGAACTGCTCAAACAGCATCGGCCTTACCTGGAACTAATGCCCAGTATGCGGCGACCGCTGGAGAGCCTCCTCACCATCCCCCTGCCCGTGGTGCGTCAGCGCAACCGTGCGACCGGCGAGTACAGCAGCCACTCGCTAGAGGCAGATTTGGGCCTTCTGCTGTGCGACCCAGAGTGGCAGATCAAGACCGGGATCGAGCTGTTTGTCTTCATCCACCGCCCAGATGAGGGGTTCTCAGAGCTGCTAGGCCGCTGGCGCAAGACGCAGATTCTCTTGGGTCAGGAGTACTACTGGGTCATGCCCCGGCGCTACAAAGACATCATCAACGACGGCGCAGAGAATCACCACCCCCTGTTCGTCCTGTTCCCCGACACGCCCAGCTGGATTGCCCGAGGGCTGAAGGGAGCAGCGTTGCCCTTTGTCTGTCACCAGGCTGAGGCAACCGGGGCCGCCGAGCCAGAGCTGGAGATGCAGCAACAAGACCGTAGCCATTAAGCCCCAAGTCCGGTGCTACAGAGCGTCTGGATCAATATTCAGCTCTCGCAGTTTCGCGGCCAAGCGCTGGGCCCTTGCCAGTTCCTTCCGTCGAGCTTGATGCTCCTCGGCATGGGTGAGCAGTCTCTCATCTGTGACTGGGTTGTAGAAGCGCAGCTCGCCAGTCGGCAGCAGGCGCAACTCCAGACCCAACACCTCGCTAGCAGACGAGACCATCCCCTCTGGCAACTCGGTCCTCGCTATCGGCCAGTAGTTCTCTCCAGCCAGACGCAAGCCCTTCAGACGAGGACTCAGATAATCTCCACTCGGGTCGTACTGCCAGTACTCGCGCACGCCCAAAAACGCGTACAGCCCCTTCTTCACCCCCTGGTCCTCGCTCACCGTGCTCTTGGAGGTCACCTCCAGGACGAAATCGGGCACCCTGCCGGCTTCCTCCCACAGCTTGTACGAAGGCCGGTCCCGCGCTTCCACCCCAAACACCACAAACACATCGGGGGCGACCACGGCACTGGGATTACCCTGTTCGTAGTAGATGAATAGATTGCCCGACACGTATACCTGCGGCTGGCGCTGGAAGTGAATGCGCAGCACCTCGGTGGCATAGCTCAGGTACTGGCGCGCGATATCACTCTCCGCCATCGGCTGGCCGTCTTCGCTGCGATACTCAATGGTCTCTGAAAGATACCTGGCCGGAACCGTCACAGGCCGTCCCTCCATGCAGCCGGGCTAGGCTCAATCTAGCATTGCTGGGGGTCTGAGCACGGCGGCTGAGGCCCAGAACTCGGGACTTGGAGTTTTGAGCACGGAGCTTCGAGAAAACAGCTCGGCGCGCCATGCGTTCAGCTCGGAACTTCGAGAAAATAGCTCAAGCCTTGGAGCCCAGAACTCAACAGGCTCAGCGCAAAGCTCGGATGGTGCCGCAAAAAGCCTGGAACTCGCAGCTCAGAGCCCGACGGCTGCAGCTCTGAGGCCGCATCACCGCCAAGCCCTAGACCGCGCCACGCAGCTGGAGCAGATGAGGAATCGTGCTCTGCGCCCAAAACAGCAGAAAGAAGCTGCCAGAGAGTAGCAAATGATTTCCCAACCAGCTCAGCGTGTGCTCAGGCGCATCCGGGTGCCCCAAGTGACGGCTGATCAGCCACCAGCAGAGGCCCACCCAGGAAACCGTCAGCGCGATCATCGGCCAAGTCAGAAAATTGGCCAGATCAAAGTAAGACCAACCAAAGCTCAGATACAAGGTGACCAACAAAAAACCGATCAGCTGACGATAGACTTCCTCGGGCAAGAAAGCCATCACCGGAAAGATCCGCCGGTCGAAGAACTTCACCATGCCACCCAGGGCCACCATGTACGAGCCGTAAGCCAGTGCTGCGTCCACTCTCGTTTACTCCTCGGTTGCGCTGTGTTGCAGGCAACGAATTGAGTACATCTCCCTAGTTATAGTCGCCCTTTGCATTCCAGGACTCCCCCGCGCCCAGGAGTTTGTGGTCAGCTCCTGATAGGCCCGCCCAGACCGGCTTGTTTGAAGTTTTGCAACCAGTCCCTGAGAGGGTGCAGGCGCTACGGTAGACTGAATTGCGACAAAAAGGTCCAGCGGTTCAGTCTTTGCCGTTCCGTTTACCTCGCTTAGTGGAGCCTTTTCGATGTCTCATTCGGTCAAAATCTACGATACTTGCATCGGTTGCACCCAATGCGTCCGGGCCTGCCCGACTGACGTGCTGGAAATGGTGCCCTGGGATGGTTGCAAAGCCCAGCAAATCGCCTCCTCGCCGCGCACAGAAGATTGTGTTGGCTGCAAACGTTGTGAAACGGCTTGCCCAACCGATTTCCTTAGCATCCGGGTCTACCTGGGCGGCGAAACCACGCGCAGCATGGGCTTGGCCTACTAGCCACGCAGACGCTGCCGGTGACCCTGGTCTACTACAAAAAATCGAAACGCACTCATTTTTGATCTTTGGCGTTTGTGGTGTTCGTTCCAAGGAGGGCTCGTCGAGTCCTCTCTTTTCATTCGTGGCGTCAGGCAGCCACAGCAGCGTTCGCCGGAGAAAATCGTCTACGCTAGGCTTTGGAATGTTCGCCGGGTAAGTTTTGATGCAACGTCGCCCTGAAGAGCTGCTCGAAGCCTACTGGCCCCAACTGGCTATCCTTGGCGGCCTACTCATTGCTCTAGTGCTGGTGGTCAGCCAGGGCTTATTGGTGGTCCAGCCCGGCTTTGAAGCCGTGATCTTCAACCGCGTGTCGGGCCTAGAGCCCAACACCCGAGCCACCGGGATCCACCTGCTCGTCCCTCTGGTCGAGGAGCCCATCCCCTATGACATCCGCACCCAGACCTACACCATGGCGGGCCGGACCGAGGAGCGCACCGTGAACGATGATTCGCTCACCGCCCTCACCGCCGACGGCCAGCGCGTGGACCTAGATGTCTCAGTGCGCTATCGCCTGGACCCCAGGCAACTGTCCCGCCTGCACCGCGAAATCGGCCCCGATTTCCTCAACAAAATCATTCGCCCTGCCACCCAGGCGGTGGTGCGCAACGATGTCGCGCTCTACTCCGCGATCGGCGTCTACTCCGGACAGCGCCAAGAGCTGCAGGAGCGGATGGAAAAAGACCTGGGCAGTCTGATGCAGCGGGAGGGCCTGGTTCTGCAAAGTATGTTGCTGCGCAATGTGGACTTCTCTCGCGAATTCCAGGAGGCGATCGAGGCCAAGCAAATTGCCGAGCAAGAAAAAGAGCGAGAGCGCTACCGGGTAGAGCAAGCCCAACTCCAGAAGCAGCGGCGCATCGTGCAAGCCCAGGGCGAAGCGGAGTCGCTGCGTCTGCGCGGTCAGGCCCTCGCACAGAACCCCGACATTGTGCGTCTAGAGTACGTCCGCCGCCTGCCAGACGACACCCAGACCATTCTGACCACGCCTAACGTGATTCTGAATCTCAGCGATTTTCTGGGCGCTGGGCTGCCCAAACCTCAGCCATAAAGCGATGCAGGTGGACCTGAGCAACTGCCGCCTCGGGCGGATCCTTAAGGTCCATTAGCGACAACAGCGGCAAGACTTCGGTGTCCAGCGCAGGCTGAAACCACGCCAGCGGCCAGATCAAGTCGGAGCTAGAGCGCAGGTCGTAAGCTGTGACCACGTCGCCGTCAGCAGACAGCTCCACCAGCGACAGCGGGCGAACCCAGCCCTTGCCTTGGCGCTCCACCCTCTGAATCAGCTCAGTGTAGAGCCGCTGCTGCCGCCAGGGTAGGTAAACAATCTGGTAGGGTACAAACATCAGATCCAGAATGCACGTGTACTATTGTAACAGGGCATCCTGTTCGCCATTAGCGAACCAGTAGATGTCAACTAGGGAGTGTCCAGGGGGCGTCTGGCTTGTACCACTCCCCGATCCACCGACTGAAGCAATTCTGAGGAGGCCGGAAGTGTCTACAGAGACAATTGAACTGCGTTCAACTGCCCGAAAACTCGCTCCACGCTATCGTGTGCTGCTGCACAATGACGACCACAACTCCATGGAGTATGTCGTACAGGCGCTAATCAAAACTGTCCCTGGCCTGACGCAGCCTCAGGCCGTGGACATCATGATGGAGGCGCACAATGCCGGGGTGGCGCTGGTGATTACTTGTGTTCAAGAGCACGCAGAGTTCTACTGCGAAACCCTCACGAGTCTGGGTCTCAGCAGTACCATCGAACCTGCTGAGTAAGCATAGCCGATGCTCAGGACGCTGGCAGGCTGGGCGGCTCACCCGACACTGGTTCGCTTGGCCTTGTTCGCGTTTTTGCTATGTAGTCTCTGGTTGCCTTTGGCTGCGCCGCTGTACTTCCTCACAGGGCAAAGCCCTACGTCTGCGGGGTTAGCAGCTGGGCTACTTTATCTTTTCTTCTTTGCTGCCCTTTACATTTGGGGCCGCTGGGTCCGAGGGCGGCTCCAACCGTTTGCCGCTTGCGGTCTAACCTGGAACCCTCATAGCTTGGCGCTGGCACTCTCGGGATTTGTCTTTGCGCTAGTCAGTCTGGGAATGCTGTTCGCGCTAGAAAATTGGCTAGGCTGGCTGCGGTTTGAGGTTTCCTCGCAGATCAACTGGGCACTGGTCGGACTGAACGGCCTAGCGCTGGGTGTGGGGGTGGCGCTGGCCGAAGAGCTGCTGTTCCGTGGCTGGCTGGTCAATGAGCTTGTGCAAGATTGTGGTCTCCTGGGGGCAATCACGGGGAGCAGTTTTCTCTACGCTCTGCTCCATTTCCTTAAGCCTCTGGAGGTCATCTTGGCGTCCTGGCCACAGTTTCCAGGTTTGTATCTGCTAGGGCTGATATTGGTGGGATTAAGGTTGGCGGCAGGCGGACCGCTAGCCTTGCCAATTGGCCTGCACGCAGGCTGGGTCTGCGGTATCACACTGGTGAACGCGTCTGGATTGGTGCACTACACCGGAACCACATCGGAGTTGACCACCGGCCTTGGCGGCAATCCTTTGGCTGGGAGCGCAGGACTAGGCTTTCTGTTGCTGATTCTGGGGTTGGTTCTCACCCGCCTGTCACAGCAGAGCCACAACTGGCTCAAAGCTGGACGGGAGCGGGTGGGATGGGACTCGATGCCATAAGACAAGGCCACTCAGAGTCTAGCGGAAGCGGCGCTTGCGCCTTCTGGCGATGGCTTTACGCTTGTTTTTTTCGGAAGGCGTTTCAAAGTGACGTAGACGCTTGAGATCGGCAAAGATGCCTGCTTTGATGACATTGCGCTTGAAGCGGCGCAACGCCGACTCGATCCCCTCGTTCTCACCGACGAGCACTTGAGTCATCCAGTTTTTTCCTCAGCTTGAAGATCCATGCGCAGATGGTTACGAAAAATTGAATAGCACGAAGCAGGCAATTCGAAGTAGAACCACCTGCTTCGTTGACCGTCAAAGGAATGCTCAGGCGCTCAAAGTGAGCTTGAGACTTTAGTCGCGGCGGCCCCGGGAGAAGCCACCACCACCGTAGCCACCACCACCGCCCCCGCGCTGTTCACGAGGTCTAGCCTTATTCACTTTTAGATCGCGCCCCATCCACTCAGCTCCATCGAGAGCTGCAATCGCAGCATCCTCGCTGGCTTCATCTTGCATTTCTACAAAGCCGAAACCACGCAGACGGCCTGTCTCACGGTCTGTGGGGAGCTGAACCCGCTTCACCGTGCCGTACTCAGCAAAGATTTCACTGAGGTCGCTTTCGGTGACATCGTAGGACAGGTTGCCAACGTAAATACTCATGCGGGCTTTCTCCAAGCTAAATGACAGGACTCAGATTCGGAGAAAGACTGAACAATGATGAAATTGAGCAAATCCACTGACCGAACTTAACCTGACCTCATGATAGACGCTCGACAGCGAACCGTCTCGTTGGAGGCTGCTCCAGAGGGCTCAAAGTCAGCCAGGACAGGAGCTTAGGTCATTTGTAACTTTTTGTAAACGGATGGATAGATGGACCCGGATCCTAGCTCCTGAGAAGGTTTCCCAGAGTGCCTCGTGCTCGGAGGCAGCGGGAGCGTGGGCGCTCTCAAACAGTCCGTGGTCTACAAGCTCTGTCGGTTACGCACCTCTGAGTGTTGTCCCACGGCAAATAACTGGGCTGTTCAGAATTGGTGTCGGTATGAGTCGAGCGATATCTACGGGCTGCCTAAAAACCAAGAACTCACCCAGCTAGCCTGGGCGAGTTCTTTACCTAGGTAAAAACAGGCTTTAGACGTGGTGATGATGCCCGTGGTCGTGATCATGAGAATGATCATGCGCGTGACTATGGCTGGGAGCGAGGCCAGGCGTGACCACCAGCGCCTGCTCAGACAGTAGCGCCTCGATCTGGGGATTGGCCCACTCTGCAACCATCTCCAGGAACTCGGCATGGTCATTGACACATTCCATGCGCAAATAGGTCACCTCGGGGTGCTTGCGGCGCAAATCGTGGATGATATGGTCCACGTCCAGCAGAGTTTCGTGGTTCTCGGTGGCGAAGCCGATGGGCATGAACACCAGCGACGTTGCACCCAAGTCGATCAAATTGCGACCGGCTAAATAGGCGTTGGGCTGGGTCCACTCAATCAACGGGGTGTCGTGGTTCAGCCAGCCCACTGAGATCAAAGGATACTTGTACATCAGCTGTTCGCGCACCCGGTCGTAGAGTGCCTGGCTCTCCTCGATACCTGAAACAAAGCCCTTGGCTTTGTGAGGACAGCCGTGGTTCATTAGCACAATGCCGGTTTGAGAGGGCAGATGAGCAACGGCCAAGTCTTTTTGAATTTTTTCCTCAACCAGCCGGGCCACCAGTTTAATGTAGGCGGGCTCGTCATAGAACGAGGGAATGTAGCGCATGCCCTTGACCCAGTGCTCAGACCCATCAGTGAGTTTAGCCAGTGCCTTATTCACCTGCTCGACTGCAATGCCGCTGGTGAAAATCGAGTCCACCACCAGCAGCGGATAAATTAAGAGGCGGTCAAACCCCTGCGTTTTGATCTCCGCCAGCACCTGCTCGGGCAAAAAAGGTGCGCAGAAATTGAACGCTTTGAACACCTTGATGCGCTCGCCCCAGCGTTGCTGCAAATTGACTTCAATACCTGCACGTTGCCGCTCAAAGATGGCATTGTGGGGCGACATGAACTGACCATGCTGGTGGCTCCATTCGTGCAAGTCGAAGATTGCGAGCAGCTTGGCAAGCGGCGGATACACCCAGGTCGGAACCGGCGCAAACTTGGCGGTCAGCAGGTTCAGCGCCTGCTCGTTATAGTTGGCGAAGTCAGCGTAGCTCTCGACTTCACCGTACCCCATCAGCAGGACGGCTACTCGCTCGACAGCGGCATGAGATGCGCCCTGCGGGCTTGGCTGTTGCAATCGTTCAGGCGTGGCAACCACAGCACTATCCTTAGCATTCTGCGAAAATCACTGCCCCCACATTAGCATCCCCTCCGGGGGGATAAACTGCTGTCGTCTGATGTGGTTTTGTAGCGGTATCTGTCTGAGGGGGGATGTCCTAGCGAATCACAAGAATTTCCCTTGAGCCCTCACCTTCGCGAGCCACTCGCAAGCTGACCTGAGTCCCGGCGTCGCCTTTGAGGCGATCTCTAATTTCCTGAGCATTCAGCGCGACAGTCGGCTCATTGTCAATCGATAGCAGGGTATCACCCACCTGAAGGCCTGCCTGGTGCGCGGGCGAGCCCGCCCGCACTTCGCGAATTTTGGGATAGTGGCTGCCCTGGTCGGGCTTGAAGCGAATGCCGAGGTTGTCTGCGCCAAGCTCCGGCGGTTGGCTCAGCGCCTGGAAGGGATTCCAGGCCGAGGGCTGGGGAATCGCGTCCGGCTGGGGGGCTTCGGCCTGCAATCGCGGCAGCAGACCGGGCTGGAGCTTTGGCAACACGGTCAGGCCAAAGGCAGCAATGGTCGCCAAGCCAGCCATCAAGCCCACCAAATCCCGCAGAAATCTCAACATGATCTGCTAGTGACAGAGTCCTTTTACCTGCGTTCCCCTCGGAGGATAACAGCTTGGCTAGATGACCCTGCAAAACGACCCTGCAAGACAAGGTTTTAAGACAAGATTTTGGCGACGGCATCCGGCGCGAGAGTTGTGTCACAATGCCCCTCGGTAGCCTGCAATACAACCAGCTATGAGCCAGCCCGCGATTGAATCCATCCTGCATGAGGAGCGGCTGTTCCCACCGCCTGCGGAGTTCGCCCAAAACGCCCGGATCAAGAGTATGGAGGAGTATCAGGCGCTCTATGACCGAGCTCTCGCCGATCCGTGCCAATTTTGGGCCGAGATGGCAGAGCAAGAGCTGCACTGGTTCGAGAAATGGCACACGGTCCTAGACTGGCAGCCGCCCTCTGCCCGATGGTTTGTCGGGGGCAAGATCAATCTCTCTTACAACTGTTTGGATCGGCACCTGAGTACCTGGCGTCGCAATAAGGCAGCGCTGATTTGGGAAGGCGAACCCGGCGACTCGCGCACCCTAACTTACGCGCAATTGCATCGCGAAGTCTGCCAGTTCGCCAACGCTCTCAAGCAACTGGGCGTTCAGAAGGGCGACCGGGTCGGCATTTACATGCCGATGATCCCAGAGGCGGCGATTGCGATGCTGGCCTGCGCACGCATCGGGGCACCTCATAGTGTGGTATTTGGCGGTTTCAGCGCCGAGGCCCTCAAGGACCGGCTGATCGATGCCCAGGCCAAGGTGGTGGTCACAGCGGATGGCGGCTGGCGCAAGGATGTCGTCGTGCCGCTGAAGGCCCAAGTGGACAAAGCCCTGGCAGACGGCGACGTGCCCAACGTTGAGCGGGTTCTGGTGGTTCGACGCGTGGGTGAGGCACAGCCAGTTCAGATGCAGCCCGACCGCGATCACTGGTGGCACGAGTTGCAGCAGACTGTTTCTGCCGATTGCCCCGCTGAGCCGATGGACAGCGAGGATTTGTTGTTCATTCTCTATACCTCCGGCACTACGGGCAAGCCCAAGGGTGTGGTCCACACCACAGGTGGCTATAGCCTTTACACCCACCTGACCACCCAGTGGATTTTCGACCTGAAAGACACCGATGTTTACTGGTGTACCGCTGATGTGGGCTGGATTACCGGGCACAGCTACATCGTCTACGGTCCCCTGTCTAATGGCGCGACCTCGGTGATGTACGAGGGTGCACCCCGCGCCTCCAACCCCGGCTGTTTCTGGGACATTGTGCAGAAGTATGGAGTGAATATCTTCTACACTGCTCCCACCGCAATTCGGGCGTTCATCAAGATGGGCGAGCACCTGCCGCTAGCCCGAGATCTGTCGAGCTTGCGCCTGTTAGGCACCGTGGGCGAGCCGATTAACCCTGAAGCCTGGATGTGGTATCACCGGGTGATCGGCGGCGAGCGTTGCCCGATTGTAGACACCTGGTGGCAAACCGAAACGGGTGGGATTATGGTCGCGCCACTGCCAGGGGCGACTGCCACCAAGCCTGGCTCCGCAACCCTCCCCTTCCCCGGCATTGTGGCCGATGTGGTGGACCTGGAGGGCAACCCAGTCCAAGCCAACGAGGGCGGCTATCTGGTTATAAAGCAGCCCTGGCCAGGCATGATGCGCACCGTTTACGGCGACGAAGCCCGTTTCCGCCGCACTTACTGGGAGCACATCCCCGGCCAGATCTACTTTGCAGGCGATGGTGCACGCCGCGATGAGGATGGTTATTTTTGGGTAATGGGCCGGGTGGACGATGTAATCAGCGTCTCGGGCCACCGCTTGGGCACGATGGAGATCGAATCGGCGCTAGTGTCCCATCCTGCCGTGGCGGAGGCTGCGGTGGTGGGCAAACCGGATGAGCTGCGCGGTGAGGCGATAGTCGCCTTTGTAACTCTGGAAGGCAACCAGCAAGCCAGTGACGACTTGCGAGATGCCCTGCGGCGGCATGTGGTGAATGAGATCGGTGCATTGGCTCGACCGGAGCAGATCCAGTTTACCGATGCGTTGCCCAAGACGCGTTCGGGTAAGATCATGCGCCGCCTGCTCCGCAACCTGGCAGCAGGTCAGGAAGTGTTGGGCGACACCTCAACCTTGGAAGACCGCTCGGTCCTCGACAAGTTGCGAGAGGGCGCTTGACCCCTTACCCTTAGCATCTAGCTTGCTTGCTAGTTACCGTTGTGCAGCTCACAGCTGACCTGTCTGGTTGTGAGCTGTTGATCTAATCTTGTTATTTTTAAACACTTCTCAAACCCTTCTATGGGAGTCACAAGATTTCACCGCTTGCCTCAAATTGGGCTGTATTCGAGACTACTCAGTGACAAATGATTTAACTCTTCCGCTAGAGGGAAGTCATCACACTTGCGACTTTTCAGCCTGACTCCGAAGGAGTTAATAGAGCTAGAGAGCTGGACGCTGAATGGCACCTAAGGGCTAGGACTCGCTTAGGCAAATGGTACTGATCAGCCACAGGGAAGATGGGTCAGATTATCTCTTGTGAGACACTCAAGTTGGCTGAAAAGTCCAAGAATTTCTAAACGGGAGAGCACACACGATGGTCCTGACCCTGGATGACACTAAGCGCACAGCAATTGCCGGGAAATTGGCAGACGTGAAAGTGCTTCAGAATCTGCTCATTGCCAACGAGCAGACGCTTATCAATGCCTGTACCGATCAGGATATCCGTAAACGCCTTCAGGATATGCTTGAAGATGACCGAAAGAACCTTGGTATTTTAGACACGGTGATCGTTCAGTATGGCCAGAAAGGAGAGCCGAAGCAGACCACGCAGGACCTAGTCAAGCAGACTCAAAAATTGATGCAGGGAAGCGAACTTACTCTCTATGAGAAGTTTGTTCAGCACGAGTTACTCAAGCATGCTCAGGTTATGACCGGATTGCTAATTCACAAAGCGGGTCAGATTGTGGGTGCCGACATCGAAGTAGCGATTGCTCCCCTCAACACAGTCAATTTTGAGAATCGTGCCCATCAGGAGCAGCTGAAAGGAATTCTCGAAGTTCTGGGAACCCGAGAGCTGACCGGACAAGAGCCAGACCAGGGCTTCTGGGGACGGGTTCAGGATGCGATTGCTGCCCTGAGCGGTGTAGCGGGTAGTGTGGCCACCCAGAGTTCTGATCAGTCAGACGTGGGCATTCGCGATTTGATTCGGGCCGACCACAATAAGGTCAACATGCTGTTCTCAGAGATCGAAGGGACCAACGATCCTCAGAAGTTACAGGAGTATTTTGGTCAGATTTACAAGGACCTGACAGCTCATGCCGAAGCAGAGGAACAGGTTGTTTATCCAGCGATGCGGGCCTACTATACTGACACTCAGGAGCTGTACGATGAGCAAGCTGAGATGAAGCAGATTCTATCCCAGATTAAGGCTCTCAGTCCTGCTGCGTCAGAGTTTAAAGAGAGAATCAGGCAACTGAAAGACGCTGTTCAAGCCCATGTGCGTCAAGAAGAAAATGACATGTTTCCCAAGCTGCGTGATCATTTCAGCGATGCTCAGCAAGAACAAATGGCTACGCAGTTCAAAACTGCTAAAAGCCAAATCCAGGACCGTCTAGCAGCTATGTAAAGCATTGGGGCAGCTACGAGATTCTAGATAGAGTCTGTGGAGGATAAGGAGAGCTAAGCTCCCTCATCCTCTACAACTATTTACACAAGTGCGGGCTTTGCGGACCTTCGAGGAGTTGCGGGCCTGAGACTGGCTGCACTGGCAATGCAGCCTCTACGTTGGCGATGTAGAGGCTGCATCGCTGCGTGAGTGCTTGCAGGGTCAAGCAGCAGGGCTGTTTCGTTCTGGGCGGGGAAACATGAGCATCTGTTGAAGGTGGGGCAAACGTCCCCCAGGTCGGGTTTTCCCACCCATGCCGGTTTCTCCCTGAGTCAGCTTCATTCTTCCTAGAGGCTTTCCAAAGACTCTCAGGAACTCTCGGAAGACTCTTGGGACTTCTCCGGAGACTCCTAAAGACTCTCTGGAGACACTCGGGAACTCTCCGGAGACATTCACGAACTCTCCGGAGACACCCCGAGAGTCTCCGAAGACACTTGTGAACTCTTCGAAGACACTCGGAAGCTCTCCAGAGACACTTGCAACTCCATCGGTGACTTGGGGACAGACTCTGCCAGGCCCCTACACACAGGAGTGGAAGTTGGGGGTGCCAGAAAGAGAACCCGGAATGGGGGGCGTTTGCCCCCCAACCCCCCCACTGGGGGACGAAGCGCCTCCCCCAGACCCCCTGCGCAAGGAGTCAGTAACTTTGCTGTTGAATTACTTAGGTGCAACACTCTGCTCAGATAGTCCCTCAGCAAAAACCTGACTTTTCAATCGATTCCGTCTGTATCAAAGCTAGATCGAGGCACCGACGGACGTTTTGGGACAGTTGCTCAACAGGTTTGCTACGGCACCGAAGCCAGAATATCTGCTGCCCGCCATGAGCAGCTTGACATTTGGGACGCTTGAGCCAGGTTCCGGCTCGGAATGGGAAGCTTGGCTCTCGGACGAAAAAGTTAGTTTACTAGCCAGAAACTTAGGGCTTAGGCAAGAAAAGTTAGTTTACTGGCCAGAAACTTGGGTCTCGAGCGAGAAAAGTTAGAGCTTAAAGACACGCCACGCTACTGGATGTGTGAAGACATGCATTCTCACCAGGATTTTGGACAGGCGATCCTGATTTAACGACACTCACGGCTAGAGGATTTCATTTCATACCAGGCATGGCGTTGGAATCTTAGGTATTAAAGCCTCGAATTCACTGAAATTTCACAAGGGACAGTGATAAATAAAACCTAGGTGAAGCTCTTTATCTAGAATTGAGTTAACTGAGAAACAACAGTAGGCTAGAAAAAACAAGCTCCTAGAATAGCTTGTCATGGATACAAGCTCCCTGTTAGACCAAGGGTTGTATTGTTTCCATTGCTCATTAAGATTTTCTGGTCACTCCACTTGACCTGATCAGCTCTGGTCGAATTGTTCAGATCTGACTTAAGATACTGCAGTCCATCCCTAAAGCTGTGCGTAGACTTTCAGGAAAAGAGCTGGACCCATTGTTCGGCCTTCTGAATCAGGGATGCAAAGTTCGCTAGTACGCAGTTGGCGATTGAAGCTTGAGAGCGGCTTGAGGACATCATTGGTGTAAGCCAGGATGTGATAATCAGTTAGTGGTGGTCATTGCGGAAATAGCCCGGCAGCAGTCCAGTGCTTCGGATGCTGTCTCCGCAAGCGTGCAGCAGATGAGTGCAATGGCAGGTAGCACCAGTTAAGAGGCGCAGTCGGTGAGCGGCAAGCTGAGCGAACTCAGCCAAGCCGTTGAGCAACTCCAGGGTTCAGTGCAAAACTTCAGGGTTTCCTGATCTGTCGCACCCAGCATCGGCAGTACGCACCCTGGCTTCCAACCCTGCTAACCCACTTTCATTCGGCGATGAACCAAGTTACTACGAATTCTGTGATTCAACCCATCCGGGTTCAAACCACGAGCCTGGCTACGAGCCCTGAGCAAAAAGCGAGTCTGAAGTTGGTCTGCTTTCAGGTCGAGCGTGGGTCTTACGCCATTGCCATTGAGCGGGTGAAACGCATCACCGATCTCTCCGGAGCCTACGGCTTGCTCAGTACAGGGCACAGCTTGATGGACAGCAATGGCGAGAGCATCACCTTAATCAATTTAAGCAGCCTCTTGAGACCAGCCACGCAGACACTGATGCAGAGTCCATCTGAGCTTCCCGGCACGTACTCTTACGTCATTGTCTGTCAGGCCGCGCACCATCAACTCCTGGGCATTCCCGTCGAAAAAATGCCCCAAATCCGCCAAGTCTCCGAGGCTGCGTTGCATCCCCTGCCCAAGCTTTACCGTAAGTCTCTAAACTCAGACTGCGTCCGGGCGCTGGTGCGGCTACCGTCTACCCTCCCAGAACAGCCGGATCTGCTCTACCTGAATCTGGACCGGATTGGCTAGAAGCAGTCTCAGGTTCTGGCTGCCAAACCGCCGATGTGACCGCGACCGTGCGGTTGCATCAGGCTGGCCATATCCGGGCCGCAGGGGATGATTCCGCCTGGATTCAGGGGAAACAGGTTGCCATAGTAGTCCTGTTTGATCTGCTCTAGATCGCAGGTGGCTGCGACACCGGGCAGCTGATACAGATCTCGCAGGTAGGCCCCCAGGTTTGGATAGTCCTGAATTCTGCGGCGGTTGCACTTGAACAGCCCGTAGTACGCGACATCAAAGCGAAACAGGGTGGTGAATAGACGGACATCCGCCAGGGTGAGTTGCTCGCCGCACAGGTATCGGCTCGTCTCTAGGGCCGCGTCGATCTCATCCAGGGTGGTGAACAGTTCTGCGCAGGCTTGCTCGTATGCAGCTTGGCTTTGGGCAAAGCCGCAGCGATACACGCCATTATTAACCGTGGCATAGATCTTCTGATTCCAGGCGTCAATGTTCTGCTTTAAAGCTTCCGGGTAGAGATCTCGCCTGGGCTGCTGGGCGAAGGCGTTGAAGGCTGAGTTCAGGATCACGATAATCTCTGCACTCTCGTTGTTGACGATGGTCTGGGTCTGTAGGTCCCACAGCACGGGGACGGTGCTTCGTCCGCTGTACCCTGGCCTTGCCCGCTGGTACAGGTCCGCCAGGGTTCGACTGCCGGTGTGTTCCTGATTGAGCACCCAGCCGCCTTCTAGGGGCGAGGGGGACACGAGCGATACGGAGATAGCGGCTTCGAGGCCTTTGAGGGCGCGAACGACCAGAGTTCGGTGTGCCCAGGGGCAACTGAGCCCGACGTAGAGACTGTAGCGCCCAGCCGCAGGTGGGTATGGGTTGCCTGGCTCGGGGCCGATGAACTGCCGAAACTGGCTACTGGGGCGAAGGTACTCACCGTCCTTGCTGCGTGGCGCGAGCCTTGACATCATCACGTGCCAGAGGCTCGTCCAGACAAACTTGCCGGTCTTAATCACGAGCTTCGAAGGTAGCGATTTACCTTGGTTTGGCCTGCTAGGCGCTTTAGCCTGCGGATTGCTAGGATTTGCGTCGCTAGTTGGGAGATCAGAGGGCTGTGACATGGCCTCAGAGCATGCTAGGGCTAACACCTGAGTATCGCTTCTGGCCACCCCTCTGGCTTGACTCAACGATCCTGCTGAATCCTGGCGATCCTGGCTTGCAACTCTGAGTGCAGCTGTCGCAGGCTCTCCAGCTTTTCTTCGGTTTCCTCAAGATAAATCTGGAGGGTTGCGAGAACTTTTTGTTTGCCCTGCAGCTGGATGGGAGGGGTCTTCAGCCAATTTGGAGTGCGAGTGTCATTCATGATTTCACCAGATTCTTGGTCGCGCTCAGGGCACGCCGCCAGCTCGCACGCACCACTTTCCACTGCTGTAGCAGGTGCAGGCTGCTCGCCGCCAGGAATGCGTAGACTAGCCAAAAGTGCAGGCTGCGGGCCAATTCAACCACTGCCCGGTTGACCGGAAATAGGTCGGGTAAGGTCAGCCCAAAGAAGGGGACATTGCCACTGCGATAAGAGTTGGACAAGAAGAAGCCACTGAGTGGGGCGGCCAGCATGAACACATACAGAGCGCTGTGCAAGGCAAAGACTTTGATCCAGTCTGGTGTCAGCTTAGGTAGACGCCGCGAGTATTTGCTCCAAGAAACCCGTAGTAAGACAAAAATCCTGACGAGCAGCAGTCCCAGAACCAATGCTCCTAGCGACTTGTGAACCGCGTAGACCTGTTCCCGAATTGGCATCTCTTCTGACAGGCGGGGCATCACGATCCCGAGGATGAAGAGCAGCAAAAAGCAGGCTGCCATCCACCAGTGGATAGACATCAGTTGCTGAAAGATCGATGTTTTTCGCCTGGGCTTGGCAGCTTTGACTAATGGATTCGATTGCTGCATCAGGGTTAGGCTCCTGAACTGGTCGTGGCTTGGCTCGCTGATAGTTACTAGTATTAAAGATTCACGTAAGTTCACATTGAAATTTCGATGAGTCGTTTCTTAGGTTTGAGGCCGATCTGAGATTCTTCTCAGCAATCAGCGATCGGCTTGTCCAAAGTCAATGCCAAAAAGGCTATTTGTACTCTCCCTCAGCTCGAATGCCTACCCGAAATCACTGACTAAGAGATGGCAATCTCCTCAGTCTGAGTTGGCGGCGTGTAGGTCACCTGGATACGCTGACCGTCCTCTAGCACCAGTAGCTCGACATTGTCGATCCGCAGAGCCCCCCCGGGCTCAG
>JANNOU010000041.1:0-12154 GCA_031399305.1 Leptolyngbya sp. SOY_34_metabat_272
CTGGGGGACGAAGCGCCTCCCCCAGACCCCCTGCGCGAGGGGTGAGTGACACGCTTGGCAGGTGTGGGGGCAGTTGCGGCGGCGCTTAAAGGGCTGGTGCGGCGGGTGGGACACATGGCGACACTTGGCGGCAGGTGTCCCAGGGGTCTGCGGACACTGTCCCACTGCTGGGAAAAGTTGTCCCACTGCTGGGAATATTCGTCCCAGGGGTTTGCGGGTACTGTCCCACAGCTGGGAATATTCGTCCCACGGTGGTGCAGTGAGTGTCCCACTGCTGGGAAAAGTTGTCCCATGCTTGGCGGCGACTGTCCCACGTCTCGGAAAGGTTGTCCCACTGCTCGGAACTTTTTTTGGGCTGCGCTTAAAGATTTCGAGGCGGTGGCGGCTGGGGCGATTACAGGCTTCGGGTCACTGGCTAAGCTCTGAGGAGCAATCTTGTGCCAAGCCCCTTACAGACGGGAGCCTTGGCAAGGAAGAACTGATTATGTTTCAGAGGTTTGTTTGCCGTGTGCTGGTCAGTACGGCTCTGGCAGTACCGTTGGTTGCCTTGACCACGCAGAGCGTTCTGGCTGACCGGCGGGATTTCACGGTGCGCAATGACAGTGTCACCGATCTCCAGGAGCTGTATGTCTCCCCCTCCAGCGAAAACGAGTGGGGGACAGACATTCTGGGGCGAGACATCTTGCCTAGTGGGCAAGCGACGCTGGTCCAATTCGATGACGATTCCACGGCCTGCCGCTACGACATCCGCGCTATCTTCTCAGACGGGCAGCCGGTCGAAGACTACCAGGTCGACCTCTGCCGGACTAATACCTACACCTTCTCCGACCAGCGCTGAATCCCGAGAACTCAGGCCTGACGCCGGGACCTTGGCTTAGGGGTGGCGTGAGGTTGTATTTCTAGGGCCGTCCGGTTTTTGCGACAATAGGCGAGTGTCTTGTCTGGCCGAGTCTGTGGCTTCCCAATCCTTGCCGATTCCCGTTGCGCTCACGGTCGCTGGCTCTGACAGTGGCGGCGGTGCAGGCATTCAGGCTGACCTGCGTACCTTTGCTTTCCACTGCGTCCACGGCACTAGCGCCCTCACCTGTGTGACGGCTCAGAACACCTTGGGGGTGGTCCGGGTTGATGCTCTGCCGCCGGAGGCTGTAGCGGCCCAGATGCAGGCCGTGGTTCAGGACATCGGCGTGCAGGCGGCCAAGACTGGCATGTTGCTTAACGCCGAGATCATCGCCACGGTTGCCCAGCAGGTTCAGGCCCTGGGTCTCAGCCGTCTGGTCGTAGACCCGGTGATGGTGTCGCGCACCGGAGCCCAACTGATCGCCGACGAGGCGATTGCGACCTTGCGCCAGCAGTTGATTCCCCTGGCGCTGGTGTTGACGCCCAACCGCTACGAAGCTCAGATCCTCTCGGGCCTGGAAATCCACAGCCTGGCCGATCTGGAGCAGGCGGCGCGCAAGATCCACACCCTGGGACCGCAGGCGGTTCTGGTCAAAGGCGGCGGCCTCAGCGGCGACCTGCGCAGTACGGACGTGTGGTTCGACGGCAGCGAGCTCAAAGTCTTGCGCGCGCCCACCATCGAGACGCGCCACACCCACGGCACTGGCTGCACTCTCTCTGCCGCGATTGCCGCTAACCTGGCAAAGGGGAAAACCCCGCTGGCGGCCACTCAGGCGGCCAAACACTACGTGACCCGCGCCCTGGAGCACGCGCTACCGATCGGCAGTGGCCAGGGGCCGGTGGGGCACTTCTTCGCACTGCTTGAATAGCCCAATGACCCCGCCCAGCTACTACGACACCCTGCAAATCACCGCCAAGGCCAGCCAGACCGAGGTGAAGCAAGCTTACCGTCGCCTAGTCAAACGCTTTCACCCCGACCAGAACCCCGAGCTCGACAGCCACGACCAAGTGGCGCAGATTAACCAGGCCTACGAAGTCCTGAGCGACCCTGAAACCCGCCGCCGCTATGACCGCGAACTGGTGGTTACGCAGCAGCGCAGCCCTCGCGTTGCCCAGCGCCAGCGTCCCAGGGGCCAAGACCTCGATCAGCAGCTGACCCGCTGGCACAATGGCGTGTTCCTGCCGGTCAGCCGCCTGCTGGATGAAATCCTGGGGTCGCTCGACGGCCAAATCGACGAGCTGGCCGCCGACCCCTTCGACGACCAGCTGATGGGCAAGTTTCAGGACTACATCCACCACTGTCAGCAAGCGTACGCCAACGCCCAAAACCTGTTTCGCACCCTACCCAACCCGCCCAACATTGCGGGTGCCGCCGCCTGCCTGTACCACTGTCTCAATCAGCTAGGCGACGGACTAGAGGAGCTGGAGAGCTTCACGCTCAATTACGACGACCGCCATCTCCACACCGGCCACGAACTGTTTCGCATCGCTGCGGGCCTGTACGCCGAAGCCGCCGAAGCGCTCGCCTGCCTGGGCCGCTAGGAGCCTATGCCCTCAAAGACCTCAAGGCCTACGCCTTCAGAGCAAGCGCTCTAGTCGACGGCGGAAGGCTTCCATTTCCTCAGACAAGTTCTCCTCTGGCTCTGGTGGCGTTTCGAGTTGGGTCGGCGCTTGGGGATCCCAGTCAATCGCCTCCAGGTTGACGTCGGGCGGCATCACCAATTCACCCTCTGGCACCACGACCAAGTCCAGGTCGGCACCCTTACAAAATTCGTCGATTTCTTCGGCATCGATGCCCTCCACGGACGGCGCAAAGAAATCCTGCGCTTCGAGCATCAAGGCAAAGCGAGTCGCATCATCCTCTGCCTCAAAGGCCAGCACGGTGTTCTTCCCTCCGATATGCAGGGTGTGGATGCCCTCTTGGTCAGAGCCATCGGCGGCCTTGAACAGCAAGATGAAAAGTTGCATACGTGCCCGTTGAATTCTATTTCTAGGTTAATGAGCTTGCTCGCGAATACCAAACCTCAGCGACTGGCTCAACTCCGCCAATCGGCTGGAGTACTTCGGCTGAGAACAGGCGGGTCATCAGCTTCAGATAGGGAGCGAACACATCCACCTGCCGGCTGTCGAGCTGCTCGGCGAGCTGCTGCACAATCTGCCACAGCATTTCCTGCACCAGCTCCCAGCTCACCTCCAGCGCCGGATACAGCATCACACATAAGGGAAATAGCTCCTCCTGAATCGAGCGGGGGTCCTGCTCCAACACGCACAGACACAAGTAGACCAAGAACATCTCCACATCCCGCAGGCTGGACTCGGCCACCGCCATCTCCCGTAATGAGCCACTGTAGCTGCGGTAGTCGCCGAACTTGCGCCGCACCCCGGCAAACACCTGCCGCGCAATCCGGCTGCTCAGCGGCAATAGGGTGCGTACCGCAGCCAACTGCGGCGAGTCGTAGGCGTGACGGGCGGCGGCGTCATAGGCTTCCTGCAACGGGATATTGATGTGGTCATCCATCACCTTCAGGAACGGTGCGATGCAGGCTCGTTCGTAGGGCCGCAGGTTGGCCAGCAAATCCAGGCTGGTCCGGTGCAATTGCAGACTAAAGAAGCCCAGCACCCGGCCATCGGTCTGGATGTAGTGCCAGCGCACCTGCCCAAAGGCCCGACTGCCTTTGGCCGACAAATGTTCGGGCGGATGACCCTGTCCAAAATTGTCCAGCACTAGCTCTAGCAGAAAGCGACTGTCCGCTGTGAGCTGCCAGGGATCGATGTGGTTGAGGTCAATGCCCTGGCGCTGAATCTGCTGGGCCAACAGCTCCTGAACCGAGTTGAGGGCACGCGAGACGGCGAACGGTAACTCGCGGCTGAGTTGACCCGCGATTCGGCAGCGCAACTCAGTCGTGGTCAGATCGGCGGGGGCCTGCATCTCGCGGCTGTCGGCCCGGAACTCAGCGCGAGTGGCAATCTCCTGCACGTAGCGACGCGCCCACAAGATACTCAACTCGCTGATCGTCACCTTCGGATCCCCTGACTCACCAGGGGCTCGACGGACCGAAGCACTCGGGTCCATGGCTGCACTGCATAAACACTTATTCCAAAGATTAAGGGGTTACGCCCCTCCAGCCGACAATGGTTAAAAAACCGTAAAGGGCTGGCACTGTGAAAGCTCAGGGACAGCCCACGGTCACTGGCAACAGTTGGGCCAACACCTGACGCAGCACCTGCGCCGTCCAGTCGATGTCCGCCAGGGTGGTGCTACGGCCCAGGGTGAGCCGGATCGCGCCCATCGCCTGGCGATCACTGTAGCCCATCGCTTTCAAGACCGGGCTGGGCGTTAGCTTGCCACTGTTGCACGCCGAGCCAGAGCTGAGCGCAATCCCCGCCCAATCCATCTGCCGCACTAGCTCACGCCCACTCACACCTTCGACACAAAAACTCACATGATGCGGCAGGCGGTGCAGCCGGTTTCCAGTCGGCTGCAGGTCCCGCACCGACCGCAGCTGCTCAAACAGGTGATCGCGCAGCAGGATCAGATGTTGGCTCTCGGCAGCGTTTGCCTGCTGCTCTTGAGCCGCCAACGCTGCCGCCACGCCGAAGCCCGCAATCGCAGGCACCGCCTGGGTGCCCGAGCGCAGGCCTCGCTCTTGCGCCCCGCCCTGCAACAACGGCACCAACTCGACCCCCGGACGCACGTACAGCGCCCCTGCTCCCTGAGGACCGTAGAGCTTGTGGCTGGACAACGAGAGCAAGTCCACCGGCAGCGTCCCCAGATCAAGGGGCAGCCGTCCGGCCACCTGGACAGCATCGGTGTGGAACAAAACCCCTGCCTCGCGGCAGATTTCCCCCAGGGCCTGAATCGGCTGGAGGGTGCCCACTTCACTCTGGCCGTAGAGCACCGAGACCAAAGCCGTATCGGGGCGTAGCGCCGCGCGCAGATCCTCCGGATTGACCCGCCCGCTGCGGTCCACCGGCAACTGGGTCACTGCCCAGCCCTGGCGGGCCAGGAGTTTCGCGGGTTCGGCTACGGCTGAGTGCTCAACGCTGGAAATGATCAGATGCTGAGGACGGTCATAGCGCCGAGCCACGCCAATCAGCGCCAGGTTGTCCGCCTCGGTGCCGCCCGAGGTGAACACAATGGTCTCCGACGCCTCCGCCTGGATCAGGTCCGCCACCTGCAGGCGCGCCCGCTCGACCCATAGCGCGGCGCGAGCCCCCCAGTGGTGCAAACTTGATGGGTTGCCCCAGTCTTGAGCCAGCACCACCTGCATCGCCGCAATGACCTCCGGGCGAGGCGGCGTCGTGGCGCTGTGATCCAGATAAATCTGCATGGGCAATCCAGAGACCTCCCCCCCACTCTAAAGCAAATTCCGGTCTAGCCCGTTCTCCAAGCGGCTTCTGCTTCTACGGAGGACAGTCCCCCCTTGCCCTTGACACAATGAGATTCGGTTCTTCCGTACAGATACCGAATCGAAACCGAGGAGACTCTCTATGAACCGTCGCACGCCAACCCCGACTGCTCAGCGGGCCTACCTCTGTTCAGAGCGGTATCGACAGATGCTAGTGCGCGATGGAGAGCGCCGCTTCCATGAATGGCACACCGCCTTTATCAAGTATCAGGCAGCGTGCCTGGCCGACCTGAAGCGTCGCCAGGCGGGCCGGTGAGTCAGTTTGTAAAGCAGAGTATCGAGCTTAGTAACGCTTCATTTCAGGACAGCAATCCCACAGAAGCCCCGTGGTAGCTTCATCGTAGCGCTGACGCCCTGCTGTACTCCCCGACACCGGTACTTGGGCTCAGACGCTGATTGACGCAGTACCGAAGCCGCACGCTGATCGAGAGGAAGAACACTTTGAGCTACTCCATGCATCGCCAGGCGGATTCCAGCCGCGAAGCCCGCGAAGGGCTGGGAGACTATGTCGCGCATCTGCAGCTGCACATGACGCTCCAGGCCCGCAACCTCCTACCGACCCTGGCTGCCACCAGTCTTACCGACAGTCGCACCCAACTTCTGCACCAGACTCAGGCCGATTTTGAGAAGCTAGTCTCGCGTCAGGCGCTCTAGCGCGCCTCGCCCGAGCTGTTTCCAGCCCAGAGAAGCGTCCTTGGATCAGGACGCTTCTCTGGGCTAGAGCTTTGGTTCGCGTTCACTAGAGCCATACCGATAGCCAGAGTGCGGGAGTAGGCGGCGCTTGGGGACTGTATATCGATATACAGCTCGCCAGGAACTGGACTGTCATCATGTCGAGTGACCGAGCAGGGTTTCTGCGCCGGGCTGGGCAGCGTTGGTACGCAGGTGACGTTTATGAGCTTGTCTGGGGCTCCCGGTTTTTCTGGGTCAGTTCTAGCCCAAATGGGTTTCTGGGAGCTAAGCCGTAGGGCTTAGCTCCCCAATTCGAGGGAGTTTGACGAGCGAAAACCAAGATTTTCTCAATTTTTGAGAGGTTTTCATCAGGGGCAGGACCTGATCTGGTGAGAGTTTTTTGTGCTTAGCCAAGCATTCTGACCAAGATACCCGATAGAGCATTGCCGCGTGCTGTTTTGATTACGATTAGCTCTAGGGTCGGCGACGCTCCTCGAGCCTGCCGATACGAAATGAAACATTGGGAGAGTCAGGAATTAGTCACATGAAAAGACGTTCATTTTTCGCCATCGCTTTTTCAACCACAGTCGCGACGTCCCTGCTCGCCAGCTGCAGCGGCGGGCAGGCGGGCAGCGACACTGCTTCCACGCCCGGCGCAACCGAGGCAAGCCCAGCAGCTGAACTGAAGACTCTGATCATGGCGACTTCCGCCGACTATCCACCTTACGAATCGGTTGATACAGCCACGAGCCAGATTGTCGGTTTTGATGTCGATATTGCCAATTACATCGGTGAAAAGCTGGGCTACAAAGTGGAGATCAAGAGCCAAAATTTTGATGGTCTGATCTCGGCGCTGCAAGCCAAGCGGGCGGACTTTGTGATGGCAGGCATGACGCCCACCGAGGAGCGCCAGAAAAACGCAGACTTTTCGCTCATCTACTACGATGCCAAGAACACCCTGGTCGCCAAGCAGGGCAGCAACTACACCAAACTCGAAGATTTAGCCGGCAAAAAGCTGGGCGTGCAGCTCGGCTCTATTCAGGAAGGCGAAGCCAACAAGGCGGTCAAGGACAATAAGGTCGCCGATCTCCAGATTGTGCCTCTCACCCAGATTCAAGAGCTGATTCAGTCGATCAAGACGGGTCGAATCGATGCTGCGATCATCGAAGACACCGTTGCCAAAGGTTACACCGACACCAATACAGACCTGGAATTCAATGTGATTCCCAGCGACGGTCCCTCCGGCTCTGCCATTGCTTTCCCCAAAGGCTCACCGCTGGTAACCGACTTCAATCGGGTGCTGGAGGAAATGAAAGCCAACGGCGAAATGGAAAAGCTGGTGAAAAAGTGGTTTGATGCCCAGGCCGCAACGCCAGCGCCTTCCCCCTCTTGAAGACGCATCTCTGAGCACTCAGAGGCAAGCCTAAGCCAGTGGATTCAGAATCAGGAGTGAGTTGTAGTCTGCGATGAACCTCGATTTTACTCAAATTGTGCCGGACATTCCCTACATTCTTCAGGGGATTCCCACGACGCTGCTGTTTGCGCTGTTATCCACTTTTTTTGGTTTCCTCTGGGGCACAGTTTTATCCCTGTTCAAGGTCTCCAGCATCAAGCCTTTGTTCTGGTTCGGCACGGCCTATACCTCGATTTTTCGAGGCACGCCGCTGCTGGTCCAGATCATTTTGATTTACAATGCCACGCCTCAGCTGATCGGCTTCACGCCTACGGAGCTGCAGGCGGGGGTGTTTACCTTTACCTTGAACTCCAGCGCTTACATTTCTGAGGCGATTCGCGCTGGCATTCTGGCTGTGGATAAGGGGCAGCGCGAAGCTGCCATGTCGCTGGGGGTTCCCTACCGTTGGACAATGCGGGATATCATCCTGCCCCAGGCGTTCAAGAATATTCTGCCCGCCCTGGCCAACGAGAGCATTACCTTGCTCAAGGACACGGCCCAGGTCTCAACAATCGGCGTGCTTGAAGTGCTACGCCGCGCTCAGACGGTTGCCGCCAAAACCTTTCGTTACTTCGAGCCTCTGCTGATCGCAGCAATTGTCTACTACGTTTTGATTATGCTCTTGACCATTGGGGCAACTGTCCTAGAACGGAGGCTTCGGCGCAGTGATTAGAACTGAGTTTTTGTGCAAATCATTCGGCAAGCTCAAGGTCCTGCAAGACATTTCGACGGAGATCAAGAAGGGCGAGGTGGTGGCGATCATCGGGCCATCGGGTTCGGGCAAGTCTACGTTGCTGCGCTGCTTGAATCTGCTGGAGGTGCCGACCTCGGGCCGGGTCTACGTGAACGATCACGACATCACGGAGCCGAAGTCGGACATTCTGAAAATTCGGCAGCAGCTCGGCATGGTGTTCCAGCACTTTCATCTGTTCCCCCACATGACGGTGCTGGAGAATGTGACCTACGCGCCGATCAAGGTCAAGCGGCTGCCCAAGGATGAGGCGCAGCGCGAGGGCATGAAATTGCTGACCCGCGTCGGGCTGGCGGAAAAGGCGGCGGTTTATCCTTCGCGGCTGTCGGGTGGGCAGAAGCAGCGGGTGGCGATTGCGCGGGCACTGGCGATGGAGCCGGAGGCGGTGCTGTTCGACGAGCCGACTTCGGCGCTCGACCCCGAGATGGTGAAGGAGGTGCTGGAGGTGATGCAAGCGCTGGCTCACACTGGCATCACCATGGCGATTGTGACCCACGAGATGGGCTTTGCCCGCGAGGTCGCTGACCGGATCCTGTTCCTGGATGGCGGGCGGCTGGCGGAGGATGCACCGCCGGACGAGTTCTTCACCAATCCCAAGTGCGAGCGGGCGCAGCAATTCCTGGAGAAGATGCTCTAAGCCTGGACCATCTGGTCCCAAGCCCCTCCGGTCAGGCTCAGAACCCCGAACTCCGAGTTCTGACAGGCAAACTTGAGGCTCAACACTCGACCCGCCAAGCTTTTTGCTCGATTCCTTGAGTTCAGCGCTCAATCGGTCGAGCGCTGAGCCTCGCGGGTCGAGTCTTTTGCTCCAGCGCCCGAGTTCAGAACTCGACTCGCCGAGCCCAGAGGTCCAATCATTGAGCTCGTGGCTTCAGCGGTGGAACCCAGAGCCTGACTTGACGGGAAAAATACCTGAAATCCTGACACGGCGAGCATTGGGAGGGCTTTGGCGACCGACCGACATAGGTCAGTTGGCCAGCGACCTCACTGAAAGTTTCGGGGTATCCAATCCAAGTGGGGGTTCTAAATGGAAAACTTCAGTATAATCAGTTGTTATGCAGCTAAGCTCTACCTTATTGATTGCAAGGAGTAGATAACGAAGATCAGCTTACTGTTTGCCATGTTATTTTTCTAGCAGATGAAAAAGTATTCCTGTAAAGATTACGTCTGTCTTGCAAGCATTGCTCAAATTCCATCTGCCGAACTGTCAGATTATCGTAGTAATTGATAGGATTGATATCTTAGTTGAGCAAAGGTGTTTAAGTGGCCAAAATAGAAGGCTTTAGGGTAAAAAACTACAGAGCTCTTCACGATATCACTTTGGGAAAGCTCTGGGACACGCAGGATGCCAAACCGTTAACACCAATGACAGCAGTCATCGGCAAGAATGGAGTTGGCAAAAGTACGGTTTTCGACACTTTTGGCTTTCTTGCAGATTGCTTGAAAGGGGGGGTGGAAGAGGCATGTGATTCTCGTGGTCGTGGTGGCTTCGAGAGAATCCGTTCACAAGGACAAGAGGGGAGTATTGAATTTCAGATCTACTATAAAGAGGATCATAATGCTCGACCAATTACATATGAATTAGCGATAGATCTTGACTCTTCTAGAAGACCATATGTAAAAAAGGAAAGACTCAGACAACGGAGGAAAGGACAAAGCAGAGGACGCCCTTTTTCTTTCCTTATTCTAAATGAAGGTGAGGGTTTGGCATGGAAGGGCGAAGAAGAAGGCAAGCTAGTTGAGGAAGAGGAAGGAGATGAATTTGATTTGTCAAGGTTCATAGAGAGCATACAGAAAGGTGAGGCGAGAGAGGAAAGTAAAGAAACTGAGGTGGTTGAACTTGACGACAAGCGAAAACTTGGAATCGCAACTTTGGGATCGCTCAAGCAACACCCAAGAATCGCAGCATTCCGTAGATTTATTGAAGGATGGTACCTCAGCTACTTCACACCAGATGCTGCAAGAAGCCTACCTCTTGCTGGACCACAAAAGCATTTGAATATTCATGGAGATAATCTTGGAAACGTGGTTCAGTTTATGGAGAGAGAACATTCCAAGAAGTTTCAATCCATCCTTGAAAAAATTTCCAGCAAAATTCCAGGTGTGAACCAAATTAGCACTGAGAGGAGTCCAGATGGAAGGCTTCTTCTTCGTTTCAATGATAGAGGCTTTCAGGATCCGTTCTACGCTCAGCAAATGTCAGACGGAACACTGAAAGTGTTTGCCTATCTACTTCTCTTAGAAGATCCTTCGCCGCCACCTTTCTTATGCATCGAAGAGCCAGAGAATGGACTTTATCATAAACTCTTAGCAACTCTAGCGCTAGAATTCCGAGAACATGCTACAGGTCATAGAGGTAGCTCCCAGATTTTCGTTACAACACATCAACCCTATTTTGTGGATGCTCTTGTACCTGAAGAAGTTTGGGTTCTTGAGAAGGGCGAGGACGGATTTTCTAAAATCAGACGAACCAGCGAGGATACTCTGATTGGTAACCTTGTTTCCGAAGGCTTACCCCTTGGCAGTCTTTGGTATAGCGACTATTTGGACAACAGGTGAGTACATGCATTTTGAGATTCTTGTTGAGGATATTTCTGGCAAAACTGCTCTCGAGATTCTTATTCCAAAGATTATTGACACCAAACAACACACATTCAAGGTTCACCACTACCAGGGAGTAGGGCGTATTCCTAAAGACTTAAAACCGACTTCTAATCCTAGGAATCGAATTCTGCTTGACCAACTCCCACGATTTGTTCAAGGTTACGGTAAAACATTTGCTGGGTATGGTAATTATCCCGTCGCCCTTATTATCGTTTGTGATCTTGATAGCCAATGCCTGAGTGTTTTTCGTAGAGAACTGCTCGATTGTGTGGACAAGTGCGATCCTAAGCCAAAGACGCAGTTCTGTATCGCGATTGAGGAAGGAGAAGCATGGTACTTGGGCGACCTAACGGCAGTGAAGAAAGCTTATCCCAGTGCAAAATCCGCAGTCCTGGATGCTTACACAAATGATAGTATTTGTGGCACATGGGAGAAATTGGCCGACGCGGTGTTTCCCGGTGGTAGCAGAAAATTGTCCAATCTCGGCGGGCAGACTGGTGAAGAGAAGACAACTTGGGCTAAAAAAATCTCTCCCTTCATGGATGTGGACAATAATTTATCCCCAAGCTTTCGTTATTTTCGAGATAAGCTTCGGTGCTTAAGTAACCTGTAACGCTAGAAATTATGTAGCAATTTCCACGAAAGCAGATAGGTACAGAAGATTAAGCTTAGCGGCAACCATACAACCGCGACGTTTATCAACCAAAACCTGTTCTGCTCCCAGTTCAAGTGCCAGAGCAATTGCCTCAGCCTCTCCGATAGCCAGTTCATTCCTGAGCGCTTCAACCACTGCACAATCAGTCACTGAACGGGTCTGAATCCACTCGAAGGCTTGTTACTTCAATTGCACCTAGCCACAGCCATCGAGCTGTCAGCCTCGTCGTCCCAGCGCAGAACTGCATCTGCCGGGCTGTTGTCTCCGGTGCCCCAGCGCAGAACTCAACCCATTGAGCTTCTTTCTGCCTGAGGCGAGCTTTTTTCTCGAGCCTTCGGGCTCAAAGCTCAACCCGTCGAGCACTGAGCCCCACAGGTCGAGTCTTTTGCTCCAGAATCCGAGTTCTGAACTCGACTCGCCGAGCCCAGAGGTCCAACTATCGAGCTTGTGGCTTCAGCGATGGAGTACAGAACCTAACTTGACCCAGAAAACCCCTGAAACCCTGTCACTCTGGGTCTTGAGGGGGCTTGGGCAGGGGCAGAGAGTTGGCTGGCTCGGTGGGAGACAGGGTCAGCGCCTGCCAGACGCCCCGGACAGTGCCCGCGATCGGCACCGCCAGGACCACACCCAGCAACCCGCCCACCTGCGCCCCCACCAACAGCGCCACAAAGATCAAGACCGGATTGAGACCGGTGAAACTGCCCATCAAGCGC
>JANNOU010000099.1:0-56614 GCA_031399305.1 Leptolyngbya sp. SOY_34_metabat_272
CGAGCCGGTCAGTTTGCAGCAGCCTTGCCGCCCTGGCAACAAGCCCTGGCAATCTATCAGCGTCGTCAGGACCGCCCGCAAGTGGCCAGAGTGCTCGGATTGCTGGGAGCAGCTTACTTGAACCTGGGCCGCTACGGCAGCGCCCTGGAAGCCTTACAGCAGGCCCTGCCCCTGCTCCAAGCCAGCGGCAACCGCCCGAGCCAAGTCCAGGTTCTAGGCAACCTGGGCATTGCTTACCGCGCCCTGGGCCACTATGTCAAAGCCGTTGAGGCCTATCAACAAGCCTTGAGCCTTCTGCAAGAACTCCGCAATCCTCAAGCGCAGGGCCAGATTCTGGGCAACCTGGGCAATGCCTACCGCGCCCTGGGCGACTACGAGCAAGCCATCGCCGCCTATCAGCAGAGCTTGACCATCGCCCGAGCCAGCCACGACCGCCCGGGCGAAGGAACAGTCCTGGGCAATCTGGGTGCTGTCTACGCCAACTTGGGCGACCTTGAGCAGGCCATTCAGGCTTACCAGCAGAGTTTGGCACTCGCCCGAGCCACTGGTAACCGCCTCGGCGAAGGCGACACGCTCAACAACTTGGGAGCGGCCTACCACACCCAGGGCGATTACCGCAGAGCCCAGGCGCATTATCAACAGAGCCTGACGATTGCCCAGGCTACAGGCTATCGCCGACTGGCCGGAGAAGCCCTGGGCAACCTGGGACTGGTGGCCGAAGACCAGAAAAACTATCCCAGAGCCATCCAGCAACTAGAGCAGAGCCTGGCGATCGCCCAGGCCATCGGCGATCCGCAAGCCCAGGGCCTGGCGCTGAACAATCTGGGACACGCTTGGTTCAGCGCTGGCAACTTCGCACAAGCCGAGCGTCAGCTGCGCCTAGCGATTGCCGTACTGGAATCGTTGCGACCGGGCTTGAATGACGCCTACAACGTGTCTGTCTTTGACACCCAAGTCCTGACCTACAACCTGCTGCAGCAAATCCTGGTGGCGGCGCAAAAGCCGGAAGCCGCGCTGGAAATCTCAGAACAGGGGCGGGCGCGCGCCTTTGTCGAGTTGCTCGCCCGTCGGCTCTCGCCGCAGTCCGCCGCGCAGATTCAAGCCAATACCAAAGCGCCCACGCTGCAAGCCATCAAACGCATTGCGCGCCAGCAAAACGCCACCCTGGTCGAATATTCGATTGTGCCGGATGACGACTTTAAGGTGATGGGCAAACTGCGTGGCCTGGAATCAGAGCTGTTGATCTGGGTGGTTCATCCCACTGGCGCGGTGAACTTTCGCCGGGTCGATCTCAAACCGCTGCGACAACAGCCCAGCGCTTCGCTGCGCGGCTTAGTCACCAGAGCCCTACGGCTGATCTTGAACGCTCGCCTGCCCACCGCTAACCTGCGCCAAACCGACAGCCCGCTCAAGCAGCTGCATCAGGTTCTGATCCAACCGATCGCCGATCTGCTGCCCCGCGATCCCAACGCCCGCGTTGTGTTCATCCCTCAAGATTCGCTGTTCCTGGTGCCCTTTCCCGCCTTGTTAGACGCCTCGGGTCGCTACCTGATTGAACAGCACACCCTGCTCACCGCCCCCGCCATTCAAGTGTTGCAGCTGACCCACCAGCAACAGGCCCAGCTCAGACGCACTGCCCACCCAGACCGGTTGGTGCTGGGCAACCCCACCATGCCGAGCGTCTCGCTGCGGCCCGGCGAATCGCCTCAGCCGCTAGAGCCCCTGCCGGGAGCCGAGCAAGAGGCTATCGAGATCGCCCGACTGCTCCACACCCAGCCCCTGCTGGGCCGCCAGGGCACCAAGGCCGCTGTCTTGCAGCGACTGCCCCAGGCTCGGCTCGTGCACCTGGCCACCCACGGCCTGCTATCTGACACTCAGACCCTGGGCAGCCCCGGCGCAATTGCCCTGGCCCCCTCAGGGGACGATGACGGCCTGCTCACTGCCAGCGAAATTCTGGACCTGAACTTGCAGGCTGAACTAGTCGTGTTGAGCGCCTGCGACACCGGGCGGGGGCGAATTACCGGCGATGGCGTAATTGGGCTGTCTCGCGCTTTGATTTTGGCCGGTGCGCCCAGCGTTGTCGTGTCCCTGTGGGCCGTCCCCGATGCGCCGACCACCGCCCTGATGGTGGCGTTCTACCGCCGCTGGCGCGACCATCCAGACAAGGCCCAAGCCTTGCGGCAAGCGATGCTGGCCACCCTAGCAGACCACCCCGCCCCGAGAAACTGGGCCGCCTTCACCTTGATTGGCGAAGCTGAGTAAGCGCCGCCCCCAGTATCGGTCCAAAGACCCTTCTCTCGAAGCAGATGGCCTGGCCCTGGAATCTGCCCTGAGATGCTCAGAGCCAGGCAATTCGTCTTGGTAAGGTCAGCAGTATTGGTGGAGTTGCTCAGAGTGAGCAATTTCAAGTTCAGGAGGATTTCATGGCGGAACCAACTAAGGATTTGAAAACCGAGCAGCCCGATGACGCTCAGCAATTGGCAGAAGCAATTGATAAGGGCGAGCAAAAGGCACCCAGCGTCAATGTGGATGCCGACCTAGCCAAGGCCAAAGCCTACAGCGTCAGCGACATTGACCGCAGCCAGGAGGGCGCTCAGGCTGCCGAGGCCGTGACCGCCCCCCAGCTCGCAACGCCAGGGCCGGTCGAGATCAATCAGCCTGCCGAAGATGCCAGCGGAGACCCGGACAAGTTCCGCTCAATGGCCCGAGAAGTGAACCCCCGGATCAGCGAGTAGCGCTAGCATCTCAACACTCCATTGCGCTTCAGGATGCCGATGGGCCTGAAGCGCTTTTGGTTCCGACCACGCAATACTTCTGGACATATCGAGACAATTCTCAGCAGAAGCACCTGGTTTCCGTGAGTTTTTATTGCAAAGAATCGGCGTCCCAGCCAATTTTTTTATAATCCTGACACCTTTGAGGACGTCTCCATGAATTCGATTCTGTTCGCTGCGGTCAACGTGCCTCCCACCCCCGGCTGGTCGCCGACGGTCGCTATCGTGATGGTCGTGAGCAATTTGATCGCCCTAGCCATTTTTTTGCTAACGGCTAATCAACGCCCCGCACCCTCTGTAGCGTCTCCAATCAAGCTACCTGCTCCCCTCAATAGTCTGGGCCTGCCTGCCCTACTGGCTGTTACCAGCTTCGGCCACGTGCTGGGCGCGGGGGCCATCCTGGGCCTAACCAACATCGGCGCACTCTAATCGCGTTCACTTCAGACCAATAGAGAGTTCGACAGGGGCACACTCTATGCGCCCCTGTCTTTTAGGCCGGAGGGTTAGTTGACCGTGAGGCGGTAGGTGCCGCGAGCGTTTGTTTCGGGAGAGTTCACAACCACGCGGTAGGTGCCGTCAGTGGGCAGACGGAGCTCGATTTTGGCATTGAGGTCGCCGCCGCCATCGTCATCTTGGGCGATCACCTGACCGTTCGGCCCCAGCAGGAACAGATAGGGATCAAACTGGCTGCTGGTCGCCAGAATCGTCACCCGCTGGTTGGCCTTACCCTGAAATTCGACGACATCGAATGGCGTCTGATCGGCAGAGCGGAGGTTGCTGCGTGCGGACAGTTCGCCCTCTTGCTCCGCAAGGAAGCGCGTAGTGTCTCGCAGCAGCCCTAGACTGTAACGCCCCTGATCCCGCGGCTGGGCGGTAGCCATGATCGTGTAGGTCCCCGCCGTCGGCAGGCGCAGCAGGAGACGGGCGTCACCGATACGCGGATCCGTGCCACTGTCGTCGTCCTGCGCCAGCACTTGACCATCGGGGCCAAACAGGACCAGATAGGGGTCCAGACGCAGACGTCGGTCGGCGCTGCCCACTAAATTGAGCGCGACGGCCTCGCCCTGAGTGCCTTGGAATTGGTACAGATCCGCCCAACGCCCGTCTGCCAGCCGCAGAGAGTTCTGCTGACTCAGCACACGCGGGACGATTTCGCCAAAGCGAATCGGCCTGGGTGTTCGGCCCGTAGGCACGGCAGCCACTGTAGGCCGGGTTTCCCGCAGGACAACCTTGACATCCTGCTGGGTGCGCACTGGAGCGGCGGCAGCAGGACGAGGGCCACCCCCACCGCTGGGGGCCACGGCAGGGGTGGGGCGTGGACGACTCTGCAACCGTGTGACGGTTGGGGCGGCGGGGGCGGGGGCGGGGGTTCGGGGTGTGGTGCAGGCAAGCTGTTGGATCTCCGAAGTGCCGCAGCCACTCTGGGCGCGGCTTGGCAGAGGCAGGCCCACGAGCAGGCTACTGCCCACCAGACCCGCCAACAGCGAGACTAAGCCAACACGATGCTTTGCCTGAGTCTGTCTATTCATAGTTTGGGCTCTATTATTGACGACGTTATTCAACGATCTAAGAGGTGCTCTTAGGGCTAACCTGGTGCACGATTGCCCACCTGGACTGCCTCCAGCAGTTGGCGTACGCTGAGTTCTCTTTTGAGGTAGGATGCCCACTGCTCAGCAGTCACAGTGACTTGTTGATTGCCGTCTTGGGGATAAACAACCAGTTGGGCAAAATCAGTATACTTGCTAGGAATCGGAGGTGAGTTGTTCTCATTTCCTCGCAAAAGCTCCATCACTATGACAGCGACGATTTTGACGCGTTCAGGAACAGTTAACGCTCTGTCGTTAGCGCTAGCGTAGCTGATAGTAACCTGGTCAGATTGCACCTGAACTTTTGGATTCAGCTGAGCTAAATCGGGAATGGCCTTTAATTTATCTTGTAGATATTGCTCCAGGGTCGTTCCCCGCCAAGCGAAAATCTGAGTTCTAGCTTCGTCGTAAGCTGGGGAACCCGGCTGGATTTCCTGTGCCTTCCGAATTGCCTGCTCCAGATCGGTTTGAGCAATGCTGCGTGCATCCTGCAGGAGCTGCTGCGCTTGCCAGCCTGCGCTGAGTTTTTGTGCCTCAGCGTGTAGTGGCGAACCACTGGAGAGCTCCTGAGCTTTTTTCACCGCAGCACCCGGATCGGTCTGAGCCAGGCGTTTGGCTTGATCCAGCGTGGCCTGTTCCTGGGCCTGCCGCTGCTGCGCCTGTCCGTTGAGGACGAACCACCCGCTCCCGACCACCCCCGCTAGTAACAAGCCGCCCGCCACCCCTGCGACCAGCCGCCGCTGGTCACGGTACTGTCTGCCCGCCCCCCGGACCAGCGGCGGCGTTGGCGGGGCGGGTAGCGGCAGCGGGGAGGCGACCGTTCGGCTAATCCCCGGCTCTAGTTGGCTGACAACAGTCGCCGGGCTATTAGGGAGCTGGGGTGCGGCTTCCGCAAGGCTCGGTTCGGGCGGCGGAGAGACTAGCGTTTCAGCTGAAGGCTGGCTCTGGCGCAGCGGTTCGGTAGTTACTTGGGGCGAGGTGTCGGGCGAGGAGACCTGGGTGCTGGTCTCGAGCGCTGGCCCAGAACGGTTGGAGAAAGCGACCTCAGAGCTGGCTTGAGGAAAGGTTTCCGGGGAGGAGACGGCGGTTTGGCCGTCTGGCTCCAAGGGCAGGCTCTGTACGGTATGGGTTGGGTCTTCTGGCTCCGCGAGAATCACGGGCAAGTCTGCTTCACAGCCCAACTCCTGCAACCACTCAGCCACGGTTTGTGGGCGATCCTCAGGGCGATAGGACAAGCCCTTCAAGATGGCTTGATAGACTCGCGGACTGACCTGCGCGGCCAGGTTCTGCAGAGACTCTGAATATTCGGGCGCTTGGAGGAAACTGGCGTTCGGCGGAATATCCTCAGTCAGCAAAAAGAACAGCGTTGCCGCTAGAGAATAAACATCCGAAGCGATTGTGCACTTGCCATTTTGTTGCTCAGGCGAGGCGTAACCGGGCGAGTAGGCAATGGTGTGGGTATCGCGTGAAAACTCCCGAGCAATGCCGAAGTCAATCAAAATCGCCTGGTTGTTGCGGCGATTGATCATAATGTTCTGAGGCTTAACATCTCGGTGCAGCAGGCCAATGCTGTGCACCCCGGTCAGTGCCGCGCCCACTTGCGTGACATAAGCTAGGGCCGTCGCCTCCGGTAAGGCCCCCTGGTGCTTGACGGTTTCGGTCAGGTTGCGGCCAGGAACATAGTCCATGACCATGAACAGTAGCCGCTGGTCGGGTGCCACTCCGGCCTCTTCGCAGATATCGATCACCCGCACAATATTGGGGTGCTCGCAACGGGCCAGCAGTTTCGCTTCCTTGCGAAATCGTTCCTCGCAGGTCTGCAGCACCCGAGGGAAACGGCTGCGCCCCACCTGCTCCCGAATACTCTCCCGGTTCAGCGTTTTGATCACGACTTGCTTCAGCAGCTCTTGATGCATGGCCAAAAAGGTGACGCCGACGCCGCCACGCCCGAGCTCTTTTTCGATGCGGTACTTGCCGTTGTGCAGTGTTTGTCCCGCTGTCCAGACCATGGCTAGCCCCTGCAACTGTCCGAGAGAGTACACATCCGGTCACCTAGCGCTGGGAGACGCAATCCTCGGCCTGTGACGGCGCAGATACCTCATCTACCCTGGTCTGCGCACAGAGCTCTTGACCATACCTCACACGACAGAATTTGAGTCACAATAGACACTCTAACTTTCTCCTAGACCCGGCTTGGGCGACTCGGTGAGCAACTTGGCGCAAAACATCGCCGGAGCAGCCCTGATCTCGAGATCCTGTAACTTTCTGTAAATGAGCTTGACGTTTGGCCTTGATGTCGCCTACGGTTTCCGCCGTCCAGAGCGTGATCCGAATGGCTGTGGAGTACCCCTAGTCTTCCAGAGGCGCCTCTAGACGAGGCACTATCCACGACTAAGCTAGAGCCCTGCCTCAGCTAGAGACGTCTGCGAGACACCTCCAAGTTCCGACCGTCACCGATCAATTTGCCAATTTGCGCCCTCGCTGCCCAAAAACAGGCTAGTGACTGGTGGTGCATCTCGGCGATAGCCATTGCAGATGATAAGTTAGGCAGCAGAACTCGGACGCGACCCGTGAATCTAGATCTGAGTTTGAAGCCAATGAACTTTTCTCGTCGAGGCGAAGTTCGGAAAGCGCTTTTCCAATCTTGGAAACTGAACGCCTGCCAGCATAGCCGTATCGATTTTGCGTTGTTTTCTTGGTGACTGTCGACAAGGTTTTCCGTGATCTGAAGCACCTCTCGAAAATTTGTCTGCCGGGTACTGTGAGGTTACTTTCATGGCTGAAAACGCGATACGATTACTCATCATTTGTGTTTAGCTTCACCTCGTGTTGTTCGTTTCACCAGAGCTCCGAAGCCAGGTTCGACAGCTGTTCGGAAATTCGCAGGGTTCCCCATCTTTGAGTCCTCACAAGGGGAGAGAGTCTATCATGCGTCAACACCTCATCAGGTTTTCTGCCGCTTCTGCTCTGCTGTCAGTCATGCTGCCTGCCTGTAGCGGTCTGAACTCCGACACGCAACCGGTATCAGAAGGCCAACGGCTGGCTATGTACACGAAGCCGGGCGTGGTAAGGATTCTGGACGGCTGCTCTGGCCAGTTCTCTTTGACCGACGACGGTAAGACCTATCGCTACGCGGCCTCCTACGGTGGCACTGGATCAGGCTACTTGATCCATCCTGACGGCTATATTGCGACCAACGCCCACGTGGTGAACTTCACCGCCAACCCAGACACCTGTAAAAGGGCGCTGTTTCGAGATTATGTCGCTCAGCTCGCCCGCGACAATCGTCAGAGTCCAGACGCTTGGCTGAACAATCCCAGGCTCACTAACGCCCTTGCAAAAGCTTCCAATCTGCGCAACTTTACGTCCGTGCATCAAGTCGTTTTGCCGAATGGGACCCAGTTGCCGTTCGAGCTTAAAAAGTTCGGTGTTCCGCTGATCATTGAGGGCGATAGCATCAAGGGTAAGGACATCGCGCTGATCAAAATCGAAGTCAAAAATGCTCCCGTGCTCAAGTTAGGCAACTCTGATGAGGCAGAATTCCAGGAGGATGTCACAGCAGTTGGCTATCCCGGCGCAGCCGACATCTCTCAGCAGACATCGGGCAACGACACTTCCCTGACGCTTGAAGCGACCTTCACCGATGGCCGGGTTTCTGCTAAGAAGACTCTGAGCGATGGCTCGCCGATTCTGCAGTTCAGTGCGACCATCGCCCCTGGTAGTTCTGGTGGGCCAGTGCTCAACCACAAGGGTGAGGTGATCGCCATGAGTACCTTCGGCCCTCGGACAGCAGGTTTGTCATTTGCAATCCCGTCGAACACCATTGCAGAGTTTCTAAAAGAGGCAGGCACCAGCAATCCTGAGAGTCTGGTCAATCAGCGCTATCGCGAGGGGCTTGAACGATATTGGCAACACAACTATAAGCAAGCGATCGAAAAATTTGAAGAGGCCAAACGGCTGTATCCCCAACACTCAGAAGTGGACCGGCTGATTCAAGAAAGCCAGCAGGCGATCGTCGAAGGTAAGCAACGCCCGGCGATTCCCGGCTGGCTGCTGTTCGTTTTGACCCTGGTCGCGGCTGGTGCGGCGTTCGGAGCCTGGTATCGGCTGCGTTCACGCAAGGCAGCCCAGCCTGCGGCAGCCAGACCTCTGGCTCCGGCCCCAGAGCCGGCTAAAGCTTGGCAAGCCCGGCAACACAAGCAGCTGCCAGCTTCTGGTTGCCCCGTGACCGATAGCCCAAAAACGATTGTCAGCGACGTTCAGCCGGTGTTGCGGCTCAACAACAAGGGGCAAATTCTGCAGTTTCGTCTGCACCAAGAGGTTTATTATCTGGGACGTGGTCGCAGTTGGTCCAGTTTGGACATCCCAGAAACCGGTTGGGAGGTGCTTTCACGCCGTCACGCGATCCTGCGCCAGGAGGGCATGGACTATCGCATTTATGATGGCGATGGGCAAGCTCCTAGCACCAATGGCCTCTTTATCAACAACGCGCGAATCGACGGTGCTCAAGGCTATCTCCTCACCCATGGCACTGAACTTAAAATCGGCCAAAATCCCAATAACCAAGTCCTGCTCACTTATCTCAATCCCGCTCACAGCCCCTCGCCAGTTGCGTTCACTGAAACCAGTAGCTAGCCGCAAACTAACGGCAAGAATCAAAGGTTTCATGGGCGGTGCTCCGATCGACACACCCCCCGGTCGCCGGATCGAGGTTGCTATGATGCGGTGAGCAATTTTGGGACAGGGGGGTATGGTCAAGCAACGCAGGGGTCTGCGTCGGCTGTTGCTGGGGCTAGCCATGATTCTGCTCGCCAGCTGGCTAATTCGCTTCTGGCCCTACTCGCGGCTAGCCGGAAAGACTGTGATCCTCGGTCTGGGCTCGCGCCCCTATATCGAGGAGATGGCCGCTCGTCTGGCCCGACAAAGTCCAGATCTAGAGGTCATGATCTCCAGCGGCAGCCCGCCCAAGGTGGCCACGCGCATCTTTGAGCGCTCAAGTATCTCCAACCGCCGCGTGACCCTCGACTATCGCGCCCAAGACACCTTGACCAACCTGACCACAATGCTGCCCCTGCTCGAAAAGCATAGGGTGGACCGAGTGATCCTGTTGTGTGAAGACTGGCGCGTAGATCGGGCTCGTGCCCTGGCCTCGGTCATCTTGGGGGTGCGCGGCATTGCCTTCGAGTTTGCCCCTTATCAAACCCTGGCCCAAAACTACGGGACCAACCACCGCGTTGACCACGCCAAGATCCTGCGCGACCGCCTGCGTGCCTATCTATGGCTGGTCAGCGGCTGGGCTCCTGCTGGGCAGCTCACTGGCGAAGGCTACATCCCAGAACCTTCATCCCAGACTCAGTGACCGACTCGTCTCCGGCTACGCAGACAGTGGTCGCACTGTCTGCACTCAAAGCTAGCGGCTTCTCGCTCAAAGCCGAAGCCACACAGCAGAAAGCGCCAGCGGCAGTCTCGACTGCTGAGATAAGCCTGCATCTGCTGCGTCGGCTGGCAGTCTACCGGCGGCAGGGGCTGCGGCTCAGCCACCAGCGCGTAGTGAAAGGGATCTCGCCAAGTCAACTGCCCAGCACTATGCAGCTGCGCCAGTGCTAAGGCGGCTTCGGGGAACTGGCGGGTCACCGCGTCAAACGCGCCCTGCGGCGGCAACTTCGGCAGCAGACACCGGACCTTTTGGACCTGGCTTTGCTGCTGCGCCAGGAAGTGCTCACGCCGTTGACAATCGGTGGGATCTAGCCAGCCAGTGGGCTCGCTGACCAACATCAGCGCCTGTGCCGGTTCGCCATCGCGACCGGCCCGACCGATTTCCTGGACGTATTCTGCCAGGGTCAGGGGTGGCTGAAAGTGGACCACCCAGCGAATGTGAGGATGATTCAAGCCCATGCCCAGCGCGCAGGTTGCCACCACAAACTTGAATTCGCCGCTCAGCCACGCCTGTTCAAGCTGGCGACGCTCCTGGGCCGCCAGTCCCGCATGGTAAGACACCGTGACACAGCCCTGGGCAGCCAGCCAGGCGCTCAGCTCATCGCCATCGCTGCGGCTGCGCACATACACGAGCCCCGCCTGCTCCAGTCGCGCCCGAATAAACTGCAGCAGTTGCTGACGACGCCCACGCGGCGTCCAGGCAATCCGCACCGCCAAGCTCAGATTGGCACGGTAGGGGTTGACCTGAATCAGCGCAGGCTGTCTCAGCCCCAGGGCATCCCGCAGCAGTTTCTGCGTCCCAGGCTCGGCGGTCGCCGTGAACGCTGCTACGGCAATGCGCGGGTGGTGGGCCGGTTTGGCTTGCCGCAGCGCCGGTCGAACCGCCCCGAGGCGACGGTAATCAGGCCGGAAGTCTGCGCCCCAAGCAGCCAGACAGTGGGCTTCGTCGATCACAAGCGCGGACACCACCAGCTCGGGCTGGAGAAGACGCTGCCAAACCGGTGGGCTGAACAAGGTTTCCGGTGAAACGTATAGCAACCGCAAGCGGCGGTTCTCCAGCGCTTGTAGCACCCGACGACGAGTCTGTGAGTCAAGTTCGCTGTGTAAGGCTGCGGCAGCGACGCGACGCCGCCGCAGCTCCTGAACTTGATCTTCCATGAGGGCGACCAGCGGCGAAATCACCAAGGTGACCCCACTGTGCAGCAAGGCCGGGAGCTGAAAGCAAATCGACTTGCCGTAACCCGTGGGCAACACCACGAGCGCGTCGCGCTGCTCCAATAGGCAGCGCACGACCTGCGCCTGGGGTTCGCGCAGCTGCGCATAGCCCCAAACTTGCTGGAAAGTTTGAACAACTCGGTCCCAGGACAATGAGGGAGAACCCAACATAGCGGGCTTGAGCCAACGCATCAGCCCTCAACGTTCCCCATCAGAAAAGCCGCTACCCGAAGACTCAGGTCGCGGCCAATGTCTCAGTCCAAACTTCTGCCCCAGTTCAATCTGCGCCCGACTCGTAGTATTTCTTAAAACTCTGCAACAATAATCTCGTGAGTAAATATACTCGAGCAAGCCTGCAAGCCTTGGTCCAACTCAGTAGACTTCTGGTAGCCAGGTCTGTTGGAGCCTCCGCTCTCAGCACACTCCTTCCTCAATTCCAGGCAGAGACCCGGACCGGAGAGAGTAGCGGTCCACTGCGGAAACTCGATTCGGGTGCGGGTATTGTAAAGTTTTATGGAACTGCTCTGATGGTTCCTGTTGTGTTTGTGGGAATTCCCACGCTGGAGTGTCTGCTATATGAAACACCTTGCTGCCGTCGAGCGCTTCTGCCTCGTGGCTCATCTGGTGTCGATGGCTTTTGGTTGGGCTGGGCTGCTTCTAGTTTTGCCCCATCCTGAGTTTATTGCGGCACTACCGCCTCTGGGTCAGCAGGCATTTTCCTGGAGTATGGCGGGGGGCGGGGTGGTCTACATTTTGCTCGGGACCGTAGCAGTGGCCCTTTACGCGTATCGAACTCTGGGGCTTTGGTGTCTGCTGACCTTCTTGATCCCGTCGGTTGTGATCTCGCTGAGCAGTGAACTGTTGGGAACCAGTACGGGCTTCCCCTTTGGAGCCTATGGCTATCTCAGCGGGCTGGGCTACAAGATCGCGGGGCTGGTCCCGTTCACGATTCCACTGTCTTGGTTTTACATGGGTCTGGTGTCGTACTTGCTGGCCTGTGTGCCGCTGCGTCGGAGCCGGCACCTGTTCGCCCGCCTGGAGACGATTGTGCTAGGCGCGTTGCTTTTGACTGCCTGGGATCTGGTTTTGGATCCAGCTATGAGCCGGACGCGGGTGCCGTTTTGGGAGTACTACGAGGCGGGCGCATTTTTCGGCACGCCGCTGCAGAACTTCGCCGGTTGGATGGGAACGGGCATGGTGTTCATGGCAGTTGCCGCTCTGTTCTGGCGCAACCGTCTGGTGGTGCTGGACCGGGCAGATCTCACGCTGCCGCTGTGGGTGTATGGGGGTAATTTCGTCTACTCGCTGGTGATGAGCTTAGCGGCGGGGATCACCTTGCCCGTGTTGCTGGGAGGGTTGCTCGGCCTGGGTCCGGCCGTAGGCTTCTGGTGGGTTTCTCGCCCCACGACAATGCCAGAGGTTTCTGAAGCTGTAGGCGCGGCACCGCTGCCTGCGGCGGAGCTACCTTTAGGCGCGGTGGGCCGCTAGTGGCCCTGCTGTTGCTGCTCGTCCAGGTTCCAGCGACGGCAATCTTGCTGGCTCGCCTTCTGCAAGGACCTCGGCGTCACCCACCCCTGAAGCCCCAGGCACCCAGCGTGGAATTGCTGGGTAAGGTGAGCGTGGTGGTACCGACCTTGAATGAAGCAAAGCGGATCGGCCCCTGCCTGGCTGGGTTGACGCGTCAGGGCTACGAGGTCCGGCAGATTCTAGTGGTTGATAGTCACTCCCAGGACGGCACCCCAGAGCTGGTCAAGGTGGCCCAACAGACCGACCCGCGCTTTCAGCTGCTCAGCGACGAGGCACTGCCGCCGGGTTGGGTCGGGCGTCCCTGGGCTCTGCATACCGGGTTCCTTAGCAGTTCCCTGACCAGCGAATGGCTGCTGGGCATTGATGCCGACACTCAGCCTCAGCCCGGTCTGGCCGCCAGCCTGCTGCAGGTTGCCGAGCGCGAAGGCTTTGATCTGCTGTCGGTGTCGCCCCAGTTTATTTTGGAGTCCGCAGGCGAGCAGTGGCTGCAACCGGCGTTGCTGGTCACCCTAGTCTATCGGTTTGGCCCTGCCGGGGAGCGCCACAGTCTCCCGCAGCGAGTGATGGCCAACGGTCAATGCTTGTTGGTGCGGCGGGCTTGGTTGGAGCGGCTGGGCGGCTACGCATGCGCTCGCGCCTCGTTCTGTGACGATGTCACCCTGGCCCGCACTGCCGCTGCCTTGGGTGCCAAAGTTGGCTTTCTAGATGGCTCACAGTTGCTCAAGGTGCGCATGTACACCTCAGCGCTAGAGACCTGGCGAGAATGGGGTCGCTCACTCGATCTCAAGGATGCAAGCTCTCTGAGCCAGATCTGGGGCGACTTGGGCTTTCTGCTGGCCGTGCAGGCACTGCCGCTGCTGGTACTGCCTGGGTTGTTGTTCGCAGAACCCTCGCTGCCAGTGCTAATCGCCATCGGTTTGAATGCCAGTCTTTTGCTCGTTCGCTGGGCACTGCTCGTGGCGCTCCTACCCTCCTACGAACGAGTGGGTTGGGCATTTTGGCTCTCGCCGCTGGCCGATCCGCTGGCCGTTTTGCGGCTGGCCCTTTCGACGCTGAGCACCCCCAAGCGCTGGCGCGGGCGCGATTACTCACAATTTACCAAACCCACGCCTTGGCAGCCGCCAGAGGTTCCTGACACACCTGAAACTCCCTAGCCTCATGCAACTCAAACATTTCTTTCCAAATTCGTCACAGAAATTTGTTACATTCTGTGGATAGTTGAAGGCATGATGAGCGAGACCCTGAAATGAGTGAGCGCGTGCCAGACTTCTCCCAACCCAAGCCAGCGAGTGTTGGGGAACCTTCTCAGGACAGTTACGTCAAGCTAGCGATGCGGAATATGGTGAAAAAGCGGGGGACCTCGCTTTACCACTTTGCATTGACGTCGGTCGGTCTTTTGGCTGCCCTAGTCGGTCTGTCCCTGATCTTCCGCTAGTTGGCTGGCGTTGCGACAAGGTCTGTCGCCATCGCCCTGGCTCGCTTCTCAGGGTAGCGTTTTGTTGTTTTATGCCCAAGCCTTTCATGATCCCTAAGGTGCTGGCTATTGATTTGAATCTGGAGGATGCCCAGCACTCACCCGTGCCCTTAGAACTTTGGGAGGGTTGGTTCCAGACCTGGCTGAGCATTTTGGACCCTCAGCTTTCGTCGCATGATGCTTATGAAGTCTCTTTACGCCTGACGGACGATGCGAATATTCAGGCGTTCAACGCAAAGTATCGAGGCCAGGATCGCCCCACTGACGTCCTGGCCTTCGCTGTGCTAGAGGCTGAGGGACCTGCTCCGCCGGAGCCACCGGAGCCTCTCTACCTCGGGGACCTGCTGATCTCGGTGGAAACCGCCCAACGGCAGGCTACAGAGGCCGGTCAATCGCTGGCCTGGGAACTGGCCTGGTTGGCAGCCCATGGTCTGTTGCATCTGCTGGGGTGGGACCACCCCGATGAAGTTCACTTGGCACAGATGCTGGCCCAGCAAGAGCGACTGCTACAGGCTATCTCCCTGAGTCCCAGTGTTTCCAGCACACACTAGTGTTCTCGCTGAATCTGATTCCTGGCCGTCCTGCTATGTCGTCTGCACCCATGTCTTCCCACCTCCACTCCGCCGCTGAGCCTACGCCCTACACCGAGGAAACCGCAATTCCCACGGGATCAGCAGCCGGGCGAGGATTACGAGATTTGGCCTGGCAGATTGCACCAACTTTGTGGAGCAGCCTCCGCTACGCCTGGGAAGGTCTGGTCTATGCCTCGGCCACCCAGCGCAACTTCCGGCTTCATCTGTTGCTTGGCGCTCTAGCAGTTGGCTTGGGCGTCTTTTTACATTTGGGCCCGGTGGAAACCGCTGTACTTGGCTTGACCATTGGCGCGGTGCTGGCTATGGAGCTATTGAACACGGCGCTGGAAGCTGTAGTGGATCTGGCGGTTGGACAGAGTTTTCACCCCTTAGCTAAGGTGGCCAAAGACTGTGCCGCAGGGGCGGTGCTGGTGGCAGCGCTCAGCGCCGTGTTCGTCGCGGGCGTGCTCCTGCTGCCGCCGCTGCTACACCAACTGGCATTGTTCTAGTCAACAGCCATGCAAGTGTATCTAATCAGACATGGTTTGGCCGGTGAATCGGGCTCCTATGCCAACGATGACGAACGCCCGCTGACCAAGGAGGGTCGCAAAAAAGCTCGCACCTGTGCCCAACGCTTGAACGCCCTGGGCATTGCCTTTGAGCTGATCCTCACCAGCCCCTTGGTGCGGGCTCGACAGACTGCCGAGATTCTGAAGGAAGAAGGTCTGAGCCCTGCGCTGGAGGTCTTCGCGCCCCTAGCCCCCGGTGGCAGTCTGGCCAGCTGGCTTGAGTGGCTGTCTAATTGGTCGCAGCAGCCACTGGCACTGGTTGGCCACAACCCAGATCTGAGCGATTGGGCGGAAACCCTGGTTTGGGGCGAGGCACGGGGCGTGATCGTACTCAAGAAGACCGGTTTGATCTGCCTGGAGCTGCCCGAGGCAGAGCCGCCGGTGGGCCGTAGCCTGCTCACCGTCCTACTGCCGCCGAAGCTATTAGCGTCGTAGCATTTTCTGCTGCCATCGCTGAAGGGTAGTCCGATCGGGACCGATCTTTGCTATGTGTGGAGAACACTCACTTGAGGACACTCTCTATGACAACTGCCAGTAAAAGTGCGCCCAAGGCTTATCCATTCCGAACAGCGGTTGCGCTGTTCCTGCTCGCGATCAATATCCTTGTCGCTCTGATTTACTTCAAGGTCCTGGACATCTAAGCAGAAACACACCGGGGTCGGGGCCTTCGCGGCCGACCGACCCCGATGCAGCTTGACAGGAGCTCAGCTGGTCAGGAGAAGCACCGTCAGGCCTATCGCAATGATCGCGATTAACAAAAACAGCAGCCCCTCCCCAGCGCCGCTCAGTGAACTGGTGGGCATCAACTGCAAGCCGGCGATCAAAACCAAGATCACCAGCAAAATCGCAGGGTCGATTCCAAACATAGGCTTGCTCGCATCCCATGCCTGTGAAGTAGGGCGGCAGGGATGACCCTTCAAGACAACCCTAACGCTTCAGATGGCCCGCAACCACTGCCACAAGACCGATTGAACTTGACGCGGTTGGGGGAAGCCAGCCTCAAGGAGCAGTTTCAGAAGGCGTTTCCTCCGGGTTCGAGGCAGCCGCAGCCTGCGGGTTCCGCTTCTTACGATCAGCGGCCAGGATGTCGTCCATGACTTGGCGCGCCTGCTCCACTTTCTCCAGGTTGGCTCGGTAGAGGTCGAGATCTTTGCTGAGCTTGTCGTCAGAGAGCTTCAGCCTCTCACCCACTTGGGCGATCAGTGCCTTGCGCTGGCTGTCGTCTGTCATCTGCTGGGGAGCCGCGGCTTGCAGCAAGGTAAACAGCCCAATGGCGAATAGACGGCTGTACTTAAACTTCAGATTGGCAGCCACCGCTTGGAGGAGGGCCTTGAGATCGGTCAGGGCTTCTTCATCGCCAGTATGGTGGGTGAGTAGCAGCAGCGCCTCTCCGCCGTAGCTTGGCACCAGAGCCAACAGCTGGTCAGCGTCGCGTCGGAGCTGGCCGGGGTCGAAGCTGAGCGCCTCGGTCAGGGCGTTAAAGATCTTCGCCTGCTCAGCCTCAGGGTGGTAACCCTGCATGAAGCGGTCAAACGCTGTGACCGTTCCCAGCGCGAAGATCGGGTCATAGCGGAAGTCGGCGTTCACCCCCAGCAGGTGCAGCTCGACCATCAATTCCTCCACAATCCGGCGATAAATAGAGTTGATAGGGCGAGCGTAGGTCCTGTAGAAGGTTCGCTTGGTCTCAGAAACCGTGCGGATATTGTTCACGGGGCAGCGCTAGCATCTCACAGACAATCCCCATTCATTGTCTCGCCTGGGTGGGTCGGCAGCAAGGGGCTGGGGGATGAACCCTGGATCCTCTCAAGGAGAAACTGCAAAACTGAGTACATTATCCCGTTCATCGCACTGGGGCAGCGGGGAATAATGGTTTCGATAGGTGGCAGCTTCTAATATCCATCGAGATAAGTTGCTTGTGAGTCCCTCGATTTTGATAGTGGACGACCAACTGGCAGGGCTCAAAACCCTGGAGGCGTTGTTGACCCCTGAAGGCTATCGGCTGACTCAGGCGCGCAGCGGCTCCGAAGTCTTTGGCGTGCTAGAGCAGACGATCCCGGAGCTGATCTTGCTCGATGTGATGATGCCACAAATGGACGGCTATGAGGTCTGTCAGCGCATTCGCACCGATCCTCGCTGGCGAGACATCCCAGTCATCTTTATCACGGGCCTGGATGACTCGCAGGCCCGGATCCAGGCTCTGGAGGCGGGAGCGGATGAGCTGGTCTCTAAGCCGTTTCATCCAGCGGAACTGCTAGCGCGGGTGCGCACCACCCTAAAGCTGAACTATTACCGCCGTCAGCTGGGCGAGCGCCAGAAGTTTGAGTGGGCGGTGATGAACTCGGACGATGGCTTTTTATTGTTAGATGGCTCTGGCTGTGTTCAGTTTGCCAATCCGGCGGCTTGTGACTATCTGGATCTGCCGCGCGGCGATCTCTCTCAAGGCAAAGATTTGTTCCGCAACTGCCGAGAGCGGTTTCTGGTACGTCCGGAGCTGAGCTGGGGGCGGGTGTCTCGAACCAGCACCTTTACCCTCAGCTTAATTCGCCCCGAAACGCCCCACCAACGCGAGCTGTGGCTAAAGCTCTCGGGGCAGACGATGGCGGGGCCGGAGGTAGGCTGGCTGGTCCACTGCCGCGACGTAACCACGCAGCAGTTGGAGCGGCGGCAGCAGGCGGTATTTGCCACCCTGGTTCAGCACAAGATGCGCACCCCGATGAGCGGTCTGCTGATGTCGCTGTCGATGCTCAATTTGGGAGAGTGGGGACTGGGCTCGGAAGAGGCGGTTGAACTGGTCGCAGTCGTGAAAGACCGGGCCACTTACCTGCATCAGCAGCTCGAAGACGTGTTCTCTTACCTGGAATCGACCACTAGCCGCCAAGCCCCAAACCCGGCCACCGTGACTGACATCAGCGGCATCGCCCGTCAGTTGAGCGCAGAGCTGACGATTGCAGAGCTTCATCTTTCGATTTCCGAAGCGTTGAGTGTAGTGCCGCCGGAGCCCTCGCCGCAACTCAGCCTGCGTCGCCCGTCGCTAGAGGTGATTCTCACGGAGCTGTTGGGCAACGCGGTGAAGTTCCACCCACAGCATCAGCCTCGAGTTGCCGTTCAGGTCACACGCCTGGCCAAGATGCAAGTACGCCTGTGTATCAGCGACGATGGCCCAGGTATTCCCTCGGAGTTGCGCTCCCGGATCTGGGAGCCCTACGTGCAACTTGAGAAATACTTCACCGGTCAGGTGCCCGGTATGGGGTTGGGGCTGGCGAAAGTCGCGGAGCTGGTCTGGGCGGCAGGCGGCAATTGCCATGCCCAGTCGGGCAGCCCCTTCGATTGTCACTCGGGCCTAACCATTGTGCTAGATCTCCCGCTGCAGTGATGGCTAGCGAAGCTGGTCTGGCTGTTTTTGCAGATCTCGAACCGTCGCCAGATACCGACTGAGAAACGGCAGCCCGCCGATTGCCGGTAACAGATAGCGCGAGGTACACAGCAGGCCCAGGGCGGCAGCGGTTGGCGCGTCCAGAAAGGGCTGATAGAACACAATCAGCGCTGCGTCGCGGGTACCCACGCCTGCGAAGGTGAGGGGTAGCAAGCCGGCCAGAATGGCCAGTGGCGACAGCGCCAGGTTTGCCAGAAACGGGACCTGAGCGTTGAGTGCCAATGTGAACAACCAGATCTGCAACAGGTGCAAAAACCAGATAAACACCGAGGTGTTGGCCACTTTGATCAGCTGTGCTCGATCCCCCCAGAAATAGGCGTGCATTTCATCCCAGGACTCCTGGAACGTCACTAGCTTAAGTCTCAGCGGTTTAGGCAGGATTGTCCGGCCTGTATCGAAAAATAACTGCGCGAATTTTCGCGAGCCCAGTAGCAGGAAGCCGATAGCCAAGCCACCCGCCACGCTGCAAGTCATCACCCAAAATAGCCAATCTTTAGCGGGGTACAAAATCAGGCCAAACGCGCACCACAACAGCAGTGAGAGCAGGTCACAGGCCTTTTCAAACACCACCAGCGACAGCGCCAGCGAACCGCCCAGGTGTCCCTGCTGTTTCATGAAGTAGGCTTTGGCAATGTCACCCATCTTTGAGGGCAATACCAGGTTGAGGACGCTGGCCGCCAGGATCAGACGGTTGGCCTCGCCAAATCCTAGGCGGGAGCCACGGGGCATGAGTTGTTGTAAGCGCCAGGCGGTGAGCAACGTGAGTGGCACGACCATCGCCAGGCTCAAGGCCAGCCAAAAGCCGTCACAATTTTGGAGTACTTGGATCAAACTCTGCCCATCGAGCCGCCAGTAGATCACCGCCAGAATCAGCAGGCTCACCACGATAGAGAGCAGTCGTTTCATTAAAGATCTCGCTCCAATTTAAGCGCTTGGCCAGGAGCTAGTTCTTGCACCATCTCGGTCAGATCCAACCAGGATTGCAATTGACCGGGTTGAAAAGTCCTGCTCATGACCACGTAGATCGAAGTCTGATCGCAACCGATGCCTACTGCGGTGACTTCCCGCCAAGATTGAGCTTGCAATTCGTCGGTCACTTGCCATTGGCCGTCGTGCCACCGCAGGTGGCGGCTAAACCTAAAAGGAGCCTCTTGTTTGCCCGTGATCAGGATTTTTTGCAAGAGGCTGCGGATCAAGTTGGGGAAAAAGCGTCCAAGGCTGAGCATCACCAGCCGCAGAATGATTAGATTCAGTGGCGTCATCTGTTTTTGCTTGGCCCAGCCTAGCTGACCCTGGATAAGAATCTCGTCCGCCCTAATCTCGACCGGATAGGTTCCGACCAGATGGCCAATCGCATTCTTCAGCGCACCACCGGTCTGAACTTGCAGCGAGAATTGGGTATCTGAGGCCACCAACTTCTGGTTGCGAAATAGTTTGAACACGCCACCTTTATTGAGTGCTAGATAGAGTTGGCTGTCCTGACGACGGTCAATCAGAATTTGGGCATTTTTTAGCCAAATTTGTCCAGTGGGTCGAGGCATTAAAGGCGGGCGCTCTGCGACGAAATCCCGCCAGGCCAACAAATAGTTCCAGGTATGATGGCCGATGATGTGGTCGTCGGCGTAGCAGGGGGCAAGGCCGTTGGCGAGTCCAACCAGGAAACGGTCATTGATGCTCAGGGCTTCAGGCAGCCATCGACCTACCAGCTCAAAGCCGTAAGGGAAAAAATTGTAGGTGTTACGGCTGGTATATTCGCCGCCATAAGAACCGTCTGGGTGGACAAATTCAGCGGCCAGGTGAACTGCGCGGGTAATCGCTTCTCGTAGGCGGCCATCAGGCTGCAATTGCTCTAGCCACGCCAGACAGGATATGGTGAGCGTATGATAGCCGGGGTCGCAGCCCTCGTACTCCTGAAACCAGCCCTCAGCATTTTGCCAGGATAGAACCCGTTCCAGGCGCTGAACTTTCGCTCGATCCCATTTTGGAGTTTGCAGCAATTGGGAGAGTCGTTCTAGGCAAAGCACAATCAACGCCTGATGGTTGGCCAGTTGGCCGCTCTCCTGATGATCTGCAAGCCAGTCTGCCCGCTGCTCAAAAAAGCGGAGGATGAGCTCATCTTGTAGGCCCAATTGAACATAGCTATCGATGCAGGCCAGTAAAGAAAACGCTGCCGCCCCACCCGCTCGCTCGTAGGGGAAATAGTCATCACAGGAGCCATCGCGATGGGCATTGCGAGCAGCGTAGCGGATCCCAGCTTTGACCCAGGCCACAAGCGAGGGCTGTCGATAGAACGGGTTTTCTGGCAGATCACTCTCATAGGCAAGCGTTAGGGGCCAGACAAATTCCTGGGCCATGCCGCTGGGGAAGTCAATAATTTTGTAATGCCAGAAGTTGCGGTCAAAACAGCCGTAAGTTGGGCTGTGCACATTGCGATCCAGCAGAGTGAGCAGCTTGGGGATCTGAGCAATGGCGTGGCGTGCAAATAGGTCTCGACTCATGAACAGAGCGTGGGCAAAGTTTCTGAAAAACAACAACGGTGGTCGGCAACCCCGATCACGAGCGATCTTCTCGACCAGGATCGAGGCTAGCCTGACGAATATGTACTTGAATATCTTCCAGGATTCGACGATTGACGGCCATGAGGTCAGCGGTCAACCCGAACATCCACAGCAGAAAGCCGATCAAAATTAGCACCGAGGCTAGCACCAAACTGGGCACGTGGGCTCTGGGCGTGCCACTGAAGTAGAGCCAAAGCCAGCGCAGCCCGAGCAAGGTCCCCAGCGACAAGGGAACGCTCCCCAAAATCAGAAAAAACCGGAGCGGTCGGTAGGTCATGAAAATGCGCAGGATCGTGAAGATCGAGCGCTGGATGTATGAGGGAATGCTCTTGAGCAGGCGAGAAGGCCGCAGATAACCGTTGGTTCGCACTGGCACCCAAGTGATGGCCATACCTTTTTGACCGGCCTGAATAATCATTTCTAGGGTGTAGGTATAGCCATTAAAAATATTGAGGCGAATCGCCGCTCCCCGGCTAATCGCGCGAAAACCACTGGGTGCATCCGGAATATCGGTATTGCTGGCGAGGCGGACAATCCAACTGCCAAATGTTTGCAGCAGCTTTTTAGTCGGCGAAAAGTGTTTGATGCGGTGGATAGGCCGAGCACCGATCACGATCTCGGCTCGGCCCAACAAGATCGGCTCGATCAATTTGGGGATGTCATCGGCACAGTACTGATTGTCAGCGTCGGTGTTGACAATGATGTCGGCTCCGGCCTTGAGACAGGCTTCGAGCCCTGCTGTGAACGCGCGAGCTAGGCCCTGATTTTGCTTGAAATTGACAATATGATCAACGCCGTAGGCTCGCGCCACCTCCAGGGTTCGGTCGGTACTGCCATCATTAATCACCAGCCACTCCACGGTGTCTACACCAGGCAGTTTACGAGGCAGTGCCGAAAGCGTAATGCCCAGAGTCTCCTCTTCGTTGTAGCAAGGGATCTGGATAATTAATTTTGTCATCGCCAGAGACCACGCAACTCCTGCCCACACCACCCCCACAATGTATCACCTGGTCAGGCTCAGTCTACGTCTTCCACTCGCCAGAGCCGCTTGAGCTTACGGATAGGCTCGACCTCGTAAGTCGGAGTTTGATCGAGGTTTTGTTGTAAGCTCTCAGAGGCGTTGAATAAAAAGATCTCCCCAAAGCTGTGCTCAATTTTGGGGATCTCAGAATCATCCATTAACTGAAGCAGCACGTCTGGTTCTAGCAGATGGCTGAGCGACATGACACTCATCGAAGAAGAATCGCTAACCACAAGCGGATAAGTCGCCTGGTTAACGATCCGAGCGATTTGAGGATACTCCTGGCTTCTCGTGCGGCTTTTGTTCCACCAAACCTCAGCCTGAGAGCTCACCGCACAAGACACAGTGCCACTCAACGCGAGCAAGACGGCGATCCGCCGCCAGCGCTGCCTTTGCTGGATCTGAGGCGAGTGGATTCGCATCGCCAGCAGTCGAGCAACGGCGAGCTGAATTCCCAGACAGCAGGGAAGCAGGTAGCGCAGCCGCCCGGATCGTTGTCCGCCCAGAATGACATCGGGCAAAACTAGCGCCAGCGCCAGGCTCCCGGTCAAGCTCAGGATAAACCAGCCCGCCCGTTTGGGAGTTTCACGACGGAGGCGGTCGATTGCATAGCCCGCTAGGATGGCGAAGACTAAACCGACCGGCGCTATGTCGCTATCAAAGTCGAGAAAGATGCGCTGACAGTTTCCCAGCCAATCGTTGATCAAAGAGAGCAGCGGCTGATCGTTTCGGGTGCCGCTGGTTGTGGAATTGAACTGAGACCAGTGGGTCACAATCGCCACTAGCCAGGGCGCAAATGCGAGCAGCCCCGCCAGCGATGCCAGTAAATAAGCGAGGGTCACCTGGCTCCAGCGCCACCGCTCGCTCACTGCCACATAGATCCCATGCCCCAGGGCGACCAGCCCGGAGAACAGAAAAGAGTATAAGCTCAGGGTCAGCGTCAGCGCATAAACGGCCCAACTGAACAGAGTATTCAGTCGCATTGCTCGTAGCAGCGCTGCACTAGCCAGCAGCACGGTCACAGTCCACAGGCTATATTCCCGCGCTTCTTGGGCGTAAATCACATGCACAGGCGAGACGGCAATCAGGCCAATCGCCAACCAGCCGGTCAGCGATGACTCAAACAGTTCCTGGCACAGCCAATAGGCACAGGGGAAGGCCAGTAAGCTAATCCATGCCGACAGGCTGCGGATCACCGCGACTGAATCGCCGAACCACTGCATCCAGAAGCGAGCCAGCACATAATACAGCGGTGGATGCTGCGAGTCTTCGACGGCCAGAGATTTAATGGTGTCAACCAGACCCTTTTCAGGGTTGGGTTCCTGGTACTTCCGTAGATCCGCTGCGCGGGTTTCGTCGCCATCAAAGATCTGCTGCACCAGCTCTGTCTTGGTATAGCCCGAGACTCGCAAAGAGGTGTAGGCCTCATCGAGCCAGTAGACTTTGCGGTCGAGGTTGAAAAAACGAAAAAAGATCCCCAGCCCCAAGAGTGCCAAGAACAGAAGCTTGGGCCAGTTGAGAGGCCGCCCAGATTTTTTTAGGGATGGGTTGTGCACGCAGATCTGTCTTCAAACCTCTGAAGCGGGAACCAGCAATTCTCAGGTTACAGGCTAGAGCGGCCAGGCAGACTGCCTGGCCGCTGCGCACCGGACCTGTTTCACCCCGAATAGGCGACGACAGCTGCCGGTAGGGGCACACGGCCCGCTCCCACTGGCGTGGGGGTTCGCTGGGGTGGCCCGTTCCATTGCTCGACGTCTGAGCCGCTCACTCGCGAGCCTGAGCGCTAGCTGCGCCAACTCCCGCCCTGTTCCTACAAGTTCCCGCTGCATGGCTGCAAGTTCCCGCTGCAACGCTACAAGCTCCCGCTGCACCGCTACAAGTTCCCGCTGCATGGCGACAAGTCCCTGCTGCCCCCCTACAAGTCCCTGCTCAGTGGCGACCCGTTCCCGCTGCACCGCTGCAAGTTATAGGCCGTTCTGCACAAGCGGCCGCTCAATCGCGGCCAGTGCTGGCATGGCGCTTGCCCCTCCCGGCAGGGCGACCGCCACGGCACTCGCTCTGAGCCCGCCCGCCGCAGCTCGGCGAGCACGGCGATACCAGCTGCGGCGAACCCCGCCCCATCTGCCTACGCGGCCTCTGGGCAAGTCCAGGGTTTCTGAGCCGGTAGATTCTACCTGGGTCGACGGGGTTGCAACTGCTAGGGACAAGCGTTGAGACTGGAGTTAAGGGTTGGGCTACGGGTCAAGGAATGCCAGGCAATTGCCCCCAGAAATAGCAAAGTTTTCCACAAGCCAATCGGTCCCCTGTGGAAAAAGTCTGCGGCGAAATAACCCCATTGAGCAGTCTCAATCAGGCAGACAAATCAGCAGAAATCACGGCGGCCTGAGCCCCGGCTCCGCTAGAATTTTTCGGTTGCAAGCCAAGCCGCTTCGATGGCAAAAAGCTAGATTGGCACTGGCTTTCGGCGATTGATTCTGACTCAAAATTGCCGCGATTGACGGTATGGTTAGCCTCGTCGAGCGACGCTTGAGCGCACTGGTTAAGCTTGGGCTCAGTCCGTCCTTGCAGGCGCAAAATTGGAGCTGAGCGGTGGGTCAGATCAAAAGTTTTCCACAGTTTTGTGGGCAGATCTGGAAAACTTTGTGGGCAGATCTAGAAAACAGAGATAGCGCAGAGAGTGCTTCTACTGCTCCCCATTCAATCCCCATCCTCAACCGTGACCGAGCCTCAGAGATCGTCGGACGGATCCAAGTCCAATGGCTGGCGAAGCCGTTCAAGATGGACGAACCCAGAAAGATTGTCTGGCCCAATCGGCTGGCCTGGGCAATAGCTGCGCGTCACCCGACCGCCGCTGCGCACCTGCGCCCAGTAACGGCAGCTGACCGCATCCTCCGCAGCGTCGCAGAGCCGATCAATGCCGATGCCATTGCGCCCCTGGCTGCGCCCCGAGCTGTGAATATAGCGCCCCTCTCCCAGCACCAGACCTACATGGCTAGCCCGTTGCGGTGCAGAACCAAAAAACACCAAATCTCCCAGACGCAACTCGGCCAGGGCCACCGGTTGGCAGAAAGTTTCTTGCTGGTAGGCATCGCGCGGCAGCCAAATGCCTGCTGACTGAAAAGCCGCCTGCATTAGCCCCGAACAATCGTAATCTGGCCCCACCGTGCCGCCCCAGAGATAGCAATTGGGGCATGCCATCGCGGCGAGCGCAAACTCAATCACCTGCGGCAGACGCACCCGAATCTGGCACTCGGTGAGCACCACGGGTCGGTAGGGTTCTGCGGCGACCTGAGTTTGGGTCTGATCGCGGCGGTCGAGCCAGCCGGGGTAGTCGTCTTCAACCAGCCGGATCTGAGTGGCTTTTTCGTAGCAGAAGTAGCGCCCTGGGGCCATTTGGGTGGCCAGTTGTTTCAGGTCAGGGCCATCGTAGACATTGAGCGTGCCCAGCGCCCGGTATTGCACCGCCTGCGGTTTATTCACGGCCACACGCTAAGGTTAAACATTGAGCGAGCCTCTACCGCAATATTATCCAGGCCATGAACCACTCCCCACCGGCTGAATCCCTCACCTTATTGATCGTCGAGGATGACCCGATGATGCGGGCGGGGTTAGAATACGCCCTCAGCAACTTCCCAGACCTGCGCGTAGTAGGCACCGCTGAGGATGGTGTAGCCGGGGTCCTGGCCGCCAAACGCTTGCAGCCAAACGTGGTGATCATGGACATTGGCTTGCCGCGCATGGACGGCATCGAAGCCACGGTGCAGATCAAGCGCGACCTGCCGCAGCTGCGCGTGGTCATGCTGACCTCCTACACCAATGGCACCGAAGTCATCGCCGCGCTGGCCAGCGGCGCAGATGCTTACTGCGTCAAAGGAGCCAGCCCAGACACCGTGGTATTCGCCATTGAGGCAGCCGTGGCCGGCAATGGCTATCTGGATCCCCTGGTGGCGCGCGAGGTATTTGGTCGGCTCAAGCCCACGACGCAGGAGCCGGTGGAAATCTTCGGCAACCTCTCGAGCCGCGAGCTGGAGGTCCTCAAGCGAATCGTGGACGGCTTCAGCAACCAAGAGATCGCCGATGCCCTGACCGTCAGCCAAAATACCGTGAAGACGCATGTGCGCAGCATTATGAACAAGCTCGCCGTAGACGATCGGGTGCAGGCCGCTGTCAAGGCCCTGCGAGCCGGGCTGGTCTAGCATTTTATGGGCCGTGTCGCGGGGCTCCAACGGGTGAGGCAATGCTTAGGGCTGGCGCTGCTGGCTGGTTTGGCTACCGGGCTGCTGGGCAGCGGCGCTCAGGTCTGGGCGCAGGCGGCTGCGGTTCGGGGTGGCGGCGCGGGGTTCCACTGGCCGCAGGTGGCCTGGCTGATGGCGGAGGTTGCCCTGGTGAGCCTGATCATGGTGGGCCTGCATCGCCTCAAGGTCTGGCTGGATCTAGTGCCGTTCTATCTGTATTTGGGGGTGATCTACCTGCTGCTGTTTCCGCCGGGGCTGGCGGTGCGGCTGAGCGATAGCTGGGACCTCTACCGCTCGTCGGCGCTGTATCTGTCGGCGCTGCTCAACGGGGTGGTGCTGCTCTACACCCTAGAGGGCACGGCGGAGGCGCGCAAAGCCATTGCCGGTCTGCTGCTGAGCGGCGGTGCGATCTTCGTGCTGCAGTCGCTGAGCGCGGCCCAGGCGGGTAACCCCCTGACCTATTCGCCGGACTTCGGCTCGAAGGTCTGGTTTCTGGCCCCCTCGCCGTTGCAGTTTCTGGCGGCGGGGCTGTCGTTGGCAATCGACAGCCTGGTGCTGGTGGGGCTGTACCAGTGGTTTGTCAACCGGTTTGTCAACCGGCTGAAGCGTTTTCCCTTGCCCCTGGCCCTGTTCACGGCCTATCTGGTAACGGTGGGCGTCGATAGCGTTGTGTTTTGGGCGCTTTATGGTCACCAGGCTTCGCCCAACCTGCTGAGCTTTTTTTATAAAGACACAGTCGCCAAACTGGGCGGCGGCCTGGTGAGCGGGGCCGTGGTCATGACCTACATCGGCGCGCTGTTCCGCCAAAACCGGGACGAGCTACGCAATGGCGTCCTCAACCGCCCAGCGTTGATGATCGTGCTGCCCCGGCGTCAGTTTGAGGCGATGCAGGCGGCGCTGGCCGCGCAGCATCGGCAGGAGGAGTTCGTTGCCACGCTCACCCACGACCTGCGCACGCCGCTGCTGGGCATGCTGATGGTGCTCAAGTCGCTGGTCGAGACACGCCCGGCTGGGGCGCGGGAACTGCCTGCCCTCAAGGGGGCGCTGCTGGAAGGGATGATCCGCGCGGGCGAGCGTCAGCTCAGCCTGATCAACACGCTGCTCGAAGTCCACCGCAATGACGATCAGGGCCTGCGCATCCAGCCCCTGTGCCAGCCGTTGCTGCCGACCCTGGAAGCGGCAGTGGCGACGGTGCAGACGCTGCTGATCGAACAGCAGTCTCAGCTGGCTCTGGTGGTGCCCGCCGACCTGCCGCCGCTGAACTTCGATGCCAGCCAGGTCCAGCGCGTCCTTGAAAACCTGCTGGGCAATGCCCTGCGCCACAACCCCCAGCCGATCAGGCTTGTGCTGTCGGCCCAGCTGCAAGCGCCAGTTTGTCAGATTCGAGTCCAGGACAACGGCGTGGGGCTGACGCCTGAGGAGTGCGCCCAGATCTTTGAGCGCCACAGCCGGGGTACGCACAACTGGCGCAGTGCCAGCTCGGGGCTGGGCCTCTACCTGTGCCGTCAGATTGTGGAAGCCCACGGCGGACGCATCTGGGCGGAGCCTGGGCCGGAGGCTGGGGCGGCGTTTAACTTCACCTTGCCGCTGTCTGGTCCACCGCTGCTCGCTCAAGCCTCGCAAGCAAGCGCGGGAGCTTAACGCCTAGTTGCATTTGCCCGAGACAGCTCCTGACTCACGGCGAACCCCCTCTCTCGAGCTTTTGGCTGCGAGGTCCGAGTTCTGGGCTCCAGATTCCAAGCTTTTTACACCAAGGGCCGAGTTCTGGGCTCCGGGTTCCGAGCCTTGGGCTCGACTTCGCGAGCTTTCTGCTCCAGATTCCAAGCTTTTTAGTCCAAGGCCCAAGTTCTGGGCTCCAGGCTCCGAGCCTCGGGCTCGACCGCCCGAGCTTCGAGCCGCAGGCGCAGGGTTCAGCAACCGGCTTCAGAAGCTGCCTAGCGATAATAGAAATTAAAATCGCCGAGTGCCAAGACTCTCAAACGCATTGAACGGTAGAAAAAGCCAAGATTTTTGTTGAGCTTGGCCGCAACTTTCCCCAGGACAGAGCGTTTGGGATACTCTAGCACCCTCTGGCGTTCGAGGTAGGCGGCCATTTCACTGGGGTTTGACTTGCCCTCTTTAGCCCTCACCACCTCGATCCGCTCTTTGAAGAAAGAGATGCCCTCCATATCACTCCAACGGACCTGCAAACCAGCCTTGGCAGCCGCCAAGCCAATGGCATTGCCTTCGGCAGCATAGAGGCCACTAAGCTCAAAATAAGGAGCAATAATCCCCCACTGACTCAGGAATTCGCTCTCCCTACCAGAATCTTTAGTGACTGAAAATAGATACTCTTGGATATGCTTAACGCTTTCGTCTTCTAGTTTTAAATCTAACTTTTGGGCTACTTTTTCAGTAACTTTGTATTCTTTATAGTCTTGGTCTCTGGCCTGGCCCGCCACCGCTTCTGAGTGTTTCCTGAGCATGGTTTTACAGGCTCTGGCTGCGATCCCAGGCACGGCAAGCCATTCCATGGTCTGGGGGATAGGAGCCAGAATCCGCATGTCTGCATCAATGAAGATACAGGCATCAGTCAACGACAGAGCTTTCTCCAGAACAAATCGTTTGTCGTGGTAGAACTTGACGCTCTGAGGTTTGTGCCGGAAAGCTAGAACGTTGCTCTGCCTGCTGAACTCCTGAGGCCTATCCGTTAGAACGATGAATTGAGTTCCGGGTGAGTACTTGTCCAGATCTTGCGCTAGGTCCAGGGCAAGAGCACAATAGTTTTGCCCCAAAGCCAAGGTGCAAAAGCAAAACTTCAGTTGTTCTTGAGCCATTTTTAGTGAGGACTTCCCATCAAAGAAATGTATCAATACCCACCAAGCCCGAGTGAATCCCACCTTCAGCAACCTCGGCTTCACCTGGCTCAGACCTAGGCTAGCTGATTACCTGCCCACTGCCCAGCACTGCGCAGAAGCTCCTCTGAACTTTTACAAAGATGCTGTGCTGCTTGCGGCTTTTTGTAAGGTCTAAACCTAAGGCTTGACAGAGCTAAGCTCTCCGGGCAAAGCTGTCCCTTCTCCTGACAAGTCGGCCTGAAAACCGGCTGACAGTGAAATTGGGGCCTCAACCAAGCCCACTTCACACAGCCCTCAAAAAAGCGGGCCGAAACTTCATACAAAGCTTTTCTCAACCTTAGAACCTTAGTCTACCTTCAAGGAGGGGGCACAGGACCTCTTTGGGCGTCAGGGGCCAGCACGTAATCTAGCACTCTAGCACTATCAAACATTTAAAGATATGTCCCAGAGAGACCGAGGGCTTTGTTTCTGCACTCTAGCTCTTGGCGACCGATATCGCCACTTAGCAAAAGGGCTGGCTGAGAGTTTAGAGCGTCACGCTCCCGGAATTCCGCTGGTGGTTTACACCGAGAAACCGAAATACTTTAATAATCTCAAGAATGTCCTAGCGTTTAAGCACTATCAGCAGGGCATTCTCCACTGCTATCACGATAAGCGGCTGGTGATCGAGAAGGCCCTATCCGAGTTTGATGCGGTGATCTGCATTGACGCAGACACAGAGATCATCGCCGATCTGCCGAACCAAGCGTGGTCGCCTGGCATCACCGCACGACAGGAGAAGCTGCTCGAACACTTGCAGAAGAACAGCCAGCAAAGATTGGCGATTCTAGAAAAAGTAGCGGCCAAGCTGGCAGTACCGCTGGAAGACACTAGCTACATTGGCGAGTCGCTCTTCATCGTCGCTAGAGACAATGGCAAGGAGCAAAAATTCCTCCGGCTGTGGGGTGAGATTGGCGGTTATTTTGAACTGCAAGGGATCCACTCAGGGGAAGGCAACGCCATGGGCTTAGCCGCAGCCAAAGTAGGCTGGACTGTCCAGAGCGAAGGTTGGAACAATTTGCGAGCACTTACCCAGCACCTAGACGCCTCTCACCAGCGCCCCCCCCGAACTGCCTGGCAGCAGTTGCAGTACCGGCTCCTCTATCACTACCGCCTCAATCGGGCTCGCCTGGACACGCTGAGAAACTTCAGCTTCTACTATCGGTAGGGTGTCGGTAGGGCTCTTAGCCAGTACCACTCCAACGATAACCTCCTCACTTGCGAGCTGATTCATGCAAGTGGTCTGCTTGCTTGGGAAGCGCGTTCCGGGCCTACCAGAGACAACAATCAAGCTATGTTGAGGTTAGGAACGCCGCCCCTCTCACTCTGGTTCAGGGTTTTGCTCCATGCAGTTCGCACGCCGCCTTCAGCCCCTCCAGTCCAATGTCTTTGCCGACATGGATCAGGCCAAAGCTCAAGCTCGCCGGGCCGGGCGCGAGCTGATTGACCTGTCGCTGGGCTCGTCGGATCTGAGCACCGCGCCCCATGTGCTCCAGACCATCCAGACCTCACTGCACGACCCCTCCACCCACGGCTATCTGCTGTTCCACGGCACCCAAGACTTTCGCCGCAGCGTGGCCCGCTGGTACGAGCGCAAATTCGGCCTAGCCGTGGACCCCGAAACCGAAGTGCTGCCCCTAGTCGGCTCGCAGGAAGGCACCGCCCACCTGCCCTTGGCCGTGCTCAACCCTGGCGACTTTGCGCTGCTGCTCGACCCCGGCTATCCCTCCCATGCGGGCGGCGTCTATCTGGCGAGCGGCCAGATCTACCCCATCCCCCTGCGCGCCGAGAACCAGTTTCGGCCTGTATTGGCCGAGGTGCCTGCGCCGGTGCTCGCCCAGTCGCGCCTGCTGGTGCTCAGCTACCCGCACAACCCCACCACCGCCACCGCCAACCTGGACTTTTTTCGGCAAGCCGTGGCCTTCTGCCGCAACCACGACCTGGTCCTGGCGCACGACTTCCCTTACGCCGACCTGGTGTTTGAAGACGAAGCGCCGCCGCCCTCGGTGCTACAGGCTGACCCGGATAAGCACTGCTCGATTGAGTTCTTCACCCTCTCCAAGTCCTACAACATGGGCGGCTTTCGCGTGGGCTATGCCGTGGGCAACCGCGAGCTGATCCGCGCCCTACGTCAGGTCAAAGCTGCCGTGGACTTCAACCAGTACCGGGGCATCCTCAACGGAGCCGCTGCCGCCCTCGACGGTCCCCAAGCGGGCGTCGCGCAGACCGTCGCTAGCTTCCAGCGTCGTCGCGATGCTTTTGTCGATGCTCTGCAGGCGATCGGCTGGGCTGTGCCTCGCCCCAGCGCCACCATGTACGTCTGGGCCAAGCTGCCCGAGCGCTGGGCACAGAACTCGGTTGGCTTCGGCGTGGACCTGGTGCAGGCTACTGGTGTTGCCGTCGCGCCGGGCGCCGGCTTTGGCAAGTGCGGCGAGGGCTATGTGCGCTTCGCCCTGGTGCACGAGCCGCCGATCTTGCGCCAAGCGGCTGACCGCTTGGCGCAGTTCCTGGAGTCCGCTGCATGAGCATCCCGACGCCGCTGCGCGTCGGCCTGGTCGGCACGGGCTACGCCGCCAAGCTGCGCGCCGAAACCCTGGGCGCAGATCCCCGCGTCAAATTAGTGGCGGTCGCCGGTCACACGAATACTGCCGAGTTCGCCCAGCACTTCGAGCTGGAGCCAGTCGCTGCGTGGCCGAAACTGGTGAGCCGCCCCGATCTGGATCTGATCGTGATCTGCACGGTCAACCGCGACCATGCCCCCGTCGCCGAAGCAGCACTGCGCTCCGGCAAACATGTGGTCCTGGAGTATCCCCTAGCCCTAAGCGCTGCCGAAGGTGAGCGGCTGCTGGCCCTGGCCCAACAACAGCACAAGCTGCTGCACGTCGAGCACATTGAGCTACTGAGCGGCATTCATACGGCCCTGCGGCAGGAACTGCCCAGCTTGGGCGAGATCATCTATGTGCGCTATCGCGACCTGAGTGCCAAGCGCCCCGCTCCAAAGCGCTGGAGCTACAGCCTCGACCTGTTCGGCTTTCCTTTGGTGGGGGCGCTCTCGCGCATTCACCGACTCACCGACCTGTTCGGCTCGGTACGCGCAGTCAGCGCTCAAAACCGAGTGTGGGGCGCGGGCGAGTATTTCACCACCTGCCTGACCAGCGCTCAGCTGCACTTTGCCCAGGGGCCAGTTGCGGAGCTGGTTTACGGCAAGGGCGAGGCGATCTGGCGCTCAGAGCGCGTACTGGAAATCCACGGCGAGCAAGCCGCGCTACTGATCGAGGGCGAGAAGGGGGTCCGCCGCGATGCCGACGGCGAGCAAGTCCTCGATCTGGGTAGCCGCCGGGGTCTATTTGCCAAAGACTCCGCTGCCGTCTTGGCCCATCTATTTGAGGCAGTGCCGCTCTATGTATCGCCTCAGCAGAGCCTATGCGTCCTCAGCATCGCTGAAGCCGCCCGCCGCTCTGCCGAAACGGGGCAGACGGTTGAGCTGTAGCCGACAGTGGCAGTGAGTTAGACCGCTGCCCGTTGCTGCGCCGCCTGCGGCAGCGAGACCGTAAACGTTGCTCCCTCGCCTGACCGCGAATGCACACCAATCTGCCCCTGATGGGCCGAAACGATGTGGCGGCAGAGATCCAGCCCCAGACCGCTACCCTGCTTCTGGTGACGCCCCTGGTAGAAGCGCTCAAATAGGTGGGCCTGCTCCTCGGCAGGGATGCCGGGTCCCGTGTCCTGTATTTGCAGTTCCAGAGCCCCTTCGCCGCGTGTCTGCAAACTCACCTGGACCCGCCCCTGGTCAGTGAACTTGAGCGCGTTGCCAATCAAATTGGTGAGCACTCGCCGCAGTTCTAGCTTGTCGCCCAGTACAGGCGGCAAGTCGTCGGCAGTATTCAGGGTCAGCTGTAGGTCCTTGGCGTCGGCCAGAGGCTGCAGCTCCTGCACCACTTCCTGTGCCAGGCTATCGAGATCAACCTCGCGGAAATTTAGGGCTTTGCGCCCGGCCTCGTAGCGATAGACCTCCAGCAGCTTGTTAACCATCGACAGCAGATTTTGATTGCTGCGACCCATCGTGCTCAGGGCTTCTTGCATCGGCTCAGACAATTCCCCCAAGGCCCCCTGGCCAATCAGGGTCAACATGCGATCTGCCGCAACCAGCGGCGTACGCAAATCGTGGGTGAGACGAGAGACAAAGTCCTCGCGCTGATGAGCCAAACGGTTCTGCTCGTCCATCAGGTGCTTTAGGCGCAGCAGACAGTCCACACGTGCAATGATCTCATCGGGATCCACCGGCTTGCGGATAAAGTCATCCGCGCCCAAGTCTAGGCCCTTGACCACGCTGGGACCGCTGTAGGCCGTGATCAGCAAAATCGGAATGTACGGTAGGTCTGAATTGCGGATGCGGCGGGTCACTTCGTAGCCGTCCATCTCCGGCATCATCACATCCAGCAGAATCAGATCTGGCGGCGTTTTGAAGACTCGCTCCAGGGCACTGACCCCGTTATTGGCCAACCAGATCTCGTAGTCCTCATCCTCGTCTTGCAGAATGTGTTGGATTAAGAGCTGATTGTCGGGTAGGTCATCTACCACCAAGATGCGGCTGGAACGGTCAGGTTTAGCTGACTTGGGGAAACTCATGATAATCCGGAAGGCTGTTACTTATCATGCCTCCCGACCCTGCCGAGTTTTCTCTCTCCAGAGTCTGAATTTGGAAGCCTAGACTACCAAATTCTGCCTTAGCCGACTTGCGCCCAGGCTCGTCGGGGCTCTCAGTCCTGCAACGAGATCAAGTAGCCGCAGCGGTGCTCGCCATCGACCATCCAGTGCGTACGCTCCACCGCCACTTGGCCCAGGCCCGAGAGCGCCTCGGAAAACATCTCCAGCTCATGGCTGCACACCGATGGGAAGGACTCAGCTAACTGCGCGATTGCACAGTTGTTCTCGATCAGGACGAAGCGCCCCTCGTCGGCGCTGTGATACTCAGCCATGTAGCCCTCGGCTCGGCGCAGCTCAGCCAGCGTCGCCACCCGCTCTTGCAACGGACCGTTGCCGATCTGCTCGCGATAAGCCTGAGCCTTGCGCTGCCACTGCTTGTGCAATAGTGAGCCCAACTGTTCCTGACCCATCTCCTCCGAGAGCACTTCCAGCATGCTCTTGGCAAACTCGCCATAGCGCTGCGGAAATTGGTTGTGACCGGCGTCGGTCAGCGCATATTGATAGTGAGGACGGCCCATGCCCGTCTGCACGACCGCATGGCTGACTAGCCCTTCCGCTTCTAGGTCGCGCAGGTGTCGACGCACTCCCTGCGCAGAGAACCCTAGCTGATCCGCTAGCTCATGGGCGGTGGCCTGGGGGCGTTGCCGCAGATATCTTAGAATGTCCTGTTTAGTAGAGGGCTCCGTCACTGTCACAGGTTGGGGTCCCCAGCGGTGAACTATTCAAGATCGCTCTAGTCAGGATTCGACCGACTTTGACAACATTGGTGTTTCCAATGTAGGCTACACTAGAGAAAAACAACACCTTTGTTGTTTAAGTATACAGGACGATAGGCTGGCCCAAGCCTACTCAGTTCGCCAAAGGGGGGAGGACCCAAAGCCTGTGAGCAAAGCGCTCCGCATCCAAGATCTGAAGGCCACCGTTGAGGGAGAACCGATCCTCAAGGGCGTGAATCTGGAGATCCGGCCCGGCGAGATCTGCGCCCTGATGGGGCCAAACGGCTCTGGCAAATCTACGCTGGCTTATACCCTAATGGGCCATCCCAAGTACACGGTCACCGGGGGCGAAATCTACCTGGGCGACCGCCCGCTGCTGGCGATGGACCCCTCCGAGCGCTCGCAGGCAGGTCTGTTCCTAGCCTTCCAGTATCCCCACGAGATCCCTGGGGTCACGATCACCAATTTTCTGCGCACGGCCCTTAAGGCACGCGGTCGCGACCTAGACATCTTCGACTTCCAGGATCTAATGGAGGCCAAGATGGACTTGTTGGAGATGGACCGTGCCTTTGCCCAGCGCTACTTGAACGACGGCTTCTCAGGCGGTGAGAAAAAGCGGGCCGAGATCTTGCAGATGCTGATGCTGGAGCCGTCGATCGCCATCTTGGACGAGACCGACTCGGGGCTGGATGTGGACGCGTTGCGCATCGTTTCGCAAGGTGTCAACTCGCTGCGTGGCCCCAATTTCGCGGCTCTGGTGATCACCCACTATCAGCGGATCTTGGACTACATAACTCCCGATCGGGTGTTCATCTTCATGGATGGTCGTATTGTCCAAGAGGGTGGCCCTGAGCTGGCCAAGTACATTGAGCAAGAAGGCTACGACGCCATCCGCGCTGAACAGGCAGTCGAAGCCTAAGCCCCCGACTGAAATTCCCCGGATCCTAGAGAACACATAGGCACTGAGACTCATGGTTAGTACCCCTCCCAAAACCCCCAAGCGTCCCGACTTGCAGTTCGACCGTCAGGTCAACTACGAAACCGAATTCGGCTTCCACGACGAAGAGAATTACCTATTCAAGACGCCCAAAGGTCTGACCGAGGATGTCGTGCGCCTGATTTCGGCTCGCAAGCAAGAGCCTGAGTGGATGCTGCAGTTCCGGCTAAAGTCGCTCGCCATGTTCCAGCAGATGCCGATGCCCAACTGGGGCGGCAGCACGTCAGGGCTGGACTTTGAGGAGATTTATTACTATATGCAGCCCTCGGACAAGGAGGCGCGCACCTGGGACGATGTGCCAGAAGCTGTGCGCCGCACCTTCGACCGCCTGGGCATTCCTGAGGCCGAGCGAGCAGCGCTAGCTGGCGTGGGCGCTCAGTACGACTCTGAGATGGTCTACCACAGCCTGCAGCAGGAGCTGGTGGATCAGGGGATTATCTTCAAGGGCATGGACGCGGGCTTGCGCGAGCATGAAGACTTGGTGCGCCAGTACTTGGGCACGATCATCCCGCCCAGCGACAACAAGTTTGCGGCGCTGAACTCGGCGGCGTGGTCGGGTGGCTCGTTCATCTACGTGCCCAAGGGCGTGCATGTGGAGGTTCCGCTGCAGACTTACTTCCGGATCAACGCTGACAAGGCTGGTCAGTTCGAGCGGACGCTGATCATCGCCGATGAGGGCTCCTATGTGCACTACATTGAGGGCTGCACGGCTCCGGTCTACGCCTCAGATGCGCTGCACAGCGCGGTGGTGGAGCTGATCGCCCTGCCCGGCGCACGCATCCGCTACTCCACGGTGCAGAACTGGTCCAAGAACGTCTACAACTTGGTGACCAAGCGGGCCTACGCCTACGAAAATGCCACCGTGGAGTGGATCGACGGCAATATGGGCTCCAAGCTCACCATGAAGTACCCGGCAGTGTGGCTGATGGGCGAGGGCGCGCACGGCGAGGTACTGAGCCTGGCCTACGCCAGCGAACACCAGCACCAGGACACCGGGGCCAAGATGGTTCACATGGCCCCCAATACCACGTCGCGCATTGTCTCTAAGTCGATCTCGCGTGGCGAGCAGAGCCGGACCAGCTATCGCGGTCTGGTCAAAGTCGCTCCTGAAGCCACCAATGCCAAGAGCACGGTGCAGTGCGACGCCCTGCTGCTCGACTCTGAGTCGCGCAGTGACACCTACCCCTACATGGAAATCGACAACGCCACGGCGGAGGTCGGCCACGAGGCGTCGGTGTCCAAGATTAGCGCGGAGAAGCTGTTCTATCTGACCTCGCGCGGGCTGACCGAAGAGGAGGCGATGCGCATGGTGGTTGCTGGCTTCATTGAGCCGATCACACGGGAGCTGCCGATGGAATACGCCGTCGAGATGAACCGTCTGATCGAGCTGGAAATGGAAGGCTCGATCGGCTAAGAATAGCGCTTCCTGACCTGTGGCGGGCGGGACTTCTCCCGCCCACGCTTCGCTCCCGATGAGTCCCACTGCTGGGTGCAGGCGGGGTTGATTTTTGCCCTGTTTTAGAGGTGATCTGTGCCGTGACCCAGACGATTGCGCCGCTGAAGTTTCAGATTGACACCTCAGAACCTCGGTGGCTTCAGGCGTTGAGGCAGCAGGGCTATGAGTTCTTTGAGAACACGCCGCTGCCTAATCGCAAGCCGGAGGAGTGGCGCTATAGCCATCGTCGTTTAGAGCGGGTGCCGTTCCGCGAGTATGACTACCAGCCGGATACCGACCCTGACTTGGCACGGGTGGTGTTCCCGCCCCAGCTGAATCCTGAGGCGGTGGATGCTGTGTTTGTCAATGGTCGATTGGCCAAATTGGATGCCGAGTGGCTCAATGAGGCGGGGGCTAGGCTGCTGCCGTTGGCGCAGGCTCTGAAACATCCTGAGCAGGGCCTGGAGACCCGATTTGGGCATGACATCCCGGCCACGCAGAGTCACGCGGTCGCCTTTCACTACGCGTTCTCGCGCTGTGGTCTGCATCTGTATGTGCCGCGCAAGGTGCGCCTGGATCAGACGGTGCAGATCCTACATTGGGTGGACCGGCCTCAGACCACGGTGCTGCCTCATCTGAATGTCGTGGCTGAGCAGAGCGCTCAGGTTACGGTGATTGAGTGGTTCTTGTCGCCCGAGGGCACGGAGTTGATTTGCAGTCACGCGGCGGAGTTTGATGCTCGTGCCGACGCTCGGGTGACTTATGTGCCGGTGCAGTTGTGGGGTAGCGGCGCGAGTCACTTCAGCCATCAGTTTTTTAACAATCGTCGCGATAGCCAGCTGCAGGCGATTCTGCTGCACTTGGGCGGTGACTTCACGCGTCTGGAGCTGAGCACCGAGCAGGAGACAGGGGCTGAGGCGCGGATTTCTTGCGCCTATTTGGGCAATGGGCGGCAGCATTTCGACCACCAGACCAAGCAGATTCATAGTGCGCCCAATGCTGTGAGCAACCTGGATTTTAAAGGGGCGCTGACGGACAAGGCGCGCTCGGTCTATCGGGGCTCAATTTTTGTGCGCAAGCCAGCGCAGCTCACCAATGCCTATCAGCTCAATAGCAACTTGTTGCTGAGCCAGGGGGCGCGGGCGGATTCGACGCCTTGCCTGGAGATCGAGGCGGATGATGTGAAGTGTTCTCACGGCGCAGCGACTGGGCAGCTCGATCCCGACCAGGTGCTCTACTTGATGGCCCGAGGCATTCCCAGGCCGATGGCGGAGCAGTTGATCGTGCGCGGTTATCTGTCCAAAATTGTGGACTTGGCCCCGACTGAGGCGGTTCGGGCTGCAGTAGACCAGGCGATTGATCGCAAGCTCCATTAGGCATGCCTGCACACTTGGGCCGTGCGCCCCTTAGCCTTTGCCCTCTAGTTCAAACTAATTCCTATGACCCTTACTCAGGAAAGAAGCCTCGCTGCTGAGATCCGAGCCGATTTTCCGATTCTGCACCAGGAGATTCACGGTCGCCCATTGATCTATTTCGATAATGCGGCGACTTCGCAGAAACCTCTGGCGGTTTTGGAGGCGCTGATGCATTATTACCGCTTTGATAATGCCAATGTGCATCGTGGTGTGCATACGCTCAGCGGTCGGGCTACGGATGCTTATGAGGCGGCGCGCGATAAGGTGGCGGCGTTTGTGAATGCGGCTTCGCGTCAGGAAATTGTGTATACGCGCAATGCTTCGGAGGCGCTCAATCTGGTGGCCTACAGCTGGGGCATGAACACGCTCAAAGCGGGTGATGAAATCATCCTGAGTGTGATGGAGCATCACAGCAATTTGGTGCCTTGGCAATTGGTCGCGCAGCGTACTGGGGCGATTCTGAAGTTTGTGGAGTTGACGGCGGCGGGCGAGTTTGACTTTGAGCAGTTTAAATCGCTGCTGTCGGCGCGCACTAAGCTGGTGGCGACGGTGTATGTTTCCAATGCGCTGGGCTGTGTGAGTCCGGTGGTGGAGATTGCGCGCGAGGCTCACAAGGTCGGTGCGCGGGTGCTGATTGATGCCTGTCAGGCGGTGCCGCATCTGCCGGTGGATGTGCAGGCGTTGGGCTGTGATTGGCTGGTTGCTTCGGGCCATAAGATGTGTGCGCCGACTGGCATTGGTTTTCTCTATGGCAAGCTGGATTTGCTGCGGGAGATGCCGCCGTTTTTTGGTGGCGGTGAAATGATCCAGGATGTGTATTTGGATCATTCTACCTATGCTGATCTGCCGCACAAGTTTGAGGCGGGAACTCCGGCGATTGGTGAGGCAATTGCGTTGGGTGCGGCGGTGGATTATCTCACGAAGATTGGCATGGAGCGCATCCACGCTTATGAGCAGGAGTTGACGCACTATCTGCATGAGCGTTTGGCTGAGTTGCCGCAGATCAAGATCTATGGGCCGAATCCGGCTCGGGCGGATCGGGCGGCTTTGGCGACGTTCACGGCGGGGCCGGTGCATCCTCAGGATTTGGCGGCGCTGTTGGATCAGGCGGGGGTTGCGATTCGGACTGGGCATCATTGCACGCAGCCGTTGCACCGCTATTTGGGGGTGAGTTCTACGGCGCGGGCCAGCCTGTATTTTTACAACAGCCGTGAGGAGATTGATACCTTTATCGCGGAGCTTGGTGAGGCTTTGGAGTTCTTTGCGAGTGTTTCGGCTTAGGGGCGGGCTGTGAAGAGGTTTTGGGATTTGGGTATGGGGTGCCTTGGCTGGGGGTGAGTTGTGGATGGTAGGGAGAACCCGGAAATGGGGGGCGTTTGCCCCCCAAACCCCCCACTGGGGGACGAAGCGCCTCCCCCAGTCCCCCTGCGCAAGGGGTGAGTGAGACGCTGGGTTGTGCCACTGGGTTTTGGGACTGGTTGGTGAGCTTTGGAATCTCGTGGGCGAGTTTCAGGATCTCGGGCGTGAGGTTCTGAACTGAATGGCACTGACTTGAGCTGAGCTGGAGCTGCTCAGAGGCCCTCACCCCCGGCCCCTCTCCCGAGTTCGGGGGAGGGGAGGCAGGTTTGGGGTTTTAGAGTTTGCCTTCTCTTGCCCCGAAGTCGGGGGAAGTTGGGCCTCTAGTGGTTGAGCTGGATCAGGACGCGGGTGAGCAGGCTGGCGTCTTTGCGCCATTCGTTCACGGCTTCTCGACCTCGCTGCATCACCTCAGCTCGCTCGGCTTGCCACAAGCAAATCCGGCTGAGCGCAGCAACCAAGCGGGAAAGGCCATAGCGTTCAATCAGCACCTTGAGGATGCTGAAGTCGCTGTCATCAAAACTGCCGGGGGAGGGAGTCATGAGTAGGATCCCTCCCAGAGATAAGCAACACAAAGTTGGCGCATAGTCTGCACAGTCTCCAAAGTTTAGTTATGGGAAATGAGGGGACAAAGTTGTGACTTTGCCCCCGACCCAAAGCCGCCAAGCCACCCGGTACTGGAGCGCCAAGAAGGATGGGGTGGCTTAGGCGGTGTTAAACTGCCGTTTAGCCTCCCGGCTGGCCGTTTCAGCTTGGGGGTTAGTCGCTTGATCCTGTCGTTACCAGTCTCAATCGAAGCTTGGAGGATATGAGCTAATTGAGAAGAGTACACGGACTTTGGGCATTGCGCAAGCGGGTGTGGCTCAAGTTCTGGGTCAGACACTCACAGGTTGAGGGCAAACGCTTTCTGATGGAGAGCAAATGCTTCCTGGTTGACGTGAATACTGACTCGTCGAGGGCAAACGCTTTGTGGTTTGCCGCAAACGTTTACTGGTTGACACGAATTTTTACTCGTTTGAGGCAAACGCTTTCTGGTTAAGGGCAAAAACTGACTCGTTTGGAGCAAACACTTTCTGGTCGAGGGCAAACGCTTTCTCGTGAGCCCCAAAACCTGGCGGTGAGGCGCTTCTCCTGAATAGTCAGACAAACTCCCCAGTTGCAATCATCGCAGCTATACTGAGGGGGCATATTTGCCTGCCTGACCATTTGCTGCCTTAGGCGATCAAGAGCCCTGGCCTCGTGACCAGAGCCTTTCCCCTGAGACTGTGGCAGGGAGTTGCTGTACCTGCCGGTGACGACACACGGCAATGCCTAGTCTCCTCAAGGTTTCGAGGGCAGGGAAACTCGACAACGCGATCCATCAGGCGTCCAATGGGCTGAGCACGCCTCCACTGCCTCAGTTGAGCACATGGGTATAGATCATTGTCGTCTTCACGTCCTCATGTCCTCATGTCCTCATGTCCTCATGTCCCAGTAGTTCTCGAATGTGCGGAAATACAGGCGTTCTACCAAGATAATTTGAGCGAATCTGCGGAACTCTGTACAACAAGTTGTTGGGCTGCTTTATCTCTTGGTGGAGACGGTAGTCGATAAGTTTTCTTTGAGAATCTAGGCTCAAGCTTCCGTGAGGTTGTCTGTAGGGCAAACTCTTAAAGTTTTGGAGAAGCGATTTATACTCAAGGGAACAACTAAATTTAGAGGAATTGGTATGACAATCACGGTTGCTCCGGCATACCTCTTAATCATCTGCCATTTCATCATTGAACGTTCGTTAAGGAAGAAAAGAAAAGAGAAGAGAAGGCTCTTAGCCTTCAAGCCAGCGAATCTGATCGGGGCAGTTCAAAACTTATTTGGATTGGTGGGCTATTTAGTATCATCCTTGTTCTGCTTGCCCCGATTTTGGATACTCATCAAATGGGATATTGGAACAGCGTATCCTTATGGAACAAGCACCATAGAATGAGCACCTCGTGTAACAGAAACAGAATGATTCGTTTTTACTAAACGAGGTATTGGATGAGTGATATCGTTCGTGACAACTCGCCAGAAATCTACAGAACCTCCTGGCTGAGCATCATTGAAATTGTCATAGTTCACAACTGCAAGATATTGACCAGAGCGATCGAACACTAATGCTTCTGGAAGAATTCCTTCGTAGAGGAAATCTCCTACTGTCTCTAAATGTCCCGTTCGAGGATCAAACTGCATCAACGTTAGCGAAGAGAACCATGTGATGCGTTGATCGTTGTAAGGAAGGTAGCTCCGTTCCAGGTTGACTGTCGCCACTAACTGCTGATTAGGACTAATCGTAATGCCCTCTGGACTCACCCCCGTTTCTGCGACTGAAACTAACAGATGTTGGGGTTGTTCCTGGGCGTGTGCTTCTGAGGCAAATCGGACAACGCTGATTGAACCACGCGGTGCATCTGCCCAAAAACCTCCCACATCCGCCCCCCACTGTAAATTTGTTGACATCAAGTAACGACCATCCTGGGTGAACATGATTTTGAATGGGTATTTGCCAACCAACACACGATTACCCCAGGGTTCAAGCGAGACTGCACTACCTGTGCGAGTGACTCGTGCAAACACGATTTCCCCCCGATCAACCAATGTTCCAGCGATGTAATTGCCAGATGAATGCCAAACGGCATGGGAAACCCGCACGTCTGTCGCAACACCGGGAAGCGTTGTGTACGTTGGCGTACCAAACTCACCATTGTTCCAGGGGACAAAGGCTAACTGGCGACCATCGGCGGGGTGTAGTGTAACGAGCAACAGATCGCCTTGAGGACTGATTTCAACGGTTTCAGGTCGGGTCCCGATATCAACTTGCCGATGAATTCGTGGCTGACGAGGACTGGACAGATCGATCGCAGTCAGTTTGATGCCACGCTCAAGCTCGGTAAACGCAGTCATTGCGGGTGTCGCAGGCTTGAATGATTCTATAACAAATGCCCATCGCCCATCGGGGCTGATCGTAACGGCCGATGGCGGCCCTGCAACAGAATTGGTCACTCCATTCAATTCAGTGGCCCGCATTTGACGATAGTCCCCTCCCAGTGAAATCACGCTAAGCACATCCTGCCCTTCACGAGTACCTAACTGGCGATCAACGTAGGCAGAAGCCACCATATCGGCATCTGAAATCGTGACCAGCATTCGCCCTTGAAAATCGAGAGGTGCGGTTCGACTGGGAGCATTGGTGGCAGAGGGGTTGGCTTGAGCCAATGAAGCGGCTACAGGCTCAGAAGCCGGAGTGTAAACTTGCATGAATGAGAACAGGAGAAGACCAGTGAACACAGAAAGGATAACAACTGCAATTCTTGTAACTCGTTTCATAGGGCAACTATCAACCTGAACGTAGCGATGTCCGCCATCCCCATCCATTCCCTCGGCTGTTGCTAGTTGATTAATCATCCGCGACAGAACAAGGTGATTGAATGCTTAAGCGCTTCCATCAAAATGTCACCTCATATTAAACAGCGGCGTATGATAGTGTCCAATACCTAAACCCTAAGAAGTAATAGGTTATAACTATCAATTGAAATGGAACTCCGTCAACTCCGTTATTTTCTGGCGATCGCTGAAGAACTGCACTTTGGGCGCGCGGCGGCTCGTCTACATATCGCCCAACCGTCTTTAACTCAGCAAATTCAAAACTTGGAAACGGAATTGGGTGTGCAATTGTTCTCGCGATCAAAGCGCAAAGTTGAGTTGACCGAAGCTGGGCAATTTTTTCTGGTGGAAGCACGTTTGGTTTTGGAACACACTGCACAAGCGGTTCAGGTTGCCCAGCGAGCAGGTCGAGGAGAACTCGGAAGGCTTTCTTTGGCTTATGCAGGTGCAACAATGTATAGTGTGCTACCACCGATCTTGCAAGAATTTCACGCTCGTTATCCCAGTGTGGATTTAAAGGTAAACGAAGTGAGTACGGAGCAGCAATTTTCCCTGTTCGATCAGAATCTAATTCATGTTGGGTTGCTGCATCCCCCCGTGCGACGCAACGATATTGCTTGTGAAACCATTTTTCGAGAACCAATGATTCTCGCTTTACCGGAAAATCATCCCCTGGCGACTCAGGAAAAGATCGCACTAGAGGACCTAGCGGATCAGTCCTTCATTCTGTTTCAGCGTCAGCAAGGACCGTGGCTACACGACCGCATTATGAGTCTTTGTCAACAAGCGGGATTTAGTCCACGAATTGTGCAGGAAACGTGTCCGCCCAATGCGGTGTTGGGATTCGTCGCGGCTGAAATTGGCATCGCTTTTGTGGCCGAGTCACTCCAATTTGTGCCAAGACCAGGGGTTATTTACCGTCCTCTCTCCGAGCTCCTCATTGAGTTGGAAACAGCAATTACCTGGCGTAAAGCAGCTGCTTCACCTGTGTTGCACGCATTCCTTGACATAGTGCGTGGTGTTGCCCAACAGCAGGGTTGGCTTGAAAAGCGGACGGCATAGGTAGGCGAGGCGATCGCCGCACAACAAGTCGATGGAGCAGCAAATAGGGTTTTTGCACTTCGTTTCTAGGTTATTTGTCGCCGCTCATCTTAGTCGTTGGGCGGCAGTTGTATTAATTACTGCACGCGCTATTTGGGGAGAAACTATTCTTAAAAATATAGTTATTTTACTTCCTTTGGCGATTGATGATAGATGAGCGATACCAGAAGCGTGGGTATGGGCGGAAAGCGTTGGAGTTGATCTTCGTGCACGTCAAGTCGCTCTCCAGAGCGGATGTGCTCTACACAAGCTGCGTGCCAGCCGAAGGCGGTCCCGGTCCCTTCTACGAGAAGATGGGTTTTGTCTATAATTAAATAACCCAGTATCGTTCTTGCAATAGTCTGTCCACCTGTACTTACCTTCCTTGCCGAAATGCTTAATAATATTATTCTTCGACGAAATGAGAAACGTTGATCCAGAAACCTAGTGAAGTTATCAACTATCTCGTTGCCATCTGCTGCTCGCAGACCTAGGAGACTGTCCCCTTGTTTTGGATGGCGGTACAATACCAAATCTGTTTAGGCCTGCCTCTAGCTGTCTGAGTAGTTCAAAATCCTCTCCAGGCAGGGGATGACCGCCGCTGCCGAAGTTCTCCAGAAAGGCGAACGCCTGCCGAAACTGATGCGGATCTGCCTCAATGGGCGCGTCAAAGTGGCAGGGAATAATTTGCTGGAAATTCCAGCTAGCCACTTGGTCAGCCCAGGCGATGGTTTCCTCGGGTGCCCGGTTAAGAATCAGCGTCTGCAGGATCGGTGCCACCAACGGACGTCCACCGCTGCGCAGTGCCTCGAACGACTGTGTCCAGTTGTCCTGCCAGCGAAATGGGAACCAACCGAAATAAGCTTGCCTAGAGCGATCTGGTGCTTGGCGGGCAGCGCGAATCACCTGTCTTAGGTCAATGATTTCCAGGCTGCTGGGCCGGAAGTAAAACGCAAGCAGCGAAGCGCGCTGCCATCCTTTGCGACGGCTAGCCTCACTGTCCTCGACAACCTCAGAGGCATGGTCCTTGGCGTGGAACAATAAGGGGTAGGGATCCAACTGGACGATCGCGGGTGGCTGCTCTGGGACAGCGAGTATGGAGTCAGTCACGAGCAGAGTACGCGTGCGCTTGTGGAAGAAGGCGACTTCTTCAAAGGGTCCCAAGCCAAGCCTGATCGGACCCAGCACAGCGTAGTCAAATTGATCGGCGAAGGGGGCATTGCGGCTGTCGTCTGGGAGTATCTGGGTGCGGTTGTGGGGCAAGCCGAGCCAGCTGAGCGGCAGGTTGAGCGGGAAGCTCCACTGGTTTGGGGCCACAAAGACCTGCGCCTTGGCAAAGCGTCTGGCGAAGGGGCCGACGAAGACCTTATGCTCGATGCCGGAGACAGTTGGCAGGATGATGTACTGGACCTCGCCGTGCACCGCCACCAATTCCTCGACCAGCCGGATGCACTCTGGGGTCGGCGCAATTGGCGCATAGACGAGAAGCCCCCCCGCTTCGAGCTTCACGACAGTCATGCGAATGGGCACGACGACGTAGAGGATGCCCTGTAGCTGGTCGAAGATCCAGACCGCGTCTTTGACCACTTCTGTGCGCAGAGTCCGTCGCCTGCCGTAGGGATAGAGCGGCACAGCAGGCCAGAAAGGCCAGGACCAGTCCCTGGGGCGGCTGCCCGGATCAGCAGGTTGCTCCTGCGTGTTCATCGTGGTTTGGTCCAGGCCACGACCCGCTCCCAAGCACCAAGCTGGCGTGAGCTAATCATTCAAGCATCCTTGCGCAGGACTGAGGTATCCCAGGCTCGATCGACGTCGTGGACCAGGTCCTGGTTGTCTGACTGCAGTAGCTGCTCTAGATCTCTTGCCAGTTGCCGCGACCTCGCGACTAACACCTTCTCTTCTCCCATCGCATGAGCCAATTCATGCAGGGCGGCCTCGTCGTGATGTTTGAAGGTGTGGCCTGCACGATGGGCTTTGTAAGAGCGCAAGCCCAATAACTTCAGGGCTTCGACTCCCATCTCCAAAGCCGAACCAAACATCTCTCGCTCAACCACCTCAACCCCACGACGAATCAGCTCGTAGGCATGACCGCGATCAATCGCCCTTGCCAAAATTTTTAGGTGGGGAAAGTGTTTGCGAACCTGGTCGACGATATGCAGCGCTTTCTCGCGTTCGTCGATGGCGACCACCAGGAGCCTGGCCTGCTGTGCTCCTGCCGCACGCAGCAAATCAATCCGAGATGCATCGCCGTAGAATACCTTGAAGCCGAAACGCCGCAGCATTTCAATTTGACCTGGACTCTGCTCCAGGACTGTGGTTTTGAAGCCGTTGGCCAGGAGTAACCGGCCCACAACTTGCCCAAAGCGGCCAAAGCCTGCGATGATCACTGGGTTTTCGTTGTCATCAATTGTGTCTGCCTCTGGTTGCGGCGCAGAGGTCACGAAACGAGGCTGCACCCACTGGTCATGCAGGATCATAATCAGCGGTGTCATCATCATCGACAGCGCTACCGCTGCAATCAAGGGACCTGCTACCGCTGCGGTTAGCACATTGTTTTGCAGAGCAAAAGAGAAGAGCACAAAGGCAAATTCGCCTCCCTGGGCCAGGGCAAACGCAAAGAGTAAGTTCTGGCTCAACTCCAATTTGAAAAACCGACCCAGCCCGAATAATACAGCGAACTTGACGAGGATCAGCGCGAAGACGACTCCCAGAATCAACAAAGGTTGCTCGATCAGCAAGTTGAAGTTGATGCTGGCTCCGACCGAGATGAAGAACAACCCCAATAACAATCCTTTGAAGGGTTCAATGTCGGTCTCTAATTCGTGGCGGTACTCGTTATCGGCTAGCACCACTCCTGCGACAAAGGTGCCCAATGCCGGTGAGAGGCCCACCTTCTGCATCGCTAGGGCAATGCCAATTACCAGCAACAAAGCTGTCGCGGTAAAAACCTCGCGCAGCTGGGTGTTGGCGATGAAGCGGAAGACCGGGCGCATTAGAAACCGACCCGCAATAATGATGCCGCCGACCGTTCCGATCACCAGCAGGGCTTGTTGCCAACCCGCCAGGGCTGAGCTATGTTCCGCAGTTTGCTCTGCTGCAGCCAGGCTCACCGACGCACTCGTCTTGATCGCCAGCAGCGGCAATAGGGCCAAAATCGGGATAACGGCAATGTCCTGAAACAGCAGGACTGAGAAGGAAGACTGTCCGGCTTCTGTCTTCATCAGCCCCTTCTCATTGAGGGTTTGCAGCACAATCGCTGTGGAAGACATGGCAAGGATCAGGCCCACCGCTAGAGCCATGGTCCAGGGGAGCCCGTAGAGGACACCGAGCCCAGCGACGACCAGCGCCGTAACCGTCACCTGCAAGCCACCCAGGCCCAGAATTGGCAGGCGCAATCGCCACAGCAGCGAGGGTTGCAGTTCCAATCCCACCAGGAAGAGCATCATCACCACACCGAATTCGGCGAAGTGCATGACATCGCTGCCCTCTTTGCCAACAAACCCCAACACGAAAGGACCAATAATCACGCCGGCAATCAGATAGCCCAGAACGGAGCCGAGACCCAGCCGTTTGGCCACTGGCACCGATAGCACCGCTGCAACCAGATAAACGAACGCCTGAAAAAAGAAATCTTCGCTATGCATGGTGCGGCAGCTCCGGTGTTCTGATAACCTGTGCCAAGCTTTGGTTTAGGTGCTTAAACTGACGAAGGCTTTCCCAGTTGATGGTGTTATCTCGGAGCGCAGTGATCACCGTGCGGTAGTCCTCAGCGTGCTTGGCAATCTGGTGCGATTCCCGGAGCTGATGCGTGCCTTGGACAACAAAGGGCGGCAGATATTCCATGCCGCAAAGATAAGCGGTTTGCTCAAAGGGGAGCAGCAGCTCGCGGAGTGTAAAGCGGTTGTATCCTTGCCGCTGATAGGCTTGCTCACCGCCGCCTGTGGTGATCGAGGTGAGAAATTTCTTGCCATGCAAGGCTGTTCCTTCATGGCCGTAGGCAAATCCATACTCTAGAACCAAGTCCTGCCACTCTTTCAAAAGCGCAGGGCTGCTGTACCAATAGAAAGGATGCTGAAAAACAATGATGTCGTGCGCAAGCAGCAGCTCTTGCTCAAAGCTCACGTCAATGTGGAAGTTGGGGTAGGCTTCGTAGAGATCGTGGACCGTGACTGAATCCAAGCCTTTGACAGCTTGAATGAGCTGGCGATTGATTCGTGACTTTTCCAGCGCCGGGTGAGCGAACAAGATCAATATTCGGTTGGAATTGACCATAAGTCTGGCACACGCATGATCACGTGACTGATCTTTGCAGAGAATAACATACCAGGTTCACTCAGAGCGGTTGGGTCGGTTGTGCTTTAACCAATGCACGCTAGTCAGTCATCAGGTCATAGGGCTCTAGAAAGCCTTTCACCTTTGGGCAACTTGAGCAGTGGTAGCGAGGGTCGAACCTACTCACCACCCAGTTTCAAAATCGCCATAAATGCTTCCTGTGGCACCTCGACTGTGCCTACGGACTTCATGCGCTTCTTGCCTTCTTTTTGCTTCTCCAGCAGCTTTTTCTTGCGGGAGATGTCGCCGCCGTAGCATTTGGCGAGCACGTTCTTGCGCAGAGCAGGAATGGTCTCACGCGCCACGACTTTGGAGCCAATCGCTGCCTGCACGGGAATCTGGAACTGGTGGCGGGGAATCAGCTCTTTGAGCTTGCTCACCAGGGAGCGGCCCACGAAATAAGCCTTGTCTTGGTGCACGATTGTGGCCAGGGAATCGACCGGCTCGTCGTTAAGCAGCAGGTCGAGTTTGACTAGTTTGTTCTCGCGGTAGCCGAGGAACTGATATTCCATGCTGGCGTAGCCGCGTGAGCGGGATTTCATCTGGTCGAAGAAGTCGGTAACCAGCTCGGCCAGGGGCAGTTCATAGATTAAAGTCGTGCGGCCCGGCGTCAGGTACTTCATGTCCTGGAAGTTGCCCCGGCGAGTTTCGCACAGTTCCATCAGTGGCCCCACATAATTTTCGGGCGTGATGATCTCGACTTTGACGTAGGGCTCCTCGATCTTCTCGCGCTCCTGGGGGTCAGGTAACAAGCTGGGGTTATCGATCAGCACAACGTCGCCCTTGAGTGTGGTGACGCGGTAGATCACCGAAGGGGCGGTGGTGATCAGCTCGAGGTTGTACTCGCGCTCTAGGCGCTCTTGCACGATCTCCATGTGCAGCAGGCCCAAAAAGCCGCAGCGGAAGCCGAAGCCCATGGCGCTAGAGGTCTCAGGTTCATAGTTGAGCGCGGCGTCGTTGAGCTTGAGGCGTTCTAGGGCTTCGCGCAGGTCTTCAAATTGGTCGGCGTCGGTGGGGAACAGGCCGCAGAACACCATGGGTTTGGCTTCTTGATAGCCCGGCAGCGGTTCGGGTGCGGGGTCATCGGCCTGGGTGAGCGTGTCGCCAACCCGAGCATCAGCTACGGCTTTAATCGCGGCAGCCAAATAACCCACTTCGCCTGCGTGCAGCTGGTCTACCTGGACCTGGCGAGGGGCGAGCACGCCCAATTCGTCGAGCACATATTCTTTGCCCGAGGCCATGAAGCGGACTTTGTCGCCTTTCTTGACGGAGCCGTCGATCACCCGGAAGTAGACGATCACGCCCCGGTAGGCGTCGTAGTAACTGTCGAAGATCAGGGCGCGCAGTTGCTTGTCGGTGTTGTCTGGCGGCGGCGGCACCAGGTGGACAACCGACTCCAGGATCTCTGGGATGCCGATGCCTTCTTTGGCCGAGGCCCGGATGGCGTTGGCGCAGTCGAGGCCGATCACTTCTTCGATCTCGGCGGCGACGCGGTCGGGGTCGGCTCCAGGCAGGTCAATTTTATTGAGGACCGGGATGATCTCCAGGTTATTGTCCAGGGCCAGGTAGACGTTGGCTAGGGTCTGGGCTTCTACGCCCTGCGAGGCGTCCACGACCAACAGCGCCCCTTCACAGGCCAGTAGCGAGCGTGAGACTTCGTAGGAGAAGTCCACGTGGCCGGGGGTGTCGATCAGATTCAGGACGTATTTCTCGCCGTCCTCGCCGACGTAGTTCATGCGGGCGGCCTGGAGTTTGATCGTGATGCCGCGCTCGCGTTCCAGGTCCATGTTGTCTAGGAACTGTTCCTTCATGTCGCGCGAGGCTACGGTGCCAGTGGCTTGCAGCAGCCGGTCGGCCAGGGTGGATTTGCCGTGGTCGATGTGAGCGATGATGCAGAAGTTCCGAATCCGGGACACGGGCACGTCGGTCATAGAGCTGTCCCACTCAAACGCGAAGGTAACGGCAGTTTACGTTTTCTCACACAATCCTAGCGTGTTCGCTGGGGGGCTCGGAGCGGCTGCGGCAGCTAGCCTCTCCTCTGCGACTCAGGCTCGGCGGGGTGGCTGCACTCCAAGCGACGACCTTAAAGCTTCGCCAGTCCAGTACAGAGGCGCGTCGTCGCAGACCGAAACAACCACAATGTCGCTCTAGTCTGGATCATCCGGGTTCTGAACCGCGTCATCACAAGACAGAAATAACCATGACGTTGCTCTAGTCTGCGTCATTCTATGTCAGAGCTGCCTCGTCCGAGTTCTGAGCTGAATCATCCGAGTTCTGAGCTGGGTTTTGGGCCTCGGGCGGGGAAGAACCCATGCTGATACTCTATTTGGTGTGGTCCCTCATGTTGATCAACCCCTTGAGCTGAGATGAAGAGCACCTGGATTTCTGAGCGCCGCGTTCTTCAACTGCCTGGGTTGACGATTGACCGCCACCGCTCAGCGCCAAACGAGCTTGACTTTTCCGGCTGTAATGATCATCTGCTTTGCATTCTCTTAAGCGATGGCAATCAGCAAAAAATAACTCGAATTGGCGAACAGGAATCTGTAAAATCTCAAACCAAAGGAGATTTTTGGATTTGTCCGTCTGGGACGTCGGGCCTTTGGGCCTGGAATAGTACCGATGAATCCCTGATGTTTGTAATTGAGCCACGCCTTTTGAACCGAATCGCTGAACAAGCGGCTGGGTTAGATGCAAACCAGGTTGAGTTACTGAGTACGGTGAGTGCCTGCGATCCGCAAATTGAAGCAATGGCTCGCCTGTTTCAGTCAGAGCTGAACACGGGTGGCCTGGGTGGGCCGCTTTATATCGAATCGCTCATGCAGGTATTCGTGATTCATTTACTGCGACGATACTGCGCGTTTCAACCCAAAATGCGGCAGGAAGGTCTGTCTGACCATCGACTCCAGCAAGTCTTAGATTACATCCACAGCTATTTAGATCGACCGCTCCACCTGGCTGAACTAGCAGAAATTTCGGGCATTAGTCAATATCATTTTTGCCGTTTGTTTAAGCAATCAATGGGAATAGCCCCCTATCAATACGTGCTTCAGCAACGGATGGAAAAAGCAAAAGAATTATTGCAACAAAAGAAGTATGCGATCGCTGAAATCGCTCTACTGGTGGGTTGTGTGGATCAAAGTCGCTTTGCCAAGCACTTCAAGAAACATGTCGGAGTTACCCCCCGAATGTTTTTAAGGCAAAGGTAGAACACCGCAATGCCAACTTTGATAGCAAGAATGACCTAAATTCTAATCTGAGCCAGCAAGAAAAGTCTATCGTTTAATCAGTGGCGCACTGTACCTTCATGGGGAGGTTTGACGGCGGCGGCACAGAAACCGATGAAAGCGAGTCAATCGGCTTGATAAACAGTCGAAAATCAGCAGGCCAGAAATTTGCGACTGGGCAAATGGTTACAGTTTGCCGAGCCGAGAAGCTGTAGAATTGTGTAATTCTCCCGACAGGTATAAGGTTCTACCCACAAATTTATGAGAAGAGTCAGTCGTATTTTGCTCTCTGTTGTTCTCGTCAGCACTGCTGTAGTTTCCGTAGCGGTCGATTGGAACATCACTCACCTGTTCAACCCTGAGTGGCATCCGCACGCGAAATTCCATGATGCAGTAATGTTATGGTTGCTCAGTGGAATGAGTATTGTGGCGCTGTGGCTCCTCTGGCGACGCTCGGCAGAACCTGACATTGCTTATACCTTCGCGATGTTGGTCCCTGTTATCTTTTGGTCACCTTTCTTCTTTGTGACATTTGTGATTCCTGGAACTAGCTTGCAAGCCGATCTCAAAGAAGCTCCGCCCATGGTAGCAGGCATTCCGATCTATCCCAATGTCGCAATTGCAACGGTCAGCGTCATCTTGACATTGGTTGGCTATAGTTTATACCGCGCGTCTCGATCGCCCGCGACTATTGATGAATAGGTGGATCGAGGCTGTTGGCTGTGCATGGCTCATCACCTTCCTGTCTGGTCAGCCTGCCCTGGCTCACATCGGACACGGTAGCTTCTTGACACAAAACCTGGCTCGCTTAAGCCTCTCTCCAAACCTGATGCTGAGCGGGATAGGCATCGCCCTGCTTGCGGGAGCCGGACACGCTCTCTCACCCGGACACGGAAAAACGATGGTAGCGGCGTATCTCGTCGGCTCGCGGGGCACACCTCAGCAGGCTATTTTGCTGGGGCTGGTGACCACGATAACGCACACCATTAGTGCTTTCGCCTTGGGTGTTTTAGCCTTGCTGCTATCTAGATACGTTCTGCCAGAGCAGTTTTACCCATTTCTCAGCCTACTAAGCGGGTTAATGGTTTGCGGGGTTGGATTTTGGCTACTCGATCGACATCTCAATCCTGCACCCGCACCTTATCACCACACTCACCATCATGCTTCTCATCACACGCATCATCACTCTAGTTCTCAGGTCACATTACAGTCTCTGCTCACCTTGGGAATTGCAGGGGGGCTCGTTCCTTGCCCGTCAGCCCTGGTATTGCTGTTAAGCGCGATTGCGCTTCATCAAACTGTATACGGATTGCTCTTGGTGTGTGCGTTCAGTGTTGGATTGGCAGTTGTATTAGTGAGCATTGGCATAGGCGTGGTTTATGCTCACCACTGGCTGAAGCGTTTTTCATGGCTGCAACCCTTGCAGCAGTTCATGCCAGTGAGCAGCGCGATCGCGGTGATCGCGGTAGGGAGTATACTGATGGCTTGTGCTGTGATTTAGGCAGTCAAAAAGCATGAAAATCGGCATTATTGGTGCGGGCAATATGGGAGCTGCGCTTGGCAAAATTTGGGCAAAAGCCGGACACCAAGTCATCTTTTCTTACTCGCGAGACGAGCATAAGCTCCGTCAACTTGCTGCGTCGGCGGGCGAGACTGCGAAAGCTGGAACTCCTCAAGAGGCAGTGACACAAAGCGACTTGATTTTGTTTGCTGTCTGGGTGCCTTCGTTAGAAGATGTAATTCGTGCTGCTGGTTCTCTAGATGGCAAGATTGTCATTACTTGTGTGAGTGGATTGCAACCAGACTTTACGGGACAAACGATTGGTTTGCCAACCGAGCTAAAAATTTCTGTGGCTGAAACGATTCAAGAACTTGCACCTGGGGCAAAAGTTGTGGAGGCCTTTAATACGACCTTCGCGGAAATCATCGCCTCAGATTCCAGACAGTTCGGTAATGATCGTCCCAGTATCTTCTATTGTGGTGATGATTCAGAGGCCAAGAAGATAGTTGCTGATTTAGTTAAAGAGTGTGGCTACGAAGCCATAGACGCCGGCAAACTGGCTGTAGCACGCACACTGGAAACACTGGCAACAGCCTGGGTCCAGTTCGCTGTTGCCAGTCAGCTATTCCCGAATCTTGGACTCAAGGCATTACGACGGTGAGTTGCCAGTCCCCGATCTCTGCGCTCTAAGAGACACGAGAGCTGGGTGGTGCCTCAGTTAGCGCTATTTGGGTAGCCGCTAATGCTTGGAGATGCTAGCCTTAGGTTGTCTACCCTTTGTAACCACGACCCAAGGCGAAAAAACATACAATCAAATTGCGGGACAAAAAATTCAACGGATCGAAGCAATCAGTGATGGAGTTTTTGCAATTGCCTTAATGCTACTTGTGCTTGACATAAAAGTTCCTGTTGGTGAAGCAATACGATCAGACGCTGAATTGTTTGCATCGTTATGGAGCTTGGTGTCAAAATTCTTGAGCTACTTTCTAAGTTTTATGACCCTCGGCATCTTCTGGACTGGACATTCAACCCAATTTCTGTTCTTATTCAGCTGAACTATGCCTTGGCATTCTTCTCCAAGCAGAACAAACGGCTAGAAGAAGATTAAACCAAAGTAATCATGGGTTTTTAAGTTAGACTTGCAGGGTTTGAGAAGCGATTAAATTGCGTAACCAGATATGCATCGGCTCATGCTGACGGCGCTTATGCCAGACCTGAATATAGCTAAATCCAGCAACTTCAATAGGAGGGTTGAGCACAGCCAGATTGGCAAACTCGGCAAACAACACCGCCAGTCGTCGTGGAAGCGTCAGAATTAAATCAGTCTTTGCCACAATTAGGGGGGCCGAGAGAAAGTGCGGTAGTCTGAGCAAAATTCGTCGTTTGGCTCCTAGTTCTTCCAGCACTTTATCGATATAGCCCATGCGCGAATTGGTTACAGTGATCAACGCATGTGGGCAGGTGAGAAACGATTCAAGCGTGAATTCGGCTCGAGTCACTGGATGGTCAATTCGCACGATTGATACAAAATCTTCCACAAACAACGGTTGGAAACTAAATTCGCTAGCGTCAGGTGGGTTTTGCCCCCCCAAGGCTAAGTCAACTGTGCCACGCCTGAGCTGCTCTAAGGTATCGGTCCCCCAATGGTGGCACTCAACGTCTAGGTGCGGAGCTTCTTCGGCGATCCGTTGTAATACCTGAGGCAGGATCACAACGGTCGCGTAGTCTGTTGCGACTAGTTGAATTGTACCCTGCGTGGCTTTGGGATCAAAGATCGGTGTTTGAATCAGTTGCTCAATCTCTGACAAGATTTGACGCAATGGTTCTAAGAGGTTTTCAGCGCGGGATGTAGGGATCATACCCTTGGGGGTGCGAACTAGCAGTGGATCATTAAACAGTTTACGTAACCGGCTCAGTGCATGGCTCGTAGCAGATTGACTGAGCCCTAGTGTTTCTCCAGCACGGGTAACACTGCGCTCTTCTAGCAATGCGTGTAGTGCCATCAGAAGATTGAGGTCTAGCTGAGCTAAATTAATTTCATGCATGAAAGGTATCTATGTAATGCATTTGACAGATAATATTAGCTCATTTAGTCTAATAATGGCTGCCCAGCTAAAAAATTTGTCTTGGCAATTGGCTCAGCGCGAGTCAATAGACAAGCGATCACCCTACGGGTGGCGGCGAATGGGGGCTCACTAGTTATCAATGTGTTGAGGAGGTAGTTATGTCTGGTGTCTTGACTGGAAAAGTTGCAATCATCACGGGTGCTTCTGCAAACCTGGGTAAGCTTTTTGCGGAAGCACTGGCAGCCGATGGCGCGAAAATTGTTGTTCATTACAACAGCACTTCCAAGCAAGGCGAGGCAGCGAAAGTTGCCAAAAGCATCACCAAGCTTGGGGGTCAAGCGATCACGCATCAAGGTGACTTGACTCAGGTGAGTGAGGTGAAACGGCTAGTGGATAAGGCGTTTGAGCACTTTGGTCAATGGGACATTCTTGTGAACACCGCAGGCATGATCGTTCGTAAGCCGATCGCTGAGTTCTCGGAGGAGGAGTTTGACCGACTGTTCGAAATCAATGCAAAGGTGCCGTTTTTCTTGATGCGTGAGGCGAGCACAAGGATGGCGGATCATGGGCGTATTCTAAGCCTGATTACGACTGTTGTTGCTGTGACTGCGCCCACGTATGGTGGCTACGCTGGCAGCAAGAGTCCTGTCGAACACTTTACTAAATCGCTCGCTAAGGAGATTGGTGATCGCGGCATCACGGTCAATTGCGTTGCTCCGGGGCCCCTCAAGACATCTTTCTTCTACCCTGCTGAGACGGATGAGAATATTGCTTGGCTTAAGAGTATGAGTATCAATGGCGACATTGGTGAACCGGCAGATATTGTGCCTCTGGTGCGGTTCCTTACCTCTCCGGAAGCAAGGTGGATTACTGCGCAGACTATTTATGCTAATGGTGGACTGGTTGCTACCTCGAACTAGCTGAGTTGAGTTCTAGGATTGGCACGAGTTAGGGAGGCTGTGGGTATTGGAGAGAACCCGGAATGGGGGGCGTTTGCCCCCCAACCCCCCCACTGGGGGACGAAGCGCCTCCCCCAGACCCCCCTGCGCAAGGGGTGAGTGACACGCTGGGTCAGTGCTATGCGGGCCTGAAAGCCAGCAATGAAGTCGAGAG